>JARXKP010000184.1 GCA_030271615.1 Pseudomonadota bacterium
TTCGGCGTGCGGCTGGGCGAGGTCACGCTGGCGTTCCACAAACCATGAGCAAACGTTTGGCAGATTTCGACGCGCGGGCCGCAGCGCCGGGCCGCCCCAAGCAAGGCCCGACCCTCTCGGAGGGTCGATCGATGGTCTCGTCGATCAGGGTGCCGTCATGCCGCTGAATCCCGGCATCGCCGACTGGGCCGGGCGTGTCGTCTGGCTGGTCGGCGCCTCCAGCGGCATCGGCCGCGCCACCGCGCAGCAACTGCACGAGCTCGGTGCGAAGGTCGTCGTGTCGGCGCGCAACGCGGCGGCGATCGAAGCCTTCGAGTCCCGTCATGACGGCAGCCTCGGCATTGCGCTCGACGCCACCGACCGCGACGCGATGGCGCGCGCGGTCGAGCACATCGTCGCCCGTTTCGGTCGCCTTGACCTGGCGCTGTACTGCGCGGGCCACTACCAGCCGATGCGCGCCACCGCCTTCGATCTGGACGAGATGCTGCTGCATGACAAGGTCAACTACGTCGGCGCGCTGTACCTGCTGGACGCGGTGCTGCCTGTGCTGATCCGCCAGCAGTCGGGTCACGTGAGCCTGGTGTCGAGCGTGGCGGGTTATCGAGGGCTGCCGAACTCGCTGGCTTACGGCCCGACGAAGGCCGCACTGATCAACCTCGCGCAAACGCTCTACCTCGATCTGCACCCGCTCGGCATCGGCGTGTCGGTGATCTGCCCGGGCTTCGTCGAGACTCCATTGACGGCACAGAACGCTTTCAAGATGCCCGCGCTGATCCAGCCCGAAGAAGCCGCGCAGGAAATGCTGGCGGGCTGGGCGGCCGGCCAGTTCGAGATTCACTTCCCGAAGCGCTTCACGCGATTCCTGAAACTGCTGAGCCTCCTCGGCGACGGCCTTTACTTCAAGGCCATCCGGCGGGTCACCGGGCTGTAGAGAAGACACGAAGGACTCGTCCATGATCTCCGACTCCACCGCGCGCTGCGCCGATCCGCGTGTCGCACGCATCGTCGATGCCTTCGAGGCGTTGACAGCGGCCGACGTGTCGCGGCTCGGCGAGTTCTACGCCGCCGATGCCGACTTCAAGGACCCGTTCAACGAGGTGCGCGGTGTGCCCGCAATCCAGCGGGTGTTCGACCACATGTACGTGGCGCTGGACGCGCCGCGCTTTGTCGTCCACGACGTGCTGGTGCAGGGCGATCAGTGCGTGTTGACGTGGGACTTCCTGTTCCGCTTCCGGCGCTTCAGCCGCGAGTTGCAGACCGTGCGCGGCGCATCGCATCTGAAGCTCGACTCGCACGGGCTCATCACGCTGCACCGCGACTACTGGGACGCGGCCGAGGAGCTGTATGAAAAGCTGCCGGCCGTCGGGGCGCTGATGCGCTGGCTGAAGCGTCAGGCGAATTCGTGATGGCAGGGATGATGTCGCCCCGCCCGATTAGGACCCTTCGATGAGCCACATCGCCGTGGTCGGCGCAGGCATCGCCGGCCTCACCGTGGCCGACGAACTGCAATCGGCCGGTCACGTGGTCTCGCTGCTGGAGAAGAGCCAGGGTCCCGGCGGGCGGTGCGCAACCCGGCGCAGCGCGGCGGGTCCATTCGATCACGGAGCGCCGAGTTTCACGGCAACGACTGCCGCGTTTCGCGCGCAGGTGACGGCCTGGCGCGACGCGGGCTGGGTCGCCGTTGAAGGTGGGCGCCGAGAGTCCACCGGCTTCGAGGCGCCGTTGCGCGCCTGCGGCTTCCCGTCAATGAACACGCTCGCGCAGCAGATCGCGCGCAGCCTGTCGAGCGGCGTCGACATGCGGACAGACACCCCTGTCGCGTCGATCGAGCCGTCGGATCACGACGCGGCGGACACCGGAGCCCAAACGGGCTGGCGGCTGCGGCTGCTCGACGGACGACTCGATACCACTCGCTTCGACGCGGTCGTCGTCGCCGTCCCCGCCGAACAGGCCGCGGTCTTGCTCGGTTCAGACTCGGCGCTGGCCGAGGCGATGCGGCAGACGTGCAGCGATCCCTGCTGGACGGTGATGGCAGCGTGGCCGAATCAGCTACCGACCTTGCAGGGCGAATACCGAAGCACCGATCCACTCGGCGTGCTGTCGCTGGCGCGGCGCGACGATGCCCGCATCGATCGCGGCAACGTCCCCGGCATCGGCAGCCGCTGGGTGCTGCACGCGACGCCGTACTGGAGCGCCGACCACCTGGACGCAGCGGCGGCCGACGTGATCGCCGATCTGGTCGGTGCGCTTGCCACGCAATCGGGCGTGGACATCGCGGCTCCGGTGCACGCTGCCGCGCACCGCTGGCGGTATGGGCAGGTGCCGAAGCCCCGTCCCGAGCCTTGCGGATGGAACGCCATGCTGCGGCTGGGCTCGTGCGGAGACGCCTGGCACGGCGGTGCTCGCGGCGCAGACAGGCCGCGGGTCGACGGTGTCGAACGCGCGTGGCTCAGCGGCCGCGCGCTCGCGCGCGAAATGATTCGAAGCTTGCCGCGCGACTGAATCGGCGCGGGCGCACAAGGGGCCTTCAGCCGTGTCCGGACCGGCCAGAGAACCGACGCGACAGCACCAGAACCACGACGGCCAGCACGCTCAGCCACGCGGCCTGTCCGTGCGCACCGAAGTGATCGATCATCACGCCGCTGAATGACGGGCCGACCGCACCGCCGACGGTATAGCCGGTGATCATCGCAGCAGTGCCGGCGATGGCCGACGACGCAGCGAACTGATGCGCCACGCGGATCATCGTCAGCGTGTAAAGCGCGCCGCCGACCGCACCCCAGACGAAGGCACAGATCCACAGCACCGGCGGCCATGCGGTCGCGGTCGCAAAGGCCGCCGAAGCGCTCAACAGCAACACACCGGCCAGGCCGAAAACGGTGCGGGGCGACACGTGGTCGGACAGCCAGCCGCAGGGATACTGCAAGGCGAAGCTGCCCAGGCCGAGCGCACCGGCCAGCGAAGTCGCCGCCGCCAACGACAGACCGGACTGCGAACCGTAGGCGGTGGTGATTGAGCCCAAGCCGGCCTCGAACACACCGCCGGCGAACGCGATCGTCACCAGGCCCGGCACGCTGCAGATCGTTGCCCACAGGCCTGCAGGCAAGGCACCCTCATGGCCGGCCTGCAAGGCGCTAACCCCGCGGCCGAAGGTGACGGCAAGACTCGCCAGCATCAGTGTGGCGGCGAACACCGTCAGCGCATGTGGCGACCAGCGCAGCAGACCCGGCAGGAATGGACCGACAGCCATCGCCCCGCCAAGCGCACTCTGGTACAGCCCCGTGAAGCGACCACGCCGGTCGGGTGGGGCGTTGTGCGCGATCAGCGCTTCGGTGCCGTTCCAGACCGCCGCCGCGCCGATGCCACCCACAACCGCCAGTAAGCACCACAGCGCGTAATGTTCGGTGAAGGCGTAGCCCAGCGTCGCAAGCGCTTCGAGGCTCATGCCGACGCGGTAGGCGGTGGCCACACCGAGCCGAGCGAACACCTGCGGCATCAGCGGCACCATCAGCGCGACGGTCATGAAGGGCAACATCGCCAGCACGCCGATCGCCGACGCGCTGACGCCGGCGGCCTGCAGCCGAACTGCGAGCACTGGTTGCAGCATCGAGAACGACATCACCATCAGAGTCGTGGCGCAGGCTACTCGCAGCAGGGCGATCAGCGTGGTTTGGGATGCGGCGCCGGGAAGGTCGTCTGCTGGATGGCTCACCGGTGGCTCTTCTCGCTGGCGGGATGCCCGTTCCGGGGCTTCTCGTCGAAGTAGCACTCGCCTTCGGTCCAGCGACCACTCAGGTCGGCACAGATGCCCTGCGCATGCCGGGCCTTCAGGCCGTACACGACCCGTCTGCCCGGCGTCACCGGCCACCGGTCCTTCATTGACTCCATGTGTCGCAAGAGACCGGAATTCACAGCCAGCCTTTGCGCCGGAAGTAGATGAACGGGGCGGCCACCGATGCCACCATCAAGGCGATGGCATAAGGGTAGCCCCATGCCCAGTCCAACTCGGGAATCGACTTGAAGTTCATGCCATAGATGCTGGCGATCAGCGTCGGCGGCAACAGCGCCACGCTGGCCACCGAGAACAGCTTGATGATCTTGTTCTGGTTGATGTTGATGAAACCGACGGTCGCGTTCATCAGGAAGTTGATCTTGTCGAACAGGAAGGTGGTGTGGCTGTCCAGCGAGTCGATGTCGCGCATGATCTGGCGCGCTTCTTCGAACTGTTCGGCATTCAGCAACCGGCTGCGCATCATGAAGCTGACCGCACGTCGCGTGTCCATCACGTTGCGCCGGATCCGACCGTTCAGGTCTTCCTCCTTCGCGATGGCCGACAGTGCTTCGGCGGCCATCGCGTCGTTCACGTCTTCCTTCAGCACGCGCTGGCTGACTTTTTCGAGCGCGTCGTAGATGCCTTCGAGCGCGTCGGCGCTGTACTCGGCATCGGCGTCGTAGAGCTTGAGCAACACGTCCTTCGCATCCTCGATCAACGCCGGGATGCGCCGCGCACGCAGCCGCAGCAGCCGGAACACCGGCAGCTCTTCGCCGTGCACCGAGAAAAGCACGTTCTTGAACAGGATGAAAGCAACCCGCACGTTGCGCGGCGTCTCGTCATCGTCGATCAGAAAGTCGCTGCGGATATGCAGCTCGCCGTTGTCTTCCTCGTAGAAGCGCGCCGATTCTTCGAGGTCGTCATCGACCGCATCGTCGGGGATCGTGACGCCGAAGTGCTGGGCGATCCAGCCTTTTTCTTCCACCGTCGGCGCGTCGAGGTCGACCCAGACCGGCTGCACATTCGACAGCGCAGCTCGGCTTTCGATCTCTTCCTGGAACAGCCGACCATTGGCCAGCGAAAAGACATTGAGCATGAGAGCTCCAACAAGCCGACGCTGGGTTCACAGCTGTCGGCGACCAAGGGGTGCGGGTGGTCGCAACCGTCTCACCCCTGGCCCGACCTCCGGTATATCGCGAAGTCTGCGCGGAGTGGACGGTCACCGCGTGGGGGGCACGTCCAAATCAAACTCCGGTTGATCCAACACAAAAAATTATCGCATTGCGGCCCGCGCGGGGGAGTCACCACGCGCAACTCCGTCCGGAACCATCAGGCGCCCGAACCGACGCGCGGGGACCGCCAAACCGGGCAGACCGCACGCAATGGCCCACAGCGGGCCAACCCGCTGCCTTGCCAGTCGTCCGGATCGGGAGCAAGATTAATTCAGGTCGGGTCGCGCCAGCCGTCCATCGGTACACGGCCCACCGTTGTGCACTCTGTCTTTCATTTCCTGCGAAAGGAGTTCCCATGAACTTGACAATCAGCGGCCATCATCTGGATATAACTTCCTCTCTTCGAGAGTATGTGCTCACAAAGCTGGAACGGATCACACGGCATTTCGACCAGGTAGTCGACATCAACGTGCTGCTGTCGGTGGAAAAGCTGAAAGAAAAAGAGCGCAGACAGAAAGCTGAAGTGACCTTGCACGTGAAGGGCAAGGACATCTTTGTCGAGCACGCGTCTGAAGACATGTATGCGGCCGTCGATCAGTTGATGGACAAACTCGATCGGCAGGTTTGCCGACACAAGGGCCGCCTCCAGGACCACCACCATGTGGCCGCGAAGCGGCTTGACGCGCAGGCCGCCTGACGAAAGGCAACACCCTGATCCGGGTGAAAAAGCGGCCCGCGGGCCGCTTTTTGCGTCGCCGGTATCGGCCCCGCAAGCGCGGGGGTTCAGCGGCATTGCTGCAATGCAGCATCGTGTGCACAATGACATGGTCAATAGAGCAGAGTCGCTCTGCACCCGGTCCCGATTTCTATAATCAGCCGTTTTGGCTCCACGCAAGCGCGCAACGAGGCCCACGCTGAAGTTGTCACTTGGATTGCCCGATGAATCGTCTCGCCGCTATCCTGCCCGCCAGCAATGTGCTGGTGGATGTGGACGCCACCAGCAAGAAGCGCGTGTTCGAACACGCGGGACTGCTGTTTGAGAATCAGCATGCCATCGCACGTGCGACGGTCACCGACAACCTGTTCGCGCGTGAACGGCTGGGGTCGACCGGACTCGGGCATGGCGTGGCGATTCCGCACGGGCGAATCAAGGGACTGAAAAACCCTCTGGCGGCCGTGGCCCGCGTGCTGCAACCGATTCCGTTCGACGCCCCCGACGACGAACCTGTCACGCTGCTGATATTTCTGCTCGTGCCGGAAGCGGCCACCCAGCGGCACCTTGAGATCCTGTCCGAAATCGCGGAGATGCTGAGCGATCGCGAATTGCGCGAACGCCTGAAAACCGAGGTCGATGCCACCAAGGTGCACGAACTCATTTCCAACTGGGAACCGCTAAAGTCGGTGGCTTGATGGCGAGTCCGCGCGCGCACGACGCAGGCGCATCGCCGCCATGTGAATCGCCAGAGCAAACTCGGATCGCATGAAACCCGTTGTCATCAGCGCCGAGGCGCTGTTCGAACACCACCGCGTCGCCCTGCGTTGGGAATGGATAGCCGGTCACGCGCACCCTGAACGCCGCTTCGACGAAGCGGCGGTGCGCAATGCGCAATCGGCCGCCGACCTGGTCGGCTACCTGAACTACATCCATCCGTACCGCGTGCAGCTCGTTGGTCGCCGCGAGGTGGCCTACCTGCTGGACTCTTCCGCGGAAGACCAGGAGCGGCGCATCCAGCGCATCGTGACTTTGGAGCCGCCAGTGGTGATCGTTGCCGACGGTCAGGCACCGCCCGACCGGCTGGTAGCGATGTGCGAGCGCGCCGCGATTCCGTTGTTCGTCACCGCCGAGTCTGCCGGTCAGGTCATCGACATGGTGCGGGGTTACCTGAGTCAGCTGTTTGCCGAGCGCACGACGCGGCACGGCGTGTTCATGGACATCCTCGGGCTGGGCGTACTGCTTACCGGCGAATCGGGTCTGGGCAAGAGCGAACTCGGCCTGGAGCTGGTATCACGCGGTCATGGCCTGGTGGCTGACGACGCGGTGGACATCTACCGGATGTCGCAAACTGCGCTCGAAGGACGCTGCCCGGAACTGTTGATGAACCTGCTCGAAGTGCGCGGCATCGGGCTGCTCGACATCAAGGCCATCTTCGGAGAGACCGCCGTGCGTCGCAAGATGCGCGTCAAGCTGATCGTTCACCTGGTGCGCAAGGAGACCATGGAACGCGAGTTCGAGCGGCTTCCGTACGAGCCGTTGTACGAGAACATCCTGGACGTGCCGGTGCGCAAGGCCGTGATCGCGGTGGACGC
>JARXKP010000185.1 GCA_030271615.1 Pseudomonadota bacterium
ACGTTGAATGTGGATCCGAGGAATCCGCCTCCGCTCTGAATTGCGACGAACATCTGATTGCCCATGAAGGCGCTCAGGCCCAGAGCGAAGAATGCGAACCAAGTCAGAACGACAGCATTCAGGACCATCGACAGCCAACTGTCGAAGAAGCGTTGCGTTGGGCGCCATGCAAGCGAGAACAAAAACAGCGGGCCGATAGCAATCACGAACGTCAGGAACAGCTTCGACAGCGTTACGACGAAGAGTGCAATGCAGAGGAACACGACCGAGCCGATGGAGAAAACTGCGGCCGCAAGAAGAAGGTCGAGGCGGAACATGCTCGCCTCCTTCATGATGTCCGCTACTTGAGCACTCGCGTCGTCATTGAACTTGTCTAACAAGGCGTATGGCGTCGCCACCGTGGCAGGGTCGGTTCCGCTCGGCAAGAACGTCGATGCGACACCCATCGCCAACGAGTTGGCCGTGTCGGAAACATTGGCGATGTAGAAGCCTGACTGAAGCGCGAGGGCCAAGACCAAGCCGATCTTGAAGACCTTCCAGAGAAACGTGGGCACGGTCTCAGAGACTTCGTTGCGAAGCACCGCCCAGCCGTACAACGAGACCCAGAGTGTCATGGCCGTCAGGGCGATGGGCGTGATTGCTGTCATCAACGCTGAAACCACGTTCAGCACATAGGTGCTGAGAATGGCGTCGAACTTTGATCCCATCCACGTGAACATTTCTGCTCCTTGGCTACTGAACGGCGTCGTATGGAAGATTTGACGGAGGGCGTGCGTTCATGTCCACACACTTACTGCCCAAGTCCGGGTACTGGCACCACAGCCAAGTCGTCCCCTTCTTGGCAATCCAGAGACGCGACAGTTTCTGAGTTCCGTAGGTCGAATTGCGGCACGTAGTGGGTCGCGCAAACGGCTCGGTGCACTCTTTGAGACCGTCGTTTGTTTCGAGCATGTGCCATGCACCGGCATGACATCCGGCGTTGGCTGCGCACGGCTTGGACTTGCTAGCTGAACCAGTCGCTGGTATCGGTGGGGTCTCGACGCGTTTGCTGCCGTCCGGCATCAACTTGATTGCTTCATTCCCCTTGACGAATTGCGCGAACGACACCGTTGATGCAGCGGCGAGTACGGCGCAAATGATGAGCGATTGAATGATCTTCATGCGGCTCTCCTTGAGGTTCGGGTCTTGCGATCCTGAACCTCACGAAGGAGAACGGGAAGCCATTGAAACGGATCGTCACCATGTCGTTCGCGCACGCTGTCAAGCAGGGCGACGTTGTCGGTGGTGGCGGACAGCACCGTCACGAAATCCTCCAACCCCGCCAGGTCCAATTCGCATATCGCGCTCGAATGCCCTTGCTTCACCAGGAAGCGCCGACCGCCCTGAGCGCCGAGGCTGCGGACGATGTCGAATTCGGCTTCGCTGAGCCCGAAACCATCGACGTATTCCTCGCGCACCGCCTCGGGATTCGCGAGAAATATTTTCGTCACGCTCTGCTCGATCATCGTTCGGCCGATGGGGTGGCGCAGCACATCGGAAGGGCTCTGCGTGTCGAACATGCCCAGGCCGTTCTGCTTTCGGATCGTCTTCTGTTTCTGTTTCGCGAAGTCGCTGAAGATTTCGTGATCGAGGGCCTTCCAGAACTCGGAGATCACGTAGATCAGCCGCTCGCCGTTGACCAGCTCTTCCATGACCTGCAGCAGGTACATCATCACCGGCGTGCGCACCTCGGGCAGGTCCAGAAACTCTGTCGTGTCGAACCCGATCACCGACGCAGCGTTCAGGTCGAGCAGCCGGTCGTCGGCCAGGTCGAAGACCCAACCGAGCGCGCCGCCCTGGCACCAGCGACCGAGCCGCTCATACAGGCTGTTCTCGCCCGACTTCGGCAGGTTCTGCCTCACTGTCGAGAAGCGGCGGAGGTTCGCCGGCATCATCGCCACCGCCTTCACGGCGTCAGCGATGGCGCGTTCGTCAGACGGCAGCAATGGCAGGGCAGGAGTTGCGATGCAGGTGCGGATCAACTGTTCCCAGAACTGGACGCGGGCCGGCGTGGGTTCGCGCTGCAACGGATTGCACCCTGTGGGCTTGCCGGCTTCGAGCGTGAAGTAGCGACCGCCCAGGGCGCGAATGGCAATCTCGCAGCCGCGGTCCAGGTCGAAGAGCACGAGCCGCGGCGCAGGCTCCCACTTGCGCGTGAGCGTCAGCAGGAACATTTCCAGCGTGGTCTTGCCGACGCCGGTCGAACCGATGATGAGCGTGTTGCCCGGCAGCTTCTTGTCGCCTGAGTCTTCACCTTCGGGACTGCTGTGCAGGTTCAGGTAGAACGGTTGCCCTGATGGTGTGCGCAGCAAGGCCAGCGCCTCGCCCCAGGGATTGCCGTCGCGCTTGCCGCGCGCAAAGTTGTGACCGCTGGCCAACGCCGCGAACGCTCGCGATGACAGCTTCGCATCCCGCGGCCGCCATTGCCAGTTGCCCGGCATCTGGGCGAACCACGCCGCATCGGCCACCAGATCGATAGCGGACATCTGCAGGCTCGACGCCTCGCCGACCGCACCGATGGCCTGCGCCGCACGCCGCCCGGCATCGGCCACGTTGTCGCCGAACACGACCAGGCTGTAGTGGTACTCGCCCATGCAGAACTGGCCGTCGCCGAGTTCGTTGAGGGCCACGTCCATCTCTGCGACCTGGGTGGCGACCACGTCGTCGCTGGCGATGAGCTGATCGCGTTGCAGTTCGAGCGCACGCATCGCCTCGCGTCGGGGGAGGATCGAGAAGCTCTGCGTTTCGATGAACTCGCTGGCTTCGTAGAGCAACGAGTTCAGGATGCCGGGCTCGACCGCGTCGGCGTACTCTTTGATGTCGACCAGCGCCGCATAGCGCTGCCGGTCGCCTTGTCGCAGCTCCAGCTTGTCGCCGCCGAAGGACAGGCGCGTGGTCGGCAGGGTCCGATACAGCGGCCCGGCCTCCATCGGGATGGCACGCCAGCAGCCGTTGACCAGATAGCCCAGGAACTCGCCGACCTCGGAGTAGCTGCGTCCGCGCTGCTGCCGCACGCCGAGCAGTTGCGGACCGAACCCACGCAGCACGCGACCAACCAGGGCGGAGCGTTCTTCCATCACGCGCATTGCATCGATGTGCGCTTCGGCGATGGTTGAGCGCGTGCGCTGTGTCGATTGCAGCGCTCGGCTCATGCGCGAAGCGTTCGGCCGGTACACGAGGGTCAAGTACAGCTCGTTGCTCATCATTCGCCGCTCACCGAGCTTCGCGTGATACGCCTGCGAGAGGTCGCGCGCGAACCCAGGTGCCGTCGGTTCCTGAAGAGCATCCCCGACGACGCGGTGCAGTCGATGCGTCCAGACTGCCCACTGGCCGCCAGCCAGATTGCGCAGCAGGCTGCACAGGGCTTCGTGCCGCTCGGCGATGAGGTGTTCGTCAGCGCATTCGAACGCCACGCCGTCCAGCCGCCACACCCGCAGAAAGTCGCCGCCGCGCGTGATCACGTCATTCGGGCTCACGAGCGACGAGAAGGGCACGAACCGCGCGAGCGGATTCTCGGCCTTGGCTTGCGCCCAATGGCGTGGCCTGAAACCGCCGTTGCTCGGGCGCTCGGCGGCGTCGTTGGTCTTAGACATGCCAAGCATCGCGGGCTCCTCGGTACAGCGTGGGCGCGTAGCTGCGCGCATGCCAGAAGCGGCGGTTGCGGTCGTGCAGGCGCAGCTTCATGGCGACGAAAATCTGCCGGAACCGCTGGTCGTCCTTGGACGTCACGAAGCGCATCCACGCGAGCGCGGGCAGGAAGGCCACAACCACCGCCAGGGCGATCCACCAGCTCACCAGCGTGCCGCCCCACATGATCAGCAGCATTCCGGAGCCGAACAGCACGACTAGCGGCACGAGCGGGATGCCCAGCTTCATGGCGGGTCGCGTGGCGCCCTTGTAGATGGCTTCGGCTTGCATGGTCTGCCTTCCGGGACGATCAGCTGACGATGTAGCTGGCGAAGGCCGCGGCGCCGCCGACCAGCGTGCCGCCGATCAGAACGTTGGCGACATCGGCCAGCCGGGCACCCTGGAAGATCATCTTGAAGCCGGCCCAAATGATCGCGATGGTGACCACCGCGATCGAGATCGTCACCAGGATGGTGTTGACGTTGGTGACCGTCGTGTTGATCTTGTCGAAGCCTTGAGCACGCGCCAGACGAGGCAGCAGCATCGCAACGGCAATCGCCAACCAAGTCAGCGCCGGGCCGAAGCGCGTCAGGATCGAAAGTTGAGCATTGGATTGCATGGAAGGTACCTCGATGAATCGTTGAGGGGCTGGGCTTGGGGTCGGACTCGAACTGCCTCAGGGCGGCACGCCGCTGGCTGTTCGGCTCGGTGACACGGCGCGGGCGACGCGCTGCACGTACCCATGACGAAAGCCGGTGACGAAGTTGCCGCTGTAGTAGCAAGACAAGGCTTGCCGAAGAGCGGTCTGCCCCGGCCCTTCCGGTGCGGACCGATCAAAGCACTCGGTCAAGACCGCCTGCATGGCGCGCAGGTTCTCGCAGGGGTCGAAGGCCGTGGCCGCGGTCAGACCCAGTCGATCGAAGTTGTGTACGTTGATCTGCGCGAGACCGACGCTGAAGTTCCAGCCATTCACCTGCAGTTGGGTTGCCGTGGCCAGCGCTTCGGCCCGGTTGCGCGGTTGCCGTTTCAGCACGCCGCCGACGACACCGATGGCGTGCGGGTTGAAGCTGCTTTCGACGGCGACAAGCGCTTGCGTCGTGTTCATATGCACGAGGGGAGCGCAGGCCATGGCCAGGGCGGAGAAGGTGGTTGCGTCCACGCTGGCCTCAGCAGGTCGGGCAGGGTGGGGCTGGCGGCGGCACCGACGCCAGCCAGGTGGCGTAGTCGTCGTCGAATTTGGTGTTCCAGGTGCCGAGCTTCATCTTCGCCGCCGGCGTGAACTCGGTGACCGTGTCTCCGACGAAGCTCCACCAGGTGCGCGCCCAGAGCACGCCTTCGATGTTCACTGCGACCGCGCCTGTGTAGTCGCAGCTGTAGTGCGGCCCGCTCTCGCCATCGATGACCCGGGTGTACTGGGGCGGGCAGTACGTCGGCGCGCTGGACCATTGATGGCTGGCGCTGTTCGCCGGGCCCGACATGGCACAGGTGGGGAAGGGCTTGCCGCGTGCCAGATCGTGCAGCACCTCGTGAATGGTCGGCACACATTGGGGGATGTCGCGCCAGCTTGGTGCAGCAAAGCAAAGCAGGACTTTGCAACCGTCGGCGGCACGCACCGGACCTGTGAATCCAGCCAGCATGACGAGCGCGGCAAACAGCCACGCGCATCCAATCGCGTCGCTCCGCTTGGCAGCATCGGCGGCTGGGTCTAAAGTAACAAAGTTGTCCATGGGGGTCCTTTCGATGGCAACACGGAAGGGGCTTCATGCCAGGGCGCATCACAGCGCGCCATGTCGAAACTCTAGGTTCCCAATCCATCACTTCACGCGATGACTTCGGACCAAGAATCATCGAATCGCGGGTTCGCCGCTGCGCCGTACTCGGAGATCGAGTCCCTCGCCGGTGCTTTCCATCCGCACGCGATCGAGGTGCAGGACTTCTCGTACTACTCGCTGGTGATCGATGTTCGGTCGCGTGCGGAATACGAGGACGATCACATCCCTGGGGCCCTGCAGATTGAGCCGCCGCCGTCACTCGTCGAGCTGCCGGACATGCGTGCCGAGAATCGAGTGAAGAACGCTGTCGGTTCGGCTTGGGGAGACAGCGCAGCTCATGGCATTCCTGCAGCACTGGCTGAAATCGTGAGGCCCGTCAAGCTGGACCAAGCCATCCTGATTTATTGCGGGCGGGGCGGCTTGGTCAGTCGGCCCTTGGCCGAGGCGTTGCGATGGCGCGGCTGGACCGTCGATGTGCTGCCTGGAGGTTGGATCAACTACCGTCGCTGGGTGCAGGCCGGCCTGGAGGTGCTGCCTCGACTCGTGGCGTTTCGACTCATCGCCTGCTCATTGGGAAGTGAAGCCGCTCGCGCGCTTCGCGCCTTGCGGGAGGTGGGACACCAGGTGCTCGATGTCGAGGAGCTCGCCGGTTGGCGCCACGGGGCGCTGGGTGCGCCGTTGGTACCGCAGCCAGCGCAGGCGTGGTTTGAAAGCCAGTTGATGCAGGCGATTCGAGGGTTCGATCCGCGTTCACCGGTCTGGGTTGGGGATCTCGGTTCGCATGCCGGCGCGCTGTCGCTGCCCGGTGCGTTGACGGACGCGCTGGCGATCGCGCCGACGGCCGCGCTAAAGGCCGAGGTTCCGGAACGGGTCCGGCGATGGCAAGAGGACGAGCCGCTGCTGCATGCAGAAATTTCTGTTGTCCTTCAATCCGTGGCTGCGCTGTCGCCGGCCCCGAGCAGCAAGTTGCTGGCGCACTGGCGGCAACTGACTGCAGGGGGTGTCACCGATCTGCTGCTGTCGAGTGTCCTGACTGACTACATCGACCCGGCATATGCCGAGGGGGCTGCGGAGCGCTCGGCTGATCGCCATTCGTTACACCCGCTGGTGGTTGACTCGTTGACGCCGAACGCTCTTTTGGCTGCGGTGCGGGCTTGGTTGCGTCCGCCAGAACTTGGCGCACTCACCGGCTAGTTGCCTCAATGAGGCACACGTTTTCGCGTTGGTGTTTCTATGACTGCTGTTCTCGTTTGCGACGGTCAGCAGACGACCCGTTGCTGTCATAGCCGCTACCGTATCGGGTGACAGCTAGGTGCCCGAAGCGGGTATCCAACGTGCTGAGCTCGAATTCGACAAATTCAGCGTGTGCGGCTGGTGAACTTGCTGGCGGCTTAATGAACCCGCAGCACCTCAAACTGCTGTCGGATTGGAGCGACCTGTATCGACACCTCATCACCCTCGCATTTACCCAGCATGGCCCTGCCCAACGGGGCTTCGCTGCTGATGACCTGAACGAACTGAGCGCCGCTGACCAACTTCATGCTGCCCCCATCCGGGCCGATAAAGAGCTGTTGCTGCTTGTCGGCGGAATCGACTAGGCAGACCAGCGCGCCGAGCTGTATACCTTTGCTGGCGTCGTAGGGGCGCGGGCGGAATTGGCGCCAATTGGCCATCGCCTGGCGGATGGCTTCAACGCGCCGGGCCTGGCCGGTGGCCAGGTAGGCGGCTTCGAGTCCCAATGTGTCGTATTTGTTTTCGGCGATGTTTTCTTCGTG
>JARXKP010000186.1 GCA_030271615.1 Pseudomonadota bacterium
GCGTTGTTGACCAGCACATCGATCGGTCCGTGCTCCGCCTTGACCTGCTGAAAGGCGGCAACGGTCGAGTCCCAGTCACCGACATTGCCCACCGAGGCGTAGAACGTGTAGCCCAGGGCGCTTTGCTCGTCGAGCCACTTCTTGAAGTCGCGGCTCGGGCCACACCCGGCGATCACGGTAAAGCCATCACGATGCAGGCGCTGGCACATAGTGGTTCCGATGCCACCCATGCCACCGGTCACGTAAGCAATTTTCTTGTTCATTTGTCTCACTCCTGTGGATTCAATTGATGCGCCGAGGCGACAAGGGTCGCCCGGCGCGGCACCCGGGTCAACCGGGTTGCCACTGACGCCTGACGCTGTTCAGCGTTCGAGCGTCATCGCAATCCCCATGCCGCCACCGATGCACAGGCTGGCGAGCCCCTTCTTGGCATTGCGCTTCTGCATTTCATGCAGCAAGGTCACCAGCACTCGGCAGCCGGATGCGCCGATCGGATGACCGATCGCAATGGCACCGCCATTGACATTGACCTTGCTGGTGTCCCAGCCCATTTCCTGGTGCACGGCACAGGCCTGCGCGGCAAAGGCTTCGTTGATTTCCATCAAGTCGAGATCGGCCGCCTTCCAGCCGGCGCGGGCCAGCGCACGCTGCGACGCGGACACCGGGCCCATGCCCATGAGGGCGGGATCGAGGCCCGAACTCGCGTGGCTGACGATGCGAGCCAGAGGTGTCAGACCCAGCGCAGCGGCCCGCGCAGCGCTCATCACCAGCACCGCTGCGGCGCCGTCGTTGATGCCTGAGGCGTTGCCCGCGGTCACGCTGCCGGCCTTGTCGAAGGCCGGGCGCAGTCCGGCCAGCCCTTCGGCCGACGACTTGCGATTGACGTATTCATCGGTTCCGAACAGCACCGGATCACCCTTGCGCTGCGGAATGCTGACGTTGACGATCTCGTCGTTGAAGCGTCCGGCTTCCTGCGCCGCCGCGGCCTTCATCTGCGAGGCCAGCGCCAGCGCGTCCTGCGCCTCGCGGGTGATGCCGTACTTCTTCGCGATGTTCTCGGCCGTGACACCCATGTGATACAGGTTGAACGCATCGGTCAGGCCGTCGGACAGCATCGTGTCGACCAGCTTCCAGTCACCCATGCGAACGCCGTCGCGCGAGCCGGGCAGCACGTGCGGTGCGGCGCTCATGTTTTCCTGGCCGCCGGCCACGACGATCTCGGCGTCGTTGTCGCGGATGGCCTGCACCGCCAGGGCCACCGACTTCAGGCCCGATCCGCACAGCTTGTTGATCGTCATCGCCGGCACGGTGTTCGGCAGGCCGGCGCCGATCGACGCCTGACGCGCGGGGTTCTGTCCGGTGCCCGCCTGCAGCACCTGGCCCATGATGACTTCACTGACGTGGTCGCCGCTGAGGCCGGCGCGCTTGAGTACCTCGGCGATCACGACGGAACCGAGCGCCGAGGCCGAAACCTTGGCGAGGCTGCCGCCGAACTTGCCCACGCCGGTGCGGGCGGCCGAAACGATGACGATGTCTGTACTCATGAAGAACTCCTGAGGTGGATTGGAAAGTGGTGCAAAAGATAACTGCGAACGATGAAGCGAGACGCCGACGGGGGCTTGATACCGATCAAGCCTTTTGCTTGACGTAGCGACCCGGCGCGGGCTCGATCACCGGATACCGGCGACTCCCAGCCGCCTTGGGTGCTGCGATCTGGCGGCCTGCGTGGCTGGCCGTCCATTGCGACCAGTCGGTCCACCAGCTGCCTGGCTGCTCCCTGGCCTTGTCGAGCCAGGTCTCGGCGCTGGCCGGCAAGGCCGCCGTGCCGCCGATCCAGTGACTGCGCTTCTTCTTGACCGGTGGGTTGATGACCCCGGCGATGTGGCCCGATGCGCCCAGCACGAAACGCTTCTTGCCCTTGCTGCCCGACAGCACCTGCGTGTTGCGGTATGCCGCGTCCCAGGGAACGATGTGATCCTCGCGCGAAGCGTAGATGTAGGCAGGGGCATCGACGAGGGCCAGATCGAGAGGATGGCCGCACACAGTCAGATCGCCCGGCTTCATCAACCTGTTTTCGAGATAGGTGTGGCGCAGGTACCAGCAGTACATCGGCCCTGGCAGATTGGTGCTGTCGCTGTTCCAGTAAAGCAGGTCGAACGGCGGTGGTGTTTCGCCCTTCAGGTAGTTGCCCACCACGTAGTTCCAGACCAGATCGTTCGGTCGCAGGAAGCTGAAGGTCGACGCCAGTTCCTGGCCTTTGAGCAGCCCCCCGCCTTTCGGGCTGTCCGGTCCGATCGATCTCTCGCGCATTCGCACCATCGCCTCGTCGATGAACAGATCGAGGATGCCGGTGTTGCTGAAGTCGAGCAGCGTTGTCAGCAGCGTCATGCTGGACGCCGGCTTCTCGCCGCGGGCTGCCAGCACCGCCAGCGCCGTGGTCAGCAGCGTGCCGCCGACGCAAAAGCCCAGCGTGTTGATCTGGTCGGCGCCGCTGATGTCACGCGTGACTTCGATGGCGCGGATCACCGCGTCTTCGATGTACTGATCCCAGGTGAATGTGGACATGCTTTCGTCAGCATTGCGCCAGCTCATGACGAAAACCCGGTGTCCCTGTTCCACGGTGTAGCGAATCAGCGAGTTGTCCGGCTGCAAGTCCAGGATGTAGTACTTGTTGATGCAGGGTGGAACAAAGAGCATCGGACGCTCATGCACCTTGGCCGTCAGCGGCTTGTATTCGAGCAGCTGGAACAACTCGTTCTCGAACACCACCGAGCCTTCGGAGGTGGCCACGTTGCGGCCGACCTCGAACAGACTCTCGTCGGTCTGCGACACGTGGCCCTGCCGGATGTCGTGCCACAGGTGCTGCAGGCCCTGGGTGATGCTTTCGCCCTTGGTTTCAAGCGCCTTGCGTTGCGCCTCAGGGTTCAGCGCGAGGTAGTTGCTGGGCGAGGCGGCATCGACCCATTGCTGCACGGCAAAACGGATGCGCTGCTTGACCTTTTCGTCGCCCTGCAGCTGATCGGCCAAGCCGAGCAGCGTGCGGGCATTCAACAAGTACAGCTGCGCCGTGAAGGCACTGGCGGGGTTGGCCCAGTCCGGCGCAGAAAAGCGCCGGTCGCTGAGCACTGGTTTGGGCGCAGGGGCTGCGGCCTTGTCGACGGCCGACCCGGCCAGCGCCTGAAACTGCTGCAGGGACTGGTTCCACAGCGCGGTGGCCTGCTGGATGTAATCGGCCTGAAGCTGGGCGATGGACGGCATCGGCACGCTGAGGTGGGACATCGAATTCAGCGTCTCCGCCACCGTGGCACCGAACGCGGCCACGGCAGCGTCGGCGGTGGGGAGAAGCGGCGCGCTGGCTGCTGATTCGGGCTTCGTTTTCACTCGTATCCTCTTTCACGGCACCCGGAACAACGCGCACGGTCCGGAAGCTCTGTTTGTATGCCGGCATGCTGACCTCAGCATGACACCGAACCCGCGAGAATACCGACTCTCGAAGACGATTCAGACGGACAGCCTGATGTATCTGGTAGCAATTGCTTGGATGTACGTGGTGGTCATGATGACGGTGGTCGAAGCAACCAGCCAGAACGGTACGGTCATCGGCGCGATCTTCACTTTCCTGCTCTACGGAGCGCTGCCGTTGTCCGTCGTTCTTTATATCCTGCGCACACCGACACGCAAGCGGGCACGGCGGATCGCGGACGGTTCAGCGGCGGAGGCACCCGCCGACGCGGTTTCAGACCGTCAGCCAGATCGCGGCGACCATGCGTCCGGTCACGCCATCGCGACGGAAGGAAAAAAACCGTGACGCCTCCTCGACGCTGCACCACGTCCCGCCGCTGATCGACACCACGCCTCGAGCGACCAACCGTTCCCGGGCCAATCGAGGCAGGTTGGCAAGCCACTTTCCAGGCTTCGTGGGCGTGAAACGCGGGGCCTCCACCGGATCATCGGCTGCCGGCAGTGACGTCGGGGTGCAACCGAATGCCTGCAACACATCGGCACCAACCTCGAACCGGCGTGGTCCGATGCAGGGACCGAGCCACGCTTCGACCTGACCCGGCACGCATCCGGCCGCCAAGCACAAGGCATCGAGCGTGGTGTCCAGGATGCCGGCTGCCAGTCCCCGCCAGCCGGCGTGGGCAGCCGCCACCGCACCGGGTGCAGCAAACAGCACCGGCATGCAATCGGCCACCTGCACCGCGCAGACAACACCCGGTTCGGTGGTCATGCAGGCATCGGCCTCGTGGCGCGGCGCGCCCGCTGCGGCATTGGTGGAGGTCAGTCGCACGACACGGTGGCCGTGTACCTGGTTCAGGTAGATAGGCGACACGCCGATCGACTCGGAGAGACGGCGTTGATTGAGCGCCACCGAACGCACATCGTCGCCCAGACCGTCGCGCAGATTCATGCTGTCGAACAGGCCCGTGCTGAACCCGCCGCGGCGGGTCGTCATCACGGATTGAATGCCTTCGATCCGCCACTCGGGACGCAACCAGTCGGGGTGAAACGCCACGGGATGTGCGGTGGTGAAACCGTCAATGAACGTCGGACGATGATGCCATGCAGGCGTGTTCGTTACAGGGACACGGACAGGGCGCCGGTACACTGAGACGCATGCATTCGACACACAGCATTCGGCATTGCAAGACCTGTGGCGGGGCGACTGCATACCTGATTCCGGCCGACGACAACCGCGAGCGCGCCGTCTGCACCGTGTGCGCCACCGTGCACTACGAAAACCCCTGCAACGTCGTCGGCACCGTACCGGTCTGGGGCGATCAGGTGCTGCTGTGCCGCCGCAACATCGAACCCCGCTACGGATACTGGACGCTGCCCGCCGGGTTCATGGAAATGGACGAAACGCTCGCTGAGGGTGCCCTGCGGGAAACCGTCGAAGAAGCCGGCGCGAACATCGAGTTGCAGCCGCTGTTCAGCCTGCTCAATGTGGTCCGCGCCGGGCAGGTGCACGTTTTCTACCGCGCTCGACTGATCGACACCCGCTTCGCACCCGGACCGGAAACCATCGAGGTGCAACTTTTCCGCGAGCACGAGGTGCCGTGGGACGAACTCGCCTTCAAGACCGTGCGTGAAACGCTGAAGTTGTATTTCGAAGATCAGCGCCGGGGTCAATTCGGCTTCCACTGTGCCGATATCGGGTGAACGACTGTTCCCCGGCATGCCTGACTCCCTTCCCTCCCTCCCGCCGCCCCATCCGGTCGACGCCGCCCTCAGCCCGACCACAGCGCCTGCTGGTGGAACGGTGCAGCGCCTGCGTGAAGACCTGATTCACCCCGACGCCTTGCTCGACT
The DNA here is from genome assembly GCA_030271615.1 of Pseudomonadota bacterium. Taxonomy (GTDB): domain Bacteria; phylum Pseudomonadota; class Gammaproteobacteria; order Burkholderiales; family Burkholderiaceae_C; genus PBB1. The sequence goes on from JARXKP010000186.1 coordinate 5,313, forward strand.
GCCTGGTCGAGATCTGCCGCCTTCAGGGCCACGCGACGACACGCGCGGCGCTGTCGGCGGGTTTGCCGATCGGTGCCGCCACTCAGGGGCGTCTGCCTCTGGACCTGGCCGAGCGCGCCGCTGCCCGAGCCGGCATGGCCACGCGGCTGCAACGGTTGGCACTCGATGCCATCGACGCGGCCACGCTGCCGGTCCTGCTGATCCTGCGTGACAACCAGGGCTGCGTGCTGATGGGCTGGGACGGCGACAACGCTCGCGTGCTACTGCCCGAGACCGGCCAGGGGACGGTGCGCATGCCACGCGCCGACCTCGCAGCGCGCTACAGCGGTGTCGCGCTGTTCGTGCGTCCGCATTTCCGCTTCGACGCCGGCACAAGCGCTGCCGCCGGGCGCAAGAGCACCGAGCGCCACTGGTTCTGGAGTGCGTTGCTGGCGCAGCGCTTCGTGTACCGCGACGTGCTGTGGGCAGCACTGCTGATCAACGTCTTCGCGCTCGTGTTCCCGATGTTCTCGATGAACGTCTACGACCGCGTGGTGCCGAACAACGCGTTCGAGACACTCTGGTCGCTGGCGATCGGCGTGTTGCTGGTGCTCGGTGCCGATCTGTTCATGCGCCTGTTGCGCAGCCATTTCGTCGACGAGGCCAGCGCGCGCATCGATGTCAGCCTGTCGGCCAAGCTGATGGAAAAAGTGCTCGGCATGCGGCTCGAGCACCGCCCCGAATCGGTCGGCTCGTTCGCGCAGAACCTGCGCGGGTTCGAGCAGGTGCGTGATTTCATCGCGTCGAGCACCGTCACGGCACTGATCGACCTGCCGTTTGCGCTGCTGTTCGTCGGCGTGCTGGCGTGGATCTCGCCTTGGCTGGCGGTGCCGGTGGTGGTGGCGTTCGCGATCATCCTGGTGCTGGGTTACTTCCTTCAGCACCGGCTGCATGCATTGTCCGAAACCACCTACCAGGCCAGCGCGCAGCGCAACGCGACGTTGATCGAAAGCCTGTCGGCGATCGAGACCATCAAGTCGCAGGGCGCCGAGAGCGTCATCCAGTCGAAGTGGGAGCGTGCCAACCTGTTCCTCGCCAGCACCAATGTCAGGATGCGAGGTCTGTCGTCGGGCGCGATGTATGCGACCAGCACGCTGACTCAACTGGTCTCGATGTCGATGATCCTGATCGGCGTGTACCTGATCAGCCAGCGCGAGCTGACGATGGGCGCGCTGATCGCCGCCAGCATGCTGTCGGGTCGCGCGCTCGCGCCGGCCGGGCAGATCGTCGGGTTGCTGATGCATTACCAGGGCGCGCGCACCGCGCTCGATTCGCTGAACAAGATCATGGAAAAGCCGGTCGAGCGGCCGGCCGGCGAGAACTTCATCCAGCGCCCGCAGTTGCGCGGAGACATCGAGTTCCGCAACGTCAAGTTCTCGTACCCGGGTCGCACCGATTCGGCGATCGAAGGCATCAGCTTCAAGATCACCGCCGGCGAGCGCGTCGCGCTGATCGGCCGCGTCGGCTCGGGCAAGAGCACGATCCAGCGGCTCATCATGGGCCTGTACCAGCCCACCGACGGCGCCGTGCTGCTCGACGGCATCGACCTGCGCCAGCTAGACCCGGCGGACGTGCGCCGCAACCTGGGCAGCGTGTCGCAGGACGTGACGCTGTTCCAGGGCACGTTGCGCGAGAACATCACCTTCGGCCTGCCCTATGCCGATGACTCGGCGGTGGTCGCGGCGGCTGAGGTGGCCGGGCTGACCGAATTCATCAACCGCCACCCGCGCGGCTTCGACATGCCGGTCGGTGAGCGAGGCGAATCGCTGTCGGGCGGCCAGCGCCAGGGCGTCGGGCTCGCCCGCGCGGTGCTGCACAACGCACCGCTGCTGCTGCTCGACGAG
>JARXKP010000187.1 GCA_030271615.1 Pseudomonadota bacterium
CCGTCGTACGCGGGCTCGGAGAGATGGAAATACCGCGCGGCTACTGGACCAACCTTGGCGTGTGGCTCAACTTCGTGCTGGCCATCGTCGCACTGGCCTTGGCAGTGCACTTCGTTTTCAGCACTTGATTCGGCTCGAATTTTTGTTTCCCTTTGCCGCCGATCGAGTTCGACTGGACGATGGCAGCAACGGTGCACAACCGTGCACTTCGATTGCTGGGTCGGCGATGTGATGCCGTAGCGGTCATGCCTCGCGTCCTTTCGATGCACGGGAAGTTGCCACCCGACGCAGTTCGCGTTGGCAAGTTGTCGATCTATTCGCGACGACCTGATTTGGTTGATTTGCTGGACAGAGCCCAGCAGCCGTGCCACGAGGCTATTCCGTGCGTTGCACTCTGCTGAGCGTTCGCCATCGCACAGACAGGCTGGTGCGGCGCCGGTACCTTCGCTGTGGAACACCGTGAGGCGGAAGCCAGTGTCAAACACACGGCAACGAGCCATGTGAACAAGAGCCGTGGCGATGACCGCACGCGCAATATCAGGCAACGACCTCTTACCGAGGGCGATCCGATGATTCAGGCCTCCAAATATCTTTGGACTCTCACTGCCGCACTGGCGGTAGCCGCGAGCGCGACTATGGGTCCCGTCTACGCGCAAGAAGTCGTCAATGTCTACGGCCCGGGTGGACCTGCGCCCGCAATGCAAGAGGCTGCGAAGGCATTCGGCGCCATCCATCAGGTCACGGTCAAGGTCTCGGCTGGGCCCACGGGGCAGTGGCTCGAAACGGCGAAGCTGGATGCCGATGTGGTGTTCAGCGGCGCCGAAAACATGATGACCGACTTCGCCAAGGCCTTGCCCGGTGCTTTCGATCTGGTCGACGCGCAGCCCCTCTACCTGCGATCGGTCGCGATCCTGGTCCGGCCTGGCAACCCGAAAGGAATCCGCGGCTTCCGCGACCTGCTCGTGCCCGGCCTAAAAGTACTGACGGTCGCCGGTGCGGGACAGACCGGACTGTGGGAAGACGTGGCGGGCCGAACTGGGGACATCACGATGGTGCGCGCGTTTCGCAGGAACATGGTGTTTCCAGAAGCGGCCAACAGCGGAGCTGCCAAGCAGCAGTGGACGCAACAGAAGGACATCGATGCCTGGCTCATCTGGAACATCTGGCAGGTCGCCAACCCGGAACTGGCGCAGGTCGTCGCGATGGACGAGCCGTTCCGTATCTACCGCGATGCCGGCGTGGTGCTGACCCGCGCGGGCAGTGCAAAGCCGCAGGCCAGGGCATTCGTGGCGTTCCTGAAATCGGCGGATGGCCAGAAGATCTTTGCCCGGTGGGGCTGGGATGCGCGCTGAACGGGCAAGGGGCGGGGTCGCGTTGGCTGTGATGGTGACCGCGCCGTGCAAGATCGCGATGCCAGAGCACGAAGAGGTGCTCGGCAGAGGTGCCGTCACGGTTGGCGAAGCACACCACCTACCGAAACCGTGATTGAGTTCTTCGCGATCACTGCTGTGCCAGTGTGCTGGTGGCAAACGACTGCACGACGAACCGAGGAACCGAGATGAACTGGAAGAACACGGCGGGACGCTACGGGTCGGTGTCCATCGGCTTGCACTGGTTGACGCTCGCGCTCTTGATCGGTGTCTATGCCTGCATCAATTTGACCGATCTCTACGCGAAGGGAAGTGCGCCTCGGGAAGCCCTGAAGGACTGGCACTTCATGCTTGGCCTGACAGTGCTGGCGCTCGTGGCGCTGCGCCTGATGAATCGCCTCGTGGGCGGCAACCCTGCGGTCGTTCCGCCGCTGCCACTGTGGCAGCACCGGCTGGCAAGTGCAACTCACGTCGCCTTGTATGTGCTGATCCTCGTCATGCCCATCCTCGGATGGCTCAGGCTAAGCGCTGCGGGAAAGTCGATCCCTTTTTTCGGTTGGCAACTGCCGGCGTTGCTGGCCGAGAACAAGAACCTCGCTGGCTCACTGAAGGAGGTTCACGAGACGATCGGCACGGTCGGCTACTTCCTGATCGGTGCGCATGCTATTGCGGCGCTGTTCCACCACTTCGTCACCCGCGACAACACGCTTGTTCGCATGTTGCCGGGTCAGCGTTAGGGCGAGACGGGCTTTGAACTGGAGACCCTCATGAACGTCCTCAAGACTGCAGTCGTCAGCACCTTGGCGCTGCTGGCCGCCACCCCATGGGCGGCCGAGCCGCCGCCGAAGGTCAACCTGGTCGGGCGCCCGGTGCCGGAGATCGACAGCTTGCCCGAGGGCCCCTATCGCGCACTCGTCGTACAGGGCCATGAACTGAGCACGCGCACTTTCGCGGTCATCGGCCCGGAGGTGAAGAATCCGCGCAAGCGTTACGCCGGCAACAACCTGGCCTGCACCTCCTGTCACCAAGCGGGTGGTGCCAAGCCGTTTGCGATCCCCTGGGTCGGCGTGACGGCGACCTTCCCGCAGTACCGGGGTCGCGAGGATCAAATCAGCACAGCGGAAGAACGCATCAACGGCTGCATGGAGCGCAGCATGAACGGCAAGCCGCTGCCACTCGGTGCACCCGAGATGAAAGCCTTTACGACCTACATCGCCTTTCTGTCCAAAGGCGTGCCGATAGGCGCGCAGATCGAAGGCGCGGCGGTCCTGCAGAGTGCGGTGCCCAACCGGCGCGCTGACGCCAAAGCCGGCAGCGTCGTCTATGTCGCCAAGTGCGCGGTGTGCCACGGCGCCGATGGCATGGGCAAGCGCACCGGCCAGCGCGGCGACGCTCAGGGCTACACCTTCCCGCCGCTGTGGGGCCCGGACAGCTTCAACAACGGTGCAGGCATGAACCGCCTGCTGACAACGACGCGTTTCATACGGCAGAACATGCCGCTGGGCGCCAGCCACACGGCCACGGTGTTGAACGATGATGAAGCCTACGACGTCACGGCGTTCATGCTTTCCAAGCCTCGCCCGATCAAGGCCCGTCTGGAGGCCGACTTCCCTGCACGGTGGAACAAGCCGATCGACGCAGCGTTTCCACCCTACATGCTGGGCGCGACCGCCGACCAGCATCGGTACGGACCCTTCCCGCCATTGGCCGAGAAGCAGCACCAGTTGGCCGACAAGCGCAATGCCGACATGGCTGCGAGCAAGGCTCGTGCGGCGGCAGACCCCGCCAGTGCTGCAACAGGCAAGTAGCGGCGCGTGGTGTTCCCGTTCAAACATGATTCGAAGGTGCTCGGCGGGAGCCCCTGTGTCTGCCAACGCACAGACTCGAACACCAAATTCCTCGTAGTGTTGCCTTGATGCACATCAAGTCGTCTGACAAGGATTGGGGCAACCATCATCGTGCCTGCAGTGCGGTGGGAGCGTGGGTGGAGTAGATGTTGTGAGCGCTTGACGCCGAGGCTCGGTCGGCTCCCCCTCCGTAATTCTTTACCAGGGGAGATCGACATGGCTTCAACCATCGCGGCATTGTTCGTCTGCTTCATCGGCGACACCCGTTCACACGGTTGCGCCGCGTGCATCCGCAGCAGGGCGGGGAAGCCCGTGTGTTGAAGCGACGCATCAGCAATCTTGTGCTGTGGTCCAGCCTGCTGCAGGGCGTGGTGGCAGGTGCAGCGGAACCAATGGCAGCGCCGCCAGCGCCCTCACCCGCACTGGTGACCGCTACGGTCGGGACAGTCGGGCCGGGACACTCCGCCGGATTCGACGGTGTCGTCGAGGCCGTGCGCCAAACCGTACTGGCCGCACAAGTGGCCGGTGCCGTGGTTGCACTTGACGTCAAAGTCGGCGATGCAGTCAAGGCCGGCCAAGTGCTGGCACGCATCGACGCCCGGGCCGCGGACCAGAACACCGCCGCAAGCGACGCCCAGGTGATGGCCGCTCGCGCCTCGCTGGACATGGCAACGAAGGACCTCCAGCGCCAGAAGCAACTCTTCCAGAAGAGCTACATCAGCCAGGGCGCTCTGGAGCGCGCCGAATCGCAATTCAAATCGACAGAAGCGCAGGTGGCAGCGCTATTGGCCCAGGCCGGTGCCACACGCACGCAGTCTGGATTTTTTGTGGTCAAGGCGCCCTACGCCGGCATCGTGTCCGAAGTGCCCGTCGGATTGGGTGACATGGCCATGCCGGGCCGCCCGCTGCTGACGCTGTATGACCCCACCAGCTTGCGCGTGACGGTATCGGTGCCTCAGTCGGCCGCCCTCGGCCTGCAAAAGGACGCAGCGGTGAGAGTCCAGCTGCCCGGCCTGCCCGCCGACCGTGAATGGGTGACTCCGTCGCGCACGGTCGTGCTGCCGACGGTCGATCCCGCCACGCACAGCGTGCAATTGCGTCTGGAGATTCCGCCGTCCACGCCGGGTACCGCTAGCGACCCCGCAACCGTGCTCGCACCAGGCCTGTTCGCCCGCGCCTGGCTGCCCGGCGCGGTGGGCGGCCCAGCGCGTTTGAACGTGCCCGCCAGGGCGGTGGTGCGCCATGCCGAAATGACCGGCCTCTATGTGGTCGGGGCAGACGGTCGGCCGATGCTGCGCCAAGTTCGCCTGGGTTCGGTTCAGGGCGACAGCATCGAGATCTTGAGCGGCGTCTCGGCCGGCGAGCGCGTCGCGATCGATCCACAAGCCGCCGCACGCGCGCGCTGAGCTTGGCAGAACGTCTCAGCAATTGCCGATCGAGTGCCAGAGACAGCCATGCAGCTCCCCTTCACCGCCGAGCAGTTCTTAGGCGCCTTTCGCGCCTACAACACCACGCTGTGGCCTGTTCAGGTGTTCTTGCTGGCGCTGGCGGTGTTGGCCGTCGTTCTTGTCATGCGGCCGCGCTCCTGGTCGGGCGTGGGTGTGTCAGCCATCCTTACCTTCCTGTGGGGCTGGATGGGACTGGCCTATCACCTCGTTTTCTTCACGTCCATCAGCCCACCGGCCTATGCCTTCGCGGCTGTGTTCGTGGCCGGCGCGCTCATCCTTTTTTGGCAAGGCGTCGTCCGACGCGGGCTCGAATTCAGGTGGCAGGCCGGAACCCGCGGCGTGACGGGTCTGCTGCTCGTCGTCTATGCACTCGTCGTATATCCGGCGTGGTCTCAGTTCGCCGGGCAGCCCTACCTGGAAACGCCCACCTTCGGCCTTCCGTGCCCCACCACGATCTTCACGATGGGCCTGCTCGCTTGCCTGGTCAAGCCCTACCCACGCAGTGTTTTCGTGGTCCCGGTCCTGTGGAGCCTGGTGGGCGTCCAGGCCGCCTTCCTGTTGGCCGTGCCACAGGATCTCGGCCTGGCCGTGGTCGCAGTCGTGGGGCTCGTGCTGATGTCGCGGGCCAGCTCGCCAGCCGCATCTTCACCTGCATCCGCGCCTGAACAAGCAGGTGCGCCGCCATGACCCCCGCTCTGGGGATTTCCGGCCGCATCGCCGCCTTCTTCCAGACCGCGCAGATCACGCCGCTACTGGCCTTGATGGCCTTGCTGCTCGGCGGCTTTGCTGTGCTCGTGACCCCACGCGAAGAAGAGCCGCAGATCAACGTCACGATGGCCAACGTGTTGATCCCGTTCCCCGGCGCGGCCGTTCGTGATGTCGAGCAGATGGTCGCCATACCGGCCGAGCAGGTACTGTCGCAGATCAACGGCGTCGAGCACGTGATGTCGGTCGCGAGCCCGGGCCTGGCGGTGCTGACGGTGCAGTTCAAAGTTGGCGTGCCGCGCACCGATGCGCTGGTGCGGCTGTACGACACGGTGAACTCCAACGCCGACTGGTTGCCTGCCGGCCTGGGGGTGTTGGCGCCGATCATCAAACCCAAAGGCATCGACGACGTGCCGATCGTCACCCTGACGCTGTTCGGCACCGCTGCCACCAAGGGGGCCTATGACCTGGAGCGCGTCGCGCACAGCATCGAAGCCGATCTGAAGCGGGTGCCGGGCACGCGCGAGGTCACCACCATCGGCGGACCGGGCCGGGCCGTGAGGGTCGAACTCGACCCGGCCCGCATGGCCAGCACGGGCGTCACCGTGACCGACCTGCGCGGCGCCCTGCAGTCGGCCAATCTCGGGCTGCCACTGGGCGAGCTGCTGTCCGGCAACCGTGCCGTGGCGCTCGAGTCCGGGCCGTTCTTGAAGGACGCCCGCGAGGTCGGCGAACTGGTGGTGGGCGTGCGCGTCGGCAAGCCGGTGTTCCTGCAAGATGTGGCGGCTGTGGTCGATGGCGCATTGCCGCCGGCCCGCTATGTGTGGCATGGCACGGCGGGCAAGGATGCGTCTGAGTTTCCGGCAGTGACGCTGAGCATCACCAAGAAGGCCGGCGAGAACGCGATCGACGTGGCCGATGCGGTGATGCAGCGTGTCGACGACCTCAAGGGCACCGTGATCCCGGACGACGTGCAAGTGGCGCAGACCCGCAACTACGGCGCATCGGCCAACGACAAAGCCAAGAAGCTGATCCAGAAGCTGCTGTTCGCCACGGCATCGGTGGTCGGGTTGGTGTTCTTCGCGCTGGGCCGTCGCGAAGCGGCGATCGTCGGCACGGCGGTGGTGTTGACGCTGGCTGCAACCTTGTTCGCCTCGTGGGCCTGGGGCTTCACACTCAACCGGGTCTCGCTGTTCGCGCTGATCTTCTCGATCGGCATCCTGGTCGACGACGCGATCGTGGTGGTCGAGAACATCCACCGCCATCAGCAGTTGTTTCCGGGGCGGAGCCTGACGCAGATCATTCCCGGCGCAGTCGACGAGGTCGGCGGCCCGACGATCCTGGCCACCCTGACGGTGATTGCCGCGCTGCTGCCGATGGCCTTCGTCTCCGGGCTGATGGGCCCGTACATGAGCCCGATCCCCATCAATGCCAGCATGGGCATTCTGATCTCGCTGGCCATCGCGTTCAGCGTCACGCCTTGGCTGGCACGGCTGTGGATGAAGGACGCGCCGCTCAACGCAGCAACTACAGATCACGCCCTCGACGATCACACCCAAATGCCGAAGCCCCACGGGCTCGCCGCAAAGCTCAGCCCGTTGTTCCAGCGCATCTTTCGCCCCTTGCTGGACGACCGGCACGGCGGGCGCAACCGCGGCCTGCTCGGCTTGGCCGTAGCGCTGCTGATCGCGATCTCAATCGCACTGCCGGTCTTCGGGCTGGTGCTGCTGAAGATGCTGCCCTTCGACAACAAGTCGGAGTTCCAGGTCATCGTCGACATGCCGGCCGGCACGCCGGTGGAGCAGACCGCAGCGGTGCTGC
>JARXKP010000188.1 GCA_030271615.1 Pseudomonadota bacterium
AGGTTGGTCCAGTAGCCGCGCGGTATTTCCATCTCTCCGAGCCCGCGTACGACGGTTCGGAACTGCAACGCCGAGATGACCGCGACACCGGCGCCGATCAGCAGGAGGCTCACTCCCAACCACAGCGAGAAACCGCGTTGCGACGGTGACAGGGGCTGGTTGCCGACCATGCGCAGAAACAGGCCGAAGCGCTCGACCACGAAGCCGAAACCCATCAGGGCGATGGCGCTGCGTTGCCAGGCGAGCAAGGTTCGCTCGGCAGCGAACAGGACACGCGGGTCATCAAGGTACGACATGGGCAGTTCCGCTTGAAATCAGGGATCCAGTCCTGCGCGCCGGCTGCAGTTGCAGTTGCAGGTCAGGCCAGCCGACGCAGCAGTCGCACATGCATCGGGCGGGTGAACCGTGCGCCGTCCCTGCCGATGTGTGGCTCGAAGGCGGCGCGCACCGCAGCGAGCTTGGCACCGTCGATGCGGTGATCGGCAAAGGTCGGACGCATCATGCGCTGCTCGAAGTCGGCGAAGTTCGTAAAGAGTACGGGCATCGCGAAGCGTCGCTCGGCCGTTTGCTCCCAGGCGCCGGTGTGCAGCGCTGTGTCGAGGGCTGCTTGCGCCGCCGCACGCACCACGTGTTCGTCATTGAACAGGCGGATCACCTCATTCAGCGGGCCACCGTACACCGGTTCAGACACGTAGAGATGTCCTCCTGGCCTCAACACACGGGCCGCTTCGCCCAGGGCTTGTGCCAGCAAGGGCAGAGGCACGTGGTGGAGCGACTTGAGCATCAGCACCAGATCGAAGCTCGCGGCCGGAAAGGGAATGGCCTGAGCCCCGCCGATGGCGAATAGCAGACCCTGCTGCGGCGCGGCGATGTTCTTGGCATGTTGCCGTTCATCGACTTCCAGGCCCGTGACCCGGCTGCCAGAGTGGCGCTCGAGCAAGGTACGGGCGAGCTTGGCCGAGCCACAGCCGAGCTCGATGATGTCCAGCCCGGCCGGTGGCACGAGTTCCGACAGGACATCCAACTCTTCGTCGACCAAGGGCACGGTGTCGTCAGTAGCAGTCATGAAGTCTCTCGTGGCAGGCAGTCTCTGCCGATTTATTGCGCGGCGCGCCAGGTTCGCAGTCGGCTTTCAAGTGCGGCGGCATTGAGCACGCCGAAGTGCGCGTCGACCTGCCGGCCATCGGCATCGTAGAACAGGGTGGTGGGAAGCCCGCGTGAACCGACCGCCGGTCCGAGCTTGGACTCTGTGTCGAGCAACACCTCGCGCAGCGGCAGTCCTTGACAGGCGAGATAGGCCCGCACGGTGGCGTCTGATTCGCCCTGGTTGACGAACAGGAAGCCGACAGACGACTCGCGTTGCTGTGCCGCCGCGAGCATCGGCATTTCCTCCCGGCAGGGCCCGCACCAGCTGGCCCACAGGTTGACGACTACCGGGCGGCCGCGGGCTGCCTGGAGCAGGGTGACGGACGTGCCGCGGGTCAATTCGGTGAGTGGCTGCGTGGGCAGTGTTTCCGCGCTTCCACTGGTTGTCACGGATGCGATGAGCCAGAAGGCTGTTCCGGCCAGGACTCCGCCGGCGAGCGGCCGACGCAGCGCTGGCATGCGCACCCCACGCCACAGCAGCCAGACTGCGCCGACGACCGCACCGGTGGGTGCGTGCCAGCCGCCATCGCGGATGTCGAAGGCAGACCACGGCGATTCGAGGTACAGGTCGGCATGCAGTCCCAGATGGGCGAGCCGCGCTGCCAACAGGCCGAGCAGGGCGGCGTTCAACACCGCGTTGCCTGCGGCACCGGCCCGGTCCTTGTCGCCGGTCCCGGACGCCAATTTCGAGGCCAGCCACGACGAGCCCCAAACGGCCAGCAACAAGATCAGCGGTGCAACGGGCAATGCCACAGGGCCTATGGAGATTGACAGCATGGCCGCAGGCTACGCCACCGGTTGGCTTGCGGCAGCTGCAGTGCAGGCGGTGCGCAGAAAGTCCACCAGCGTCGGCGCGTGCGGCGCCAGTGCCCCGCGCAGGTCGTGCTCGCCGTCCACCAGGAGCAGGCGGGTGCTGCTGCAAGCCGCCAGCAGGCGCTGCGCATCGCTGACGGGGACCGGTTGTCCTGCCGGCCATGAACCAACAATGCTGGGCAGCGCAGGCGAGCCAGCGTCGCGAGAGGCGCGATGTCGTCGAACGACACGCCGATCCCCTCGTCGTCACTGCGTCCGTGGCAACCTGCGTCGATGAGCAATACCGCGAAACCGGCTGCGTGCAGCGGTGGCACGACGGGCCACATCGTCGCGGCATTGGCGCCCCAGCCGTGCATCACGAGCACGGCCGCCGCAGGCCGTGCTGCAGCCTGTGGCGGGTGACACCAGCCAACCGAACAGTTGCCTGCCGCGGGGACCTGGGATGCGCACCTCCCGCACCCGATCGTGGTCGAAGGCCTGATCGTCCGGACCCTGCGAGTGCGGCACGCGCGGTGCCCGCAAGCCTCGCAGGATGGCATGGTGTGCCAGTCGCCGCAGAGCCCACGCGCCACCTGCTGCGGCAACCGCCTCGACAATCATCGGGCGGGGCTGCCAAGGTGCTTTGGTCTGTGAGAGACGATTGACAGCCCCTATGTCGACGCGGCGCGCGAAAACTCGTCGAACGCGGCGATGGCACTGGCCGCGTACATCAACGACGGGCCACCGCCCATGTAGGTGCTGACGCCCAGCGTTTCGTCGATCTCCTGGCGGGTCACCCCCAGCTTGACCAGCGTCTGCATGTGAAACCCGATGCAGGGATCGCACCGCGCGGCCACGCTGAGGGCGAGTGCGATCAACTCCTTGGTCTTCCTGTCGAGCACCCCGGCGACCGTGGCGGCACGACCGAGATCATTGAAGCTCTTCATGACTTCAGGCGTGCTCGACCTCAACGTCGCAAGGCCAGCGGAGACCGATTGAGTCAGCTCACGGAAGTTGTTGGTCTGATCGGACATGCTGCTGTCTCCAGGCACTTACGGTTTGGCGTTAACGGTCTTCGCGGAACAAGTGCTGAGGCCGAAAGGCAGGTAGGCGGGGCATACGCGGAGCAGCCCTGTGGCGAGCGGAATGACACCGAGCCAGCCCCAGGCTCCGATGTAGCCAAGCACGCTTGCCGCGATCAGCGCCACTCCCGCGAGGATGCGAATGACGCGATCGACGGTACCGACGTTTTGAATCATGTCTTTCTCCAAAAGCTCTGGTCATCATCCTCGGGTTCCGCAAATCTGACGTGATCAAGGTCAAGACAGGTCCCTTCTGGCTTCACAGTTGCAGAAGGCCATGCGGCACGTGTCGGCGTATCGCGTCAGTGCGTGTGAGCGTGTTGCTCGTCAGGGACGTGCGGATGCGAATGACGCAGCGGCTTGTGCTGGTGCGAGTGACTGTGGGAATCCGCCGGCATCACGGTATGGACGTGCGTGTGATGCATGTCATCATGGCGGTGTGCATGCTCGTGCTCCAGACTCACGTGCTCGTGTTCGTGCGCATGGCGCTCGGCGAGGTGGAGCAAGATGCCCGCTGCCATCAGCGCCGCACCGGCCAGCATCCAGACGCTGCCGCCGCGTTCGCCGAGAACAAGCGCCAGTGCCGCACCCACGAAAGGCGCGAACGCGAACACCGAGCCGGTGCGCGCCGCGCCGAACGCGCGCTGCGCGAGCAGGTAGAAGCGCAAACTCAGCCCGTAGCCAGTGGCGCCGACCGCGAGTAGGGCCTGAGCCTGCCAGAGGCCCGGCAATGGCTCGCCAAACACAATCGCCAGCAGCGTCGTGGCAATCGCCCCGAGTCCGCCCTTGAACATCACGACTTGGCCAGGGTCACGCTCGGCCACGGCGCGCGACAACGTGTTGTCGACACCCCAGGCGGCTGTGGCCGCCATCACCGCCAACAGGCCCAGCATCGGTGTTGCGCCGGATGCTGCGCGGTCCAACACGAGCGCCATGCCGCCGAGGGTCAGCAGTGTCATGGCGAGCACCACGCGGCGGTCCAGGGTCTCGTGATACCAGAGCCGCGCCAGCACGGCGGTGAAGACCGCTTCGAGGGTGAGCATCAGTGACGCGCCGGCTCCGCTGGTGCGCTGGAGTCCCCAGGCCAGCGCCACAGGGCCGATGACCGCACCGAACAGCGCCATCGCGGCGAGACGCTTTGCGTCGCCAAACTGCACACGAGCTTCTCGGTCGACCGGGCGACGCAGCAACGCGCCGACTAGGGCCGCTCCCGCGTAAAGCAGGGCTGCCGTCGAGAAGCTTCCAATGCCGGCGCCGAAGCGCTGGACGAGCGGCGTGCTGGCGCCGAACAGCACGGCGGCCAGCAGCGCGATGAGGCCGCCGCGCAGGGCGGGCAGGTGTGATGAGGATGGAGGGCTCAATGGTTCGGCTCGGGTCAGCCTGCGAAGGTTTCGCTGTCGAGGTCTGCGCCGAGTTGTCCGAGGGCGCGGCGGCGGCGCCTCTGTTCACGGCGGTGCCAGGCAAGCACGGTTGACTTCAGCACACGGCGCTGGTTGCCGACTTGCTGGTGCAGGGAAATGTCTCCCGCTTCGATGCGCGCCACGATGTACGGGCGCGACACCCCGACCAGGTCTGCCGCTTCCTGGGTGCTGAGCACCGGATCGGCGACCGCGGTCTGTGCGGTGTGGGTCGCTGTTGCGGGAGCGAGTGCCGGGTTCTGAAGCAGGCGCATGAAGTCGCCCTTGATGAGCCTGGCGAGGCTCGGGGACAGTTGGATGTGGCGGCGAACCACGTCCACGAGCGGATCGACCTCGACGGTGACCTTGAGCGCGCGCACGGGTGTGGTCGTTGCCATCCTGAAGGAGCCCTGCGTCAACACGGCGCCTGCCAGGGTCTTTGCCGCGCGTCCGCTGGTTTTCGCGGCGGTTGACCGGCCGGTCACTGCCTTGGCAGGCATCGCCTGCACGGCATGGGCTTGCCGAGTGGGTGCCGTGACCGAAGCAGGCTTCTGGGCGGTTTTCATGGAGCAAAGTGTACAAGTCACGCGCGAAATCGACGAAATGCGCGAAACGGAGATCCGGGGGGTTCTTGACGATTCCCGGTGGAATGGCACGCGCATATGAGGTGCCGGCTGTCGCCATTTCAGAGTTTCTGACCGAGGCGTTGGGCGTGTCCCCGCGGCGCGCGGCCAGGCTGTTGCGCCGCGCGTCGAGCCGCTGTCAGAAGCCCGGCGTCTCGCCCCTGACGGGCGGCCATCCTTCACGCAACACAATCAGGCCGGCGGGGATGACGATAGCGGCCCGTTCCCGTGCCCGGGGATCGCGGGCCCTGTTTCCTTCACGGGTACGTGAACGGTGCCCGCTTGACGAACTGACCGGCTTGCAGGTCGCTGCGCGGTACTCCGCTCGGTGCGGCGCCGGCCAGATCGTCACCCCGGTCACCCGCCAAGCCCGGTGCCCCTGGCCGCTGAAATGCCAGATGCATTGAAGTGCTCGCAGCGGCTCGACCGCCGCGCCACTCGCTGCGCTCGGTGTCACGTCGGCCGCAGGGCCGCCGGACCTCGTGGGTGTTGTGAGGGACTTCTTCGCCACAGCCGATGAGCCAGCGGCGCTGTTGCACCCCCGCAGGGCTGACCGACGTAGTCAGGCGAACTGGAGTTCGATCTTGCCGGCGCGGCGGCGCACCGGGCCGACGACGATCTTCACGTCGTGGCCGAGTTTCGTCACCAGTTCCAGCAGCTTGGCTTCGCTGACGCCGCGGAACTGGCCGCGGGTGATGCGTGACACCTTGGACTGGTCCACACCAAGCAGCTCGGCAGCGCCTTGCTGGGTCAGTCGGCGGGCCTTGATGGCGCGGGCGATCTCGGCGGAGAGTTGCGACTTGCGCTGCATTTCGGCGGCGTCGGCATAGCCCAGATCGGTGTAGACGTTGGTGCTGCCTTCTTCGATCGTGATGTCAGTCTTGCGGCTCATCAGCGTGCTCCTTGTTTGCTTTGCCAAGCCTCGAAGTCCAGCTTCGCGGCCTTGAGTCGGGCGTGGATCAGGTCCATGTCTTCTTTCGGTGTCTTGATGCCGCTCTTGGACTTCTTCTGGAAGCAGTGCAGAACGTAGATCCAACCCGAGAGCTTGACCGTGTAGACGGCGCGGTAGGTGTCGCCCCGATCGTCTTCGACAACCTCCAGCACGCCCGCCGACCCGAAGCCTGTCATCGCCTTGGCATCCTGATGCTTCCCGCCGGCCTGCGCCAAGTCGATTGCGTGCCCGAAGAGGTCTTTGACGTCTTCGGGCATGGCATCGAGATCACGTTTGGCTGAGCCGACCCACTTGAGCGGTTTGCGAGGCTGCTTCGACATCGATGGCATTATGCCAATTTAGGCATAGGAGTGTCAATGTGAGGAGAGGGATGCCGTTTGGCGCCTCACTGTTGCGGCTCTCTTACCGCTTGTAGCTTCATGGGGTAGGGCCGATGTCAAAGGTGAAGAGGGCGTGTCCTCCGCTGCGCGAGGCCGGGCTGTTGCGCTGCGCGTCGAGCCGCTGTCAAAGGCCCAGCGTCTCGCCCCTTCGGGCGATCATCCCTCACGCAGGCTCGCCGCCACCCTCCGCGCTCGCTGGCGCGCAGCGTGGCGCCGGACTGCGGCCCTTTGGGCCTGGCCGGTGCGCTCGCCAATGCAGCGATCAAGGCTGCGCCTTCATCGCAAGGTCAAGCAGCCAGGTCAGGCCGGCGGAGCCGGCGGTCACACGACAGCGGCCCGTTCCCGTGCCCGGGGATCGCGGGCCTTGTTTCCTTCACGGGTACGTGAACGAGGCCCGCTTGACGAACTGACCGGCTTGCAGGTCGCTGCGCTTTGCTCCGCTCGGTGCGGCGCCGGCCAGATCGTCACCCCGGTCACCCGCCATGCCCGATGCCGGGCCGCTGAATGCAATGAAGTGATCGGTCCGGCTCGACCACCGCGCCAGTCGCTGCGCTTGGTGTCACGTCGGCCGCAGAGGCGCCGGACCTCAGAGGCTCTGCGGGCGTCTTCGCTGCAACCGCCGCGCCAGGCAAGCTGGCACATCGGCCGCGACGCTGCGTCGCCCGAACGCGGGGCAGCGCGTGCGCCAGTCGTCCCACCGCGCTCCCCCCAGCTGCGCCCCCGTC
>JARXKP010000189.1 GCA_030271615.1 Pseudomonadota bacterium
GGTGAACGGCCAGCCTGCCTTCGAGCGGAAACCTTCGAGCGGGCCGATCTTCTTGTTCGCGATGAAGGCCTCGACCTCGGGCAGCTCGAAGCTGCGGCTGCCGGGGATCTTGCTGATGCTGAAGCCGCAGCCCGGGCCTTCGGCGCCCTCGACCGGGGCCGCGCCGTTCTTGCCGATGCAGGTGTAGCGCCGGTAGTTCTCCTTGACCACGCCGCCGCAGTTCGGGCACGGCACGGACAGCGTCGCGTAGTCGCCGGGGATGGTGTCGCGGTCGTATTCCTTGGCCTTCGCGACGACGCGCTCGGTCATCGCGGCGATCTCGGCCATGAAGGCAGTGCGGCTGAGCTTGCCCTTCTCCATCTCGGCCAGCTGGAACTCCCAGTTGCCGGTCAGTTCGGGCTTGGTCAGCTCCTCGACCTGCAACCCGCGCAGCAGCGTCATCAGCTGGAAGGCCTTGGCGGTCGGGATCAGTTCGCGGCCTTCGCGCACCATGTACTTCTCGAGGATCAGCCCTTCGATCGTCTGCGCGCGGGTGGCTGGCGTGCCCAGGCCCTTCTCGGCCATCGCCTCGCGGAGTTCGTCGTCGTCGATCAGCTTGCCGGCGCCCTCCATCGCGCTCAGCAGCGTGGCTTCGGTGTAGCGCGCCGGGGGCTTGGTCTTGAGTGCGTTGACGTCGACGCTCTCGGTGCGCACCATCTCGCCCGGCTGCACCGCCACGAGGTTGGCGTCGTCTTCCTGGGCCTCGCGTCCGTACACCGCCAGCCAGCCCGGCTTGACCATCACCTTGCCGTTGGTCTGGAAGCTGAAGCTCTTGCCGGCGGCCTGCACCGTCGAGATGCGAGTCGTGACCATGAACTCGGCCGGTGGATAGAACACCGCGATGAAGCGCTTGACGACCATGTCGTAGAGCTTCGCCTCGATCTCGGTCAGGCTCTTCGGGGCCTGCAGCGTCGGGATGATCGCAAAGTGGTCCGACACCTTGGCGTTGTCGAAGATGCGCTTGTTGGGTTTGACGTAGCCCTCTTTCAGCGCCTTGCCGGCATGCGCCGACAGCGGGCGCAGCGGGCCGGGCAGCTCCTCGCCGGCCAGCATCGCCATCGTTTCCTTCACCACCGGCACGTAGTCCTCGGGCAGCGCCTTGCTGTCGGTACGCGGATAGGTCAGCACCTTGTGCTTCTCGTACAGCGCCTGGGCGATGCTGAGCGTGGTCTTGGCGCTGAAGCCGAAGCGCGAGTTGGCCTCGCGCTGCAGGGAGGTCAGGTCGTACAGGCTGGGCGCGCTCTGGGTGCTGGGCTTGGCCTCTTCGGTCACGCTGGCCGGCTGGCCGCGCACCGCCAGCGCGACGGCCTGCGCATCGGCTTCGTTCCAGACGCGGTCGCTGCGCAGTTCGGGGTCGTCGGGCTGCTTCTTCCACTTCGGGTCGAACCACTTGCCGTCGTACTCGCCGGCGATGGCGGCGAAGGTCGCCTTGATCTCCCAGTAAGGCCGCGACACGTGCTTGCGGATCTTCTCCTCGCGTTCGACGACCACGCTGAGCGTCGGCGTCTGCACGCGGCCGACGGTGGTCAGGAAGAAACCGCCGTCACGCGAGTTGAACGCGGTCATCGCCCGCGTGCCGTTGATGCCGACCAGCCAGTCGGCCTCGCTGCGGCTGCGCGCCGCGTCGCTCAGGCCCTGCATCTCGGCGTCGCCGCGCAGCTTGTCGAAGCCGTCGCGGATCGCCTGCGGCGTCATGCTCTGCAGCCACAGCCGCTGGATCGGCTTGTCGATCGGCTTCTTCTCGCTGCCGGCGTACTGCACGATCAGCCGAAAGATCAGCTCGCCTTCGCGGCCTGCGTCACAGGCGTTGATCAACGCCGTCACGTCCTTGCGCTTCACGAGCCTGACGACCGCCGTGAGCCGCGCCTTGGCCTTGTCGATCGGTGCGAGATCGAAGTGCGGCGGAATCACCGGCAGGTTGTTGAAGCTCCACTTGCCGCG
This sequence comes from Pseudomonadota bacterium, assembly GCA_030271615.1. Taxonomy (GTDB): domain Bacteria; phylum Pseudomonadota; class Gammaproteobacteria; order Burkholderiales; family Burkholderiaceae_C; genus PBB1. Next base: position 1,981 of record JARXKP010000189.1, read on the forward strand.
CTTGACGTCGAACTCCTCCGGCGCCTTGATCTCCACCAGGTGACCCACGGCGGAGGTGACCACATAGCGGTCGTTCTCGAAGTGGTCTGCTTGCTTTTCGAACTTGCCAGCGACAGGGGTGAGCGCGCGCACGATGTCCTGCGCAACGCTGGGCTTCTCGGCAATGATCAAGGTCTTGGTCATGGTTCTTTCGGGGAAGGCTTTACTTTGGCGCAGGCTCGGTGAAAGGCCGGTTCAAGCGGGCCAGGCACGTCTCTACAATTCAGCGTCTCGCGCGCATGCACGCACGGGCGCACACACTCGCGCACCCACAATTTCAATGTACCCAAAGAAGTCGACGACGCAAGTGACTGCGAGCAAGACCCCCCTTCGTTCCTCCGGCCGTCGAATTCAGGTGCGGCGCAGCGGCGTCCATGGCAAGGGCGTGTTCGCGATCGCGCCAATCGGCCGCGACGAGCCGATCATCGAATACACCGGCGAAGTCATCGACTGGCCCGAAGCCCTGCGTCGCCACCCGCACGATCCGAGCGACCCGAACCACACGTTTTACTTCAGCCTCGAAGGCGGATGGGTGATCGACGCCAAGCACGGTGGTAACAGTTCGCGCTGGATCAACCATGCGTGCCAGCCCAACTGCCAGGCCGACGAGGTCGACGGGCGCGTGTTCATCCGCGCGCTTCGCGACCTGAAACCGGGTGAGGAACTCTTCTACGACTACGGCCTGGTGCTCGACGAACGGCAGACGACCCAGCTGAAGAAGCAATACGCCTGTCGCTGCGGCACTCCCGCCTGCCGCGGCACGATGCTGGCACCGAAATCACGACGAGCACCTGCACCACGATGAGCACCGACAACGGCCTGCACTGGAATGTGGAGCAGCTGTACCACAAGCTGGCACCACGACTGCCCAACCTCAGCATCGAGGTGGTCTCCGAGATCCCGTCGACCAACACGGCGCTGCTCGAACGCGCCCGCGTCGCCACCCGGCTGACGACCGAGGGCGACCTGGCCCAGGTGCGCCGCAGCACCGAGAGCCAGGCTTTCGGCCGACGCAATGCCGACCATCAGCCGTGCCTGCTGGTGGCCGAGCACCAGACCCAGGGCCGCGGCCGACAAGGGCGGGTGTGGCAATCCGAAGCGGTCGCGTCGCTGACGTTTTCGCTGGCGGTTCCGTTGGCACCGGTGGACTGGTCGGGTTTCTCGCTGGCCGTCGGCGTGGCGCTGGCCGATGCGCTGGACCCTCTGGGGTGTGGTGCATCGGGTTCGACCGATGAACCATCGACGGCGCCCTGGATCGGCATCAAGTGGCCGAACGACCTGTGGCTGATGCCGCCCAACGGCACCGCCGACAGCGGACGCAAGCTGGGCGGTCTGCTGATTGAAACCGTGCCGGCAGGCGCGATGCGTCTCGCGGTCGTGGGTATCGGCCTCAACGTGTTGCCGCTGGCCCTGGATCCGGCCCAGGTCGCGAGCGGCTTTGCGTGCCTCCAGGAACTCGACCCCGACGTGACGGTGCCGCAGGTGCTGGCGCAAGTGGCCCTGCCTCTGGTCGAGGCCTTGCAACGCTTCGAGCGCGAAGGCTTTGCCGGCTTCGCCGATCGCTTCGCGGCGCGCGACGTACTGCGCGGCTGCGCGGTGCATGCAGGCGCCGCCGGGCTGTCGGATCCGCTGCGCGCAGCGACGGGCGTCAACGGCGTGGCCGAAGGCGTTTCCGGCAGCGGCGCGCTGCGCGTGCGCGTGCTGGACGGGCTGCGCGAGGTGATCTCCGGCGAGGTCAGTGTGCGCCTCCAGTCCGCAGCGGGCCGCGCATGCTGAGGTGGCTGTTGCTGGCCTTGCTGCTGGCGAACCTGGCGTTCTTCGCCTGGACGCGAGGACAAGCCGACCGCACCGGCCGAGAGCCCGATCGGCACGCGCAGCAGGTGCACCCTGAAGCCGTTCAGTTGTTGCCGCGGGAAAAAACAATGCCGGCGCACGAGGCGGCCTCGTCTGCCGAACTCACCGCTTCAGCAGCATCGACCGCAGTGGCTGCGCCGCCTTCTTCGAGAGCGTCTCGCTGCCTCGAGGCCGGTCCGTTCAGCGCCGCCGCTGTGGCGACCGCCGAGGCCGCGCTGGCAGTCCATCCCGCCGCCAGTCAGATGACCAACCGCTGGACGCGCGTCACGGCAGAAACACCCGGCGGGGCAGCCTCTGCAGCCCCCCTGTACCGCCTGCGTGTCGAGGCCGCAACGACTGACGAGGCCACCGTGCTCGAGTCGTTGCCGGGCAGCGTGCTGCCCCACGGCTTCGCACCTTGCGCACCCCGCTGATCGCCGGACGTTGAAGCCCCGGATCTGATCAGGTCCGGGCCCGAGTCGCCGCCACGACGCGGATCGCCACTCCGAGCGCGAGCAACCAGCCGAAGCCGAGGGCGCCACCGCCACTGCCCTTGTTGCCTGACGTATCGGACTGCGCGAGTGCGACGGCCGCACTGGCGTCCAGCATGCCCGCGCCGCAGGTGGCGGTGGTGCAGTAACACTCCAGCTGATCGATGGGCTGGCCTGCGCTGTCGAACATCGGGGCACGACAGCTCGGCACGTCGATGTCGTCACCCGTCGTCGGGAACACGCGAGCTGTTCGGCGCAGCAGGCTGCGCACATCGTCCGGGGTGAGGCTGGGCTTCACGGCCAGCATCAGCGCCGCGGTACCGGCCACCAGCGGCGACGAGAAGCTGGTGCCGATCGTGACATCCGTGGCGTCCGTGTAGGCCTCGTTCAACGGCGTCGGCGTGGTGGTGCCGGCGTTGGTCGTCGTCAGCATCGGATAGAGGCAATCGCCGGTGAGGTTGACGCAGTTGCCACCGGGCGCACTGATCGCGATTTCCGGACCGAGGTCGGAAAAGCCCACCTTCGATCCGACGTGCCTCAGCCCGGCCACGCCGATCACGCCGGTGCAGTTGGCCGGGACGCTGACCGCATGGCCGCTGGTGTTGCCGGCCGAAGCCACCACCACGACGCCGGCCTGGTTGATCTCGCGCACCGCATACTGGTAGGCGGCGCTGCAAGCGCCGCTGCCGCCGAGACTCAGGTTGATGACCCGCGCGGGAGTCGGGTTGGTGGGCACGCCGGGCACGCTGAGACCCGCCGCCCAGCGCATCGCCGGGATGATGTCCGAGTCGAAGCCACCGCACTTGCCGAGCACACGCACCGGCAGCACCCGAACGTTCCTGCCCGGGCCGGTCACCCCGGCCATGCCCAGCGCGTTGTTGGTGATGGCTCCGATCAGGCCGGCCGTCTGCGTGCCATGCCAGGAACTGTTCTCGATGTCCGCCGTGGTGCAGCCGATGGTGTTGGCGGCGCTGGCCACGTCGGCCGCGGTCACCCAGTCGCCCGGGTCGGACGCATCGCTGTCGCGCCCCGGTGTGGTGTCGTTGGCGATGAAGGCGTTGGTCACGAAGTCGTAGCCGTCGAGCACATTGCCCCCGTCGGCCACGCGTTTCAGGTCGGGGTGGTCGAAGCGGATGCCGGTGTCGAGCACCGCCACGACGACGATGCCGGAGGTGCTGGCAACCGTGGTCCAGGCGCCCTCGACGTTGATCGACGATTGCACCGCACCGGCCGGGGCACGCAGGTACCACTGTCCCGCGGCCGGTCCCGGCGCGGCCAGGCCCGCAGCGTAGCGTGGGTCGTTCGGGGCGGCGGACCGATGCCGCAGCTCATCGGGTACCGCATATTCGACCGCGCTGTCCTGTGACAGGCGAGCGGCAAGTTGCTGCGAACTGAGGCCGGTGGCCGTCACCGCCTGCATGCGGTCGGCGATGCCGACGCCGGTGCGCACGCTCATGCCGAGGCGGCGCGAGACGCCCTGCACCCGCGACGCCTGCTGTTCGGCCAGCGACGCATTCGCGGGCACATCGACCGCGGACGCGTCCGCCTTGAACTTGACGATGACCCGGGCCGTGGGCTCCTGGGCGATCGCCGCGCCGCTGATGGCGAGCAGCAGCGAAAGCGCCGAGGCCAAGGTGCGCACCGGGCGCAGGTTCGAGGGCAGGAATCGCATGGTGAGAAGGTCCGTTTCGGTGTGTATCAACGATGCCGAAGTTCGTCGCGCTGAACTGCGGTGAAATGGGTGCTATCGACGGCCAATCGCTGCAGTGCCGTTTCGCAATCGGCGGGCGGGCACAGCAGCAGCAGTGCATGCCACTGCGCACCGCTGGCAGCCAGGTAGCGCACCGGAACACCGGCGCTCAGACCAGCCTGTTTCGCGACCGATGCGGGTCGCTCGTCGAGCGCGGCGTCGGGCGCCAGCCGCACCAGCACGCGCAGCCCGTCGACCGCATCGGCGGGCGGGCTCGGCGGCGCTGCCGCGCAGGCTGCGAGGTCGATCACGGACGCCGTCAGAGTGAGCAGAACCCGGTTCATCGATTCGAGTTTAGGCGCCGGGCCGTGGCTCGGATGTGAAGCGAACGTGTCGGGCATGTCAAGGTTCGTCGGGGGCGCCCGCCATGAAAGACGGCCCCGAAAAGGGGCCGTCGCGCGGTGGGAGACGAGGGCCTTACTTCGCCACCACCCGCACCATCTCGAGCACCTTGTTCGAGTAGCCCCACTCGTTGTCGTACCAGGCCACGATCTTGACGAAGGTGCTGTCGAGCGCCAGGCCGGCATCGGCGTCGAACACCGAGGTCATCGGTTCGCCGCGGAAATCGGTCGAAACCACCTTGTCTTCGGTGTAGCCGAGCACACCCTTCATCGCGCCTTCGGATTGCGCCTTCATCTCGGCGCAGATTTCCTTGTAGCTGGCTTCCTTGATCAGTTCGACCGTCAGGTCCACGACCGACACATCCGACGTGGGCACGCGGAACGACATGCCGGTCAGCTTCTTGTTCAGCTCGGGAATCACCACGCCCACCGCCTTGGCCGCGCCGGTGCTCGATGGGATGATGTTCTCCAGGATGCCGCGGCCGCCGCGCCAATCCTTGTTCGACGGGCCGTCGACAGTCTTCTGGGTGGCAGTAGCAGCGTGCACGGTCGTCATCAGGCCGCGCTTGATGCCCCACTTGTCGTTCAGCACCT
>JARXKP010000190.1 GCA_030271615.1 Pseudomonadota bacterium
CGCGATCACGCCATCGACCATCAGGCTGCGGAACCAGCCTTCCGGCAGCACCGACGTGACGGTCGCGCCCAGTGCCTCGGTCGCGGACTTGATGGCGTCCATCGGCGCCTGCGCCCACAGGAACACCGCCTGAAACACCAGGAACAGCAGCACCGCCAGCAGCAGCGGTCCGAACACCGGGTGCAGCACCACACGATCGATGCGGTCGCTCGCGGTGTGCGGCACGACGGCAGCCAGCCCGAGGCGCTTCAGGATCGCGTGCACGGTCTCGTGGTCGGCCTGGGTGCCATGGGTCGGCTCGGCGCTCGGCAGCATCACGCGGCCCGGACCACGTTGCCACGCGAGCGGGTCGTCGAGCAATTCGCGCAGTCGGCCCGCACCGTCGCTCTTGATGCCGACGGTGGCGACCACCGGCACACCGAGTTCGGCGGACAGCGTGCCGGCGTCGACGTTCAACCCGCGGCGCGCCGCCAGGTCGGTCATGTTGAGAGCCACCACGCACGGCAATCCCAGCCGCTTCACCGCCAGCACCATGCGCAGGTTCCGGCGCAGGTTGGTCGCATCGACCACGCACACCACCAGGTCGGGGCGCTTCTCGCCGGTGGCGCGGCCGTACAGCACATCGCAGGTGACACGCTCGTCGGGCGAGCGCGGGTGCAGGCTGTAGGCACCGGGCAGGTCGAGCACGCGCAGGGTCTTGCCGGCCGGCGTGATCAGCTTGCCTTCCTTGCGCTCGACAGTGACGCCGGCGTAGTTGGCGACCTTCTGGCGACTGCCGGTCAGCAGGTTGAACAGCGCCGTCTTTCCGCAGTTCAGGTTACCCACCAGCGCCACCAGCGGACCGCCGCGGTGGAAATGGATGACGGACTCGTTCACACCGGGGCTTCGACCAGCACGCAGGCCGCTTCGGCCTTGCGCAGGGCAAAGGTCGACAGACCCACCCTCACGACCAGCGGGTCGCCGCCGAAGGCGCCGCGCGCCATCAACTCGACCTGCTCGCCCGGCATGAAGCCGATTTCCTCGAGCCATTGCGCCCATTCAGGAGCGCGCGAAGGCGCCTGCACGGCGCTCACGGTGCAGCGCCGGTGCAAGGGCGAGCAGTCCAGGGTCAGCAGCGATTTCGACAGGTTCACAGTGGCATCCAGTACGAGGACATCAGCACGACACAAGGGCGGCCGTCGCACAGGCCGCTTCGATCATCGACTCAAACGCAAACGAGAGCTTTTCGCATTCTAGTTCGTCGCGGATTCGTTTGACCAGTCCCCGGACTCGGGGGCGGGGGTGGGCGTCCGTCCCCGCGGACAATCGACGGATCGACTGCCCGCACCGATCGCCCCATGCCCCTGCCCCGCCCCACCATCAGCCTGATCGCCGCCGTGACCCGCGATGGCGGTCTCGGCAAGGACAACCAGTTGCTGGTGCACCTGCCCGGCGACCTGCCGCGCTTCAAGCGCCTCACGCTCGGGAACCCGATCGTGATGGGCCGCAAGACCTGGGACTCGATCGGTCGGCCGCTGCCCGGACGCCGCAACATCGTCATCACGCGCAACGCCGACTGGGCTGCAACCGGTGCCGAGCGGGCACCGGGCTTCGACGCTGCGCTGGCGCTGGCAGGCGATGTCGAACGGGTCTGCGTGATCGGCGGCGCAGAAATCTATGCGCTGGCGCTGCCGCTCGCCGACGAGCTGCTGCTGACGGAAATCGAGGCCGACTGCGACGCAGACGCTTTCTTCCCCGACTGGCCTCGCGACGACTTCCGCGTGGTGTCGACTGAATCGAACACCACTGCGCAGGGCCTCGTGTACCGCTATGTGACGTATCGACGCAAGACGCCGGCTTGATGACCCCTCCGGAGCAGGACTGACCGATGCCTCAAGCCACGATGCGCAAGCTGGTCGGCAGAACGCGAACCCGGCGTGCCAACCGTCAACTCGGGCTGCTGCTCGCCTTCGTCGCCGGCGCCGTGAACGCAGGCGGATTTCTCGCCATACACCGCTACACCTCGCACATGACCGGCGTGGTGTCCGGGGTCGCCGACGATCTCGCGCTGGGCAACTTCGCGCTGGCAGCGGCCGGTGTCTTGTTGGTGTGCGTGTTCATCGCCGGAGCGACGACCACGGCGCTGCTGACCCTCTGGGCTCGCAACCGTCATCTCAACAGCGAGTACGCGCTGAGCCTGCTGCTGGAAGCCACGCTGCTGCTGGTGTTCGGTCTGCTGGGCACGTACCTCGCGCAACACAGCACCTTGCTGGTGCCCGCGACGGTCGCGTTGCTGTGTTTCATCATGGGATTGCAGAACGCCGTGGTCACCAAGATTTCCCACGCCGAAATCCGCACCACGCACATGACCGGGGTCGTCACCGACCTGGGCATCGAACTGGGCCGACTCCTGTACTGCAACCGATCGGCCGACAGCGACAGCGACTCGTACGTTCGGGCCGACCGCGACAAGCTGATGATCCTCGGCTCGATCCTGGCCTGCTTCGCCGTCGGCGGATTGACCGGTGCGCTCGCATTCAAGCACCTGAGCTACGCCGCCACGATCCCGATCGCGTTGCTGCTGGCAGGGCTCGCGCTGGTGCCGATTCTCGATGACCTGAGGCACAAGGGAATCCACCGAAAGTCGCCTGTGTGACGCAGAACAAAAGCACGCGGCTGACCGGCCGCCGCTTCAGGTTCAGTTCAGCTTCACCCATGTCGATGATCATTCACGGTTCCCACACTCTGAAGACGCCGCCATGTTGAAGACCCGCTTTTCCCTCGCACTGGCACTCGCTGCCAGCAGCACGGCCTTCGCCGGTGGAGACAAATGCAGCGCTGGCGCCAAGGAGCAATGGCAGCCGATCGAGACGCTCGAGAAGAAGTTGATTGCCGAAGGCTGGAAGATCAAGAAAGCCAAGATCGACAGCGGCTGCTACGAGGTGTACGGCACCGATGCCCAAGGCAAGCGTGTCGAGGTCTACTTCAACCCGAAGACGCTCGAACCCGTGAAGGGCTGAAAGCCAACCATGCAGGCTGACCGGATCAAGGTATGGGACCCGCTGGTGAGGGTTTTTCACTGGACGGTCGTCGTCTGCGTGGCCGCGGCCTGGTTGAGCGCCGACGACTTCCGTTCGATTCACGAATGGCTGGGCTACACGGTGGCCGCGCTGGTGGTGCTGCGCGTGGTGTGGGGATGCGTGGGCAGTCGCCATGCGCGCTTCTCGCAATTCGTTCGCGGCGCCGCATCGGTCGCCACCTACGGACGCAGCGTCGTCAAAGGCACGGCGCCGCGCTATCTGGGCCACAACCCGCTCGGCGGCTGGATGGTGCTCGCGCTGATGGCGACGCTCCTTTCGCTGGGCTTGACCGGATGGATGATGACGCTGGACACCTTCTTCGGGGACGAATGGCTCGAAACCCTTCACGAGCTGCTGGCCGACGGCCTGCTGCTGCTGATCGTCGTGCACGTGTCGGGCGTGCTGGTGACCGGCTGGATGCACGGCGAAAACCTGGTCCGTGCGATGCTGACCGGTGAAAAACGTCGCCCCGATGTCGGGGATGTCGACTGATCGAACCGCGGCGATGTCGGAGCGGGACGCCCCGCGCGATGATCGATGCCCACACACGGCCAGGAGTTCACATGAATGCGCGTCGCACCCACCGGGAACGCCATCGGACCGACCGCATCGGCTGGCTGCGCGCCGCCGTGCTGGGGGCGAACGACGGCATCGTCTCCACCGCCAGCCTGTTGCTCGGCGTGGCCGCCGCGGGCAGCGATCGCCAGGGCCTGCTGGTGGCCGGGGTGGCTGCGCTGGTCGCCGGGGCGATGTCGATGGCGGCCGGCGAGTACGTGTCGGTGCACTCGCAAGCGGACACGGAAACCGCCGATCTGGCCCGCGAAAAAGCCGAAATCGAGGCCGACGCCGGTGCCGAGCTCAACGAGCTCAGCACGATCTACCAGCGCCGCGGTGTCGATCCGGTGCTGGCTCGACAGGTCGCCCAGCAGTTGATGACACACGACCCGCTGGGAGCGCACGCGCATGACGAGCTCGGCATCACCGAAGCACTGGCCGCCCGTCCACTGCAAGCGGCAGCATCGTCGGCCGCGAGCTTCGCGGTGGGTGCGCTGCTGCCGCTGGTGGTCTGCCTCCTGGTTTCGCCGCAGCATCTGGTGCTGGTGATCTGGATCACCTGCACGATCAGCCTCGTGCTGCTCGGCAGCATTTCGGCACGCGCGGGCGGCGCCGACATCTGGCGCGGCGCCGGCCGGGTCGCCTTGTGGGGCATGCTTGCGATGGGGCTGACCAGCGCCGTGGGCTGGCTGTTTTCAGTCAAGCTCTGACCCCCGAGCCGACGCGATGCGGTTGTTGCTGCTCGAAGACGATCCGATCCTCGGCGAAGGGCTGCGAGATTTCCTGCGCACCGACGGTCACGGGGTCGAATGGTGCCGTTACCTCAGAGACGCCCTCGCGCTGCGCGATGAACCCTTCGACGCGTTGCTGGTCGACTGGCAGCTGCCCGACGGCTCGGGGCTCGACTGGGTGCGCTCGATCCGGCGTCAGGGCGACACCACGCCGGTGCTGATCATGACCGCGCGTGACCTGCTGAGCGATCGCGTGCGCGGTCTCGACAGCGGTGCCGACGACTACCTGGTCAAGCCTTTCGATCCCGAGGAACTCACGGCGCGCATCCGGGCCGTATGCCGGCGTGCGTCGGGCTCGGCCCGCCCGCGGCTCGAATTCGGCGACGTCCAGCTCGACCTGACCGGCAAGAGCGCCTTCGTCCACGGCGTGCGAGCCGACCTCACGGCGCGCGAGTGGGCGGTGGTCGAGGCCCTGGCGCTGCGCGCAGGCCGGCTGGTGTCGCGCAGCGACCTCGAGTCCCTGGTGCGCGGCCGCGACGGCGACGTGGCGAGCAACACCCTCGAGGTGCACATCTCCAACATCCGGCGCAAGCTGGGTCGCGACCTCATCGAGACCTCGCGCGGGCTCGGCTACCGCCTCGGCGCATGAAGACGCCTGTCGACGTCCTCCCGTCGATTCGCCGGCGCCTGTCGCGGGTGCTGATGGTGGTGTCGATCGCCTGGGGCATCGCGGTGTCCGCCACCGTGTGGTTCGCGGTACGCCACGAGGTCGACGAATTGCTGGACAACACCTTGCAGGAATCGGCCGAAATCCTGTTCGGTCTGCTGTCATTCAACGCGTCGCAGCTGCCGCTGCACGGCGGTGGTTCCCTGCCTGCGCCGCTGCACGAGGAAAACACGGTGTGGCAGATCGTCAGTCCCGACCACGAGGTGCTGCTGCGTTCGCACCGCGCGCCGATGCAGGCGCTGGCGGATCGCCGCACGGCGGGCCTGTCGAGCCTCGGCGACAAGTGGCACGTCTACAGCCTGCCATTCGACGCCAGCGGCCGCATGCTCTGCGTGGCGCAAGCCACGGACGAACGGCAGGAGGCTCGGCTCGACGCCGCCGGCTTCGCCGCGAGCGGGGCGCTGATCGTGGGCGTGCTCTGCGCCTTCCTGCTGCGCTGGCGGGTCCGCCGCGAACTCGAACCGATCACCGCGCTGTCGCAAGCCGTGACGCAATTCGACCCGTTGCGTCCGGAATATCCACTCGAGGAATCGACCCGCGCCGAACTGATGCCGATGCACACGGCGATCACCGAACTGGGCGCGCGGCTGGCCCGACAGCTCGCCAACGAGCGCGCGTTTTCCGCACATGCCGCGCACGCGCTGCGCACCCCGCTGGCGGGCATGGTCGCGCAGTTGGCGGTAGCTCAGCGCATCTCGCCGCCCGAAGCCCAGCCGCAGCTGCAACGCGCCCGGGAAGCCGCCGATCGATTGCGGCGCGTGGTGACGGCGCTGCTGACGCTTTTCCGCGCCGGCGGCGATGTCGAGCGGCAGCCGGTGGCGATGGCAGACCTGATGGCTCAGCTGCCCTTCGAGCGCCTTGCGATCACCGCCAACGGCGACACCCACGCCCAAGTGGACCCGGATCTGCTGGCGGCCGCACTGATGAATCTGCTCGACAACTCGATGCGCCATGGCGCGACGCAGGCCCGCGTGGACACCCGGCACGAATCCGACGGTCGCACCGTGGTCTCGGTCCGCGACAACGGCAGCGGCATCCCCGAAGTCGAGCGCACGCGCCTGCAGGCCGCACTCGACGCACAGCAGTACGAGGACCACACCGGCCTGGGCCTGATGCTGGCCGATCTGGTGGCGCGCGCCCACGGTGGGCGGCTGCATTTGCGGCCGGCATCGGCGGGTGGCTCGATCGAGATCGATCTGGGAATCACCTCGGCCCGTTGAGCCCGTAGCGGTCCCGCCAGCGTCCTCGGCAAGCCAACGCGCCGAGCGGAATCAGAGCCTCGGAAAATCAGGGCTTCATCACGACATTCATTCCGGGCCGCAGGTCGGAGGTGGCGATGTAACCCATTGCGCCCGGCGTGTTCTGCACGAACTCGATGATCTCGCTGGCCGACTTGAGTTCGCGCGGCGGCGTGCCCTTGCCGACGTGCTTGCGCACGGTCCAGTAGGCGACGTATCGGTTGTCTTCCTGGTTCATCACGTCGGACATGAAGCGCTCGCGCAGCTTGCTGCCCGGCGCGGCATTCACCACGGTCACCGGGGTGCCGGCGACCTCGACCGAGCGGCCGGTGTACAGGCGTTGCGCGGTGGCCAGATCGACACGAGGCACCGAGGCGTTGCCGATCAGCACCAGGGCGTCGCGATCCTGTGCGCTGCCGGAGATGCAAGCCAGCAGCGGCAGCAGGACGAAGAGGGTGCGTACCAGTTTCATGGCGGCCCCTTCAGAATGCAACACTGAAGTTGACCGACAGCGTGTTGACCCGAAGGCCCCCGTTGTCAGGCTTGCCGGAAGGCGTGTCGAAGTGGTTCGACAGCTCACCGACACGGGTTCGCATCCATTCGGCCTTCAG
>JARXKP010000191.1 GCA_030271615.1 Pseudomonadota bacterium
ACGGTGGCGGCCTGACTTAAACCAAACAGCCTCCACGAATTCCGGGGCGGTTCACTCAGACGTGTTCGACTACATCGAGCGGTTCTACAACCCGACGCGTCGCCACTCGACGCTCGGATACGTCAGTCCGATAGAGTTCGAGAAAGCTCAAGAAGCTTAGGTCGGTGTCCATTGAACCGGCAGCAGCCCACTACATCAAGGTCAACAACCACGACCCGAAACCGTTCGTTTGGTCCAAGACCGCCGACGACATCCTCGCGAGCGTCGAAAGGTTTTGTCTGCGAACTTCTAACTCACGACACTAGCGTTCGATCGCCGGGGCTCCGCATCCTGCCTCGGCACCGGACTCACAGCCAGTACTCCCAGACCCTGGCCAGCCGCTCCTTGATGCGGCTGCCGATCGGGCGGTGTTCCCACTTCTCGAGCGTGATCGCTTCGGACGCTGCCAGGTCCTTGTCGAACATCGTCTGCAACTGCTTGCCAAACAATGGCCCCAGCACCACGGCGTTCAACTCCTGGTTGTGCAGGAAGCTTCGCCAGTCGAGGTTGGTCGACCCGACCGTGGCCCACACGCCGTCGACCAGCGCTGTCTTCGAATGCAGGATGACGCCCTTTCGCTCATGGATCTTCACGCCCGCTTCGAGCAGATCCTCGTAGTGGCTGCGGCCGGCATTGAACACCAGCCAGGAGTCGGTCTGGCTGGGCAGGATCAGCGTCACGTCGACACCACGCCGGGCTGCGGCCTGAAGCGCCGCGATCAATTGCGGGTCGGGAACGAAATAGGCGTTGGTCAGGTGCACGCTGGTCTCGGCGCTGCCAATCGCCGAGAGCAGCGTGGCGTAGATCAGGCTGAATGCCTCGTCGGGTGAACTGCCGATGGCCCGCACCACCTCCTGCCCGGCCACCTCGATCTTCGGGAAGTAATTCTTCGGGGCCAACGCTTCGCCCTTCTGTGCCGCCCAGGTGGCGAGGAAGAGTTTCTGCAGTTCGGCAACCACCGGACCCTCGAGCTGCAGGTCGGTGTCGCGCCACGCCGGGCTACCGGTGGGTCGGGCGCGCATTCCCTGGCTGCTCGAACCACCGGAATAGACGCCGCTGATGTTGATGCCGCCCAGAAACGCGGTGCGTCCGTCGACGATCAACAGCTTTCGGTGGTCGCGTTGATTCAGCTCCCAATCCTTGCGCGCCATCAAGGGATTCATCGGGTTGAATTCGAGCACCCGGATGCCTGCGGCGTTCAGCCCCTGGAAAAAGGAGGCCGGTGTGCCGAGGGTGCCGAAGCTGTCCCGGATGAGATTCACTTGGACACCCTGGCGCTGCTTGTCGATCAGGGCCTGCGCAAAGTGCTGGCCGACATCGTCGTCCTCCAGGATGTAGGTCTCCATGTTGATGTGATCGCGTGCCGCCAGGATGCTATCCAGCATCGCCCGGTAGGTGGCCGGGCCGTCCTGGAGCAGACGCACCCGGTTGCCGGTGGTCAGCGGGCTGCCGACGATGGCTTGCTCTCGCGCCAGGTGGTGGTCGAAGATGCCGGTCTCTTCGCCCCCGCTGTTCAGCCGATGCAGGATGGCCTGGCTTTGGGTGGCCGACAGCGGACCGTGCGCGCCCTGCAATTGCACAGCGGAGCCGGTGCTTCGGACCGGCTCGGGCGCGATGTTCGGCAAGCTGCTGCAACTGGCCAGCAGGAGCAGGGCCGCAGCCCCCATTCGCTGCGTGCGAGGCACCGCCGAGCCAGTGAGCCGACGAGCGTCGGGGCGTAAGGGCATGGCTCTTTTCTCCATGCTGAGCAAACGCGCCGAATGTACAGGCTGCTCTTGCAGACCGTGTCTGTGTTCGACACCGCACGGACATCGATCCATGGATGAACTTAATCTTGGTGCAGGCCGTCGCCACGTGGTTCATCGACCAATGGCTGCCAGCGGACACACCCCACATTCACCGGAGATGACTCATGAAAATTCGAACCGCGCTCGCCACCGCCATGGTCACAGCTGCTCTGCTCACCGCGTCGGGCTGCGCGGTCACCCGTGGGCAGGAAACCGCGGGTGCCTACGTCGACGACATCACCCTCACCACCCGGATCAAGAGCCGCTTCTACGAGAACAAGGAGGTGGCGGGCTCGAGCATCAGCGTCGAAACGCTCAATGGCACGGTGCTGCTCTCAGGCTTCGCCAAGAGCACGAACGAAAGCAGCACCGCCGAGAAGATCGCCCGTGAGGTCCCTGGCGTGACGTCAGTCAGGAACGAGATCGCAGTGCGCCCCTGAACGGGCACGTCGGAGTCTTTACGCCGCCGTTCCATCCGGCATCGACACCGCTGTGACGCTGGACGGACTTCGACTCGGCAACCGATCCACGAACCGCCTCGGGCCGAATTCGCTTTCCGTCGAAAGCATGTGGACCCGCCGGGTCTGAACCAAGGACAGAAAATGCGTCATGCAGTGATAGGGCTCTTGATGCTGTGCTGCTCGGTGACTTCGGCCATCGCGCAGGTGAGCATCGGTATCGGGCTGCCCGGCATCAGCATCGGGATCAATCTGCCGGTGTATCCGGAGCTCGTTCGGGTGCCGGGCTACCCGGTCTACTACGCGCCGCGACTGGATTCGAACTTCTTCTTCTACGACGGCATGTACTGGGTGTACCAGAGCGACGACTGGTATGCGAGCTCCTGGTACAACGGGCCGTGGGGTCTGGTGGATCCCCAGTACGTTCCGCTGTTCGTGCTGCGAATCCCGGTGCGCTACTACCGATCGCCACCCCCGTACTTTCGCGAGTGGCGGGCGGATGCGCCTCCGCGCTGGGGCGAGCACTGGGGCAACGACTGGGAGCAGCACAGGAGCGGATGGGACCGGTGGAACCGCCGCTCCGCTCCTGCGCCTGCCCCGCTGCCTGTCTACCAGCGGAAGTATTCGGGAGACCGCTACCCCCAGCAGGTCGAGCGGCAACAGGCGCTTCGCAGCCAGAACTACCGCTATCAGCCGCGTGACCCCGCAGTTCGGCAGCACGATCAGCAGCAACCGGCGCCCAGAGCGCCCGCGCCGGTTCAGCGGGGGCAGGTTGGAGCACCGCAAGACAGAGGTTCGAAGCCGCAGGACATCCCGCGTTCGAGTCCGCCGCAAAGGACAGACAAGGGCGTCGACAGGTCGGCGCCCACGCAGGCCGCTCCGCAGCAAAGAGGTTCTGCGGGGCAGGATCACCAGCAGCCACCCCACCCAGGTTCGGTCCAGCGTGAGCAGCACGCCCCGGCGTCAACCGAAAGAGACATGCCCCATGGCAACAAGGGGGAGCCGCAGCAGGAGCCGAATCGTGGCCAGGGCCAGGGACAGGGACAGGGACAGGGTAAGGACCAGGGGCAGGACCGCAACAGAGGTGAGGAGCGAGGCCACTAACTAGCGCACGCGGCCGCTCCCGGCGTCGGCTCATGGCCGCAGAGGGCTGCGTCGCGCCCGTCTGATCAGACTCGGAAATCCCGAGATCGGGATAAGCCGGGCGGATCACAATGGTGCGAGAAGGGGGTCACCTTTCCGGTCCCCGCCGTCGGGCGCAGCCCGTCTCTCACCTCTGAAGGCGTCATGAACCGCAACAGTTCGATGTGCGCCAAGAGGCGCCTGTGCTGACCCGCGCACCGGGCGCCGCCGCGCCTGCTCCCGACTTCCGCCTGCTGTTCGAGTCCGCACCGGGTCTGTTTCTGGTGCTTCTGCCGGATTCGCCGTGCTTCACGGTGGTTGCGGCGAGCGAAGCCTATGTTCGGGCGACCGGCATCCTGCGCGACGACATCCTGGGCCGGGGAGTCTTCGACGTCTTTCCCGACAACCCCGGGGATCCGGATACCAGCGGGGTCATCAACACCACGGCATCGTTCGAGCGGGTACTGCGCAGCCGCGCTCCTGACCCGATGCCGGTGCAAAGGCATGACATGCGCATGCCGGGCCGCGAAGGCGGACTCTTCGAGGAGCGCTGGTGGAGTCCGTTGAATTCGCCGGTGTTCGACGCCGAGGGCCGTGTGGCCTACCTCATTCATCGTGTCGACGACGTCACGGAACTCGTTCGACTCAAGCAGGCGGGCGCCCTGGGCGACGGGCCGCCAGCCGGGCTGCTGGCCGGCATGGCACGCCTGGAGGTAGAAGCTTGCCTGCGTGCGCAGGAGATCCGGGAGGTCGCGTACAAGCAGGCCCTTCAGGCCGAACGTTCGATCGCCGAGGATCTGGAGCGGCTCGTCGTGGCGCGCACGCTCGAACTCAGGCAAACCTCTGACGCCTTGATACTGAGCGAGGCCCGGTTGCGCGGAGTCTTCGAGTCCGCCACCGACGCGATCCTGACCATCGACGAAACGCATTCGGTGGTGATGGCCAACCCGGCGGCCGCAGCGATGTTCCGCTGTTCGATCGCCGATTTGGTCGGAGCCTCGGCAGAGAGCCTGATGCCCGAGCGCTATCGAGCGACGCACCAGCGCGATGTCGAGGCTTTCGGCAACACGCCGGCCACCGCTTCCCGCCACATGGGGCGGGTCAGGTATGTGACCGGTGTGCGAGCCGATGGCGTGGAATTCGCGATCGATGCCGCGATCTCGCACCTCAGCGTCGGGGGCCACCGGCTGTACACGGTGATCCTGCGAGACGTCACCGAGCGCATGCATGCCGAGGAGGCCCTGCTGGCCAGCAAGGTGAAGCTGGAATCTGCCTTGTCCAGCATGAACGACGCGGTCTACATTTCCGATGCCGACGGTCGATTCATCGACTTCAACGATGCCTTTGCCAGCTTCCATCGTTTCAAGAGCAAGCAGGAGTGCGGCAAGACGCTCGCTGAATACCCGCTGCTGTTCGATGTGTGGCAAATGAACGGCGACTTCGTGCCGCTTGAACATCGGCCGGTGCCGAGGGCGCTGCGTGGCGAGTCTGGCACCAACGTCGAACACAAGGTGCGGCGCAACGACACCGGGGAATCCTGGATCGGCAGCTACAGTTTCGCGCCGATCCTCTCGGAGGACGGCACTGTCACCGGATCGGTCGTCACGGCCCGCGACGTCACCGGGATCAAGAGCGCGCAGGCCGAGTTGGCGCACTCGCACGCCGACCTGCGACGTCTGATCGCGGCTCAGGACGAGATCCAGGAGGAAGAACGCAAGCGCATCGCGCGCGAGCTGCACGACGACTTGCAGCAGACCCTGGCCGTGATCCGGATGGACCTCGGCGCGATCGGCGAGCGGTTGGCCGTGGACCCGGCCAGCGCTGCGCCGCTGGTGTCCCAGGCCGACCGCCTGACGCTGGCGGCCATCGTGTCGACCCGGCGCATCGTCAATGACCTGCGCCCGCAGATGCTCGAAGACCTGGGCCTGGTGCCGGCGCTCGAGACGATGATCGGCCAGTTCGCTGCGCGCACCGGCATCGCCTGTCGCCTTGACGCAACCGGTGAAGTCGGAGCGGCGCTGTCGGATCGGCCGACCGTCACGACCTGCCTGTACCGCCTGACCCAGGAAGCGCTCAACAACGTGGCCAAGCACGCCAGGGCGACCGGCGTGCGAGTCAGGCTCGATCGCGCCGGCGATGGTCTGGTCACGCTGCGGGTCAGTGACAATGGCATCGGCATCCGCAACGGTGAGCGCCGCAATCCGGGATCGTTTGGTCTGATGGGCATGGCCGAGCGCGTGCGTGCGCTGGGCGGCCAGTTGCGCGTCGACCGCAATCCGGACGGCGGCACGACGGTCGAAGTGCTGGTTCCTTCCGTCAGCCCGCCTGCCGGGCCGGATCCGGCTCCGAGGTCCTTCGCGTTGACATTCGGTCGATTCACACCGGATGAGCTGGAACAAGACGCCATCTACCCGAAAGGGCTGAAGGGCGAATGGGGTCAACCCTTGCAGAGCATCATCGACGCGCTGGCCGGGAATGTCGTCGTGCTCGACAGGAAGGGGACGATCCAGCTCGTCAACCGCGCGTGGCGCGAGTTCGCTGCGCGCAATGGTGCTGCCGGCCTGCTCGGGTGCGGGCCTGGCGCGAACTATCTGGAGGTCTGCCGCCGCAGCGCTGAAACAGATCCGTCGGCGTCGCTGGCACTGCGCGGGCTGGGCGAAGTGCTCGATGGCGGCCGAGAAGCCTTCATCACCGAGTACCCCTGCGACTCGCCCGAGACGAAGCGCTGGTTCCGGATGCATGCCGCCGCAGTGACGGGCGGCTTCGTGCTGGTGACCCACGTCGATCTCGGCAGCCGGGCTGAAGAAGCGACGCCTTGAGTCGCACTGGCTCTCAAGCCGGTGCCGCAGCCTCGCTCAGAGCGGCGCGAAATCCGAGGTCACGTGCCGACACTTGCCGGCTTGCTTGGCTTGGTACATCGCGGCATCAGCAGCCTCCAGAATGGCCTGCGCCGGCAGGTCCGAGTCTGCGCACGCAGCCAAGCCGATCGATGCCGAGACCTCGAGCCGCAGCGCACCGACCCGGTAGGGCCGCGACAGGTTCTCGATGAGCGCATCGGCGGTCTGAGGGGCCGGTTGTGCCATGGCATGGCCGAGGATCACTGCGAACTCGTCACCCCCCAGGCGGGCCACGACTTCGGTTTCGCGCACGCCAGCCCGCAGACGCGCGGCAAACAGCCGCAGCAACTGATCTCCGATCGAATGGCCATGCTCGTCGTTGATGCGCTTGAATCCATCGATGTCGATGTACATCAGCGTCAGCTCGGCGCCTTCGAATCCGCACGCGCTCACCCGCTCCTGGAGCTCTGCATCGAATGAACGGCGGTTGACCAGTCCGGTCAGCTCGTCGTGGCTCGCCTGATGCCAGAGCAGCGCGGCGGCGACCTGCGCCCACGCCGGAATCTCGCCCCACCACACCCGGTCGTCGGTGGCGGCCCGCTGGCGGCTGGTGACGAGGCCCGCAGGCTCCGGCGGCACCCATTGGCCGAGCG
>JARXKP010000007.1 GCA_030271615.1 Pseudomonadota bacterium
CTGGGCACTGCACCCGGCCGACGGCTACCGCGACCTTTGACGTTCGGTCGGCACCCCCTACTCGAAGACATCAAGAATGCGCTCTGGGCCACCACCGACAAGCTGCGCGCCAACATCGACGCTGCCGAGCAAAACCACTTGACGCTCGGCCTCATCTTCGTCAAGTACATCTCCGACACCTTGCCAGGGAAAGCACGCCGAGCTGAGGCTTCGGCTGGCCGACCCGGAAGACGAATACTTCTACGACGAAGCCGACCCGACCGACATCGCCGCTGAGCTCGAAGACCGCGACTACTACCGCGAGGCCAATGCCTTCTGGGTGCCCGAACCGGCCCGCTGGGAAGCCAAGCCTGACCGAATGGCTGCAGGTGCCTGTCGGGATTGTTGGTCGAATTCGAGGGATCAAACCGAGCGCGACTGCTGAGAAGCATTACAAGCGCCGCCCGCTGGAACTGCGCCTGCGCCACGAGCGAATCAAGCATAGATGCTGGAGCAAGCCGGCATCAAGGTTGACCCGATGGAGGGGCATGTATCGAGTCTGCACATCGTTTCCATTGCCTGACAATTCCAGGCAACTCGGGCCAGAAACTGGCCCGAGTCTCGACCACTGAGCGACACGCGAATACACCGGCCGCCATTTCCCGAGTAGTAGGATCGTCCGGCAAAAGCCACGATATGGAGCGCCGCATCTGCTCGATAGCCATCATGTGACACCTTTGCTCGGTTTGCCTTTGCAGCAACGACATCCAGTCGATCTTTTCATTACGAATCCGAAAGAACCAGCCCGCCATGAAACCAATCCGCGTAGCGGTCGAATCGGCTGCAAAGACCTTCGGTTACTCTGTCATCCCGAATTGGAGATTGCCTTCGTACCCGCAGACTCAATACCTCCGTCGGCTGTTTGACTACAGCGGGATCGAGACAGTCATCGATGCTGGAGCGAATGAAGGCCAGTACCGAGATTACTTGCGCAATGAGGTCGGTTACTCCGGCGACATTGTCTCTATCGAGCCTATTCCCCATCTGGTCGACAAGCTGCGCGCGCGCGCGTCTGGGGATCCGCACTGGCGCATCGAGGGATGCGCCCTTGCGGCGATGCGCGGCTCCGCAACGCTAAACGTCATGGGAGGCAGCCAGTTCAGTTCTCTTCTCGCGCCCGACCATTCTGAAATTGGACTTTTCTCCGAACAGAACGTTGTCGTGCAGCGTGTCGAGGTGGAGACGCGAACTCTCGACGAGCTGATGGCAGGTATCACAAGGAGCGATCTACGTAACGTTTATCTCAAGCTCGATACGCAGGGCTCTGACCTCGAGGCCCTAAAGGGCGGCATCGCAGCACTCCGGCGGGTGGCTGCCCTTCAGACAGAAGCGTCTTTCAAGCGCATCTATCGGGGTGCTCCGGGGCATATCGAAGTAGTCAATTTCTTGCATGAACACGGCTTTGAAATGAGTGCTGCGTACCCCAACAACGCGGGGCACTTCCCTGTGCTGGTTGAGCTCGATTTGCACCTGATCAGCCGAGAACTGATTCCCGCGTCGCACCAAGGCACCGTCCAATAGCGTGCCCTCCTCACGAGGACTTGACTGTTGAGTTCCATGCAATGCTGACCAGTTATTGGCGTGAACCGATGAGATGGGCGGTCATCTATCGCCGAGATATTCAAGGCCACCACAGGATGGCCATCGATTCGGAGGCCGGCGGGCAAGTGATTCAACAAGGTTTGCAGATGATGAACCCTCCGCCGCCGCCAAGGCCGACCACAACAAACTGCCGCCAGCGGTTGGAAACGTCGTACGAATACAGTGCGATTAGCCTGCGACACCACGCCGATTGAGCGCCCGACATTCACTACCCGGCCTATGCGCCCGGTCCGCCGATTCTGGGGCTTGGGCACGCTGCTGCATTTTTCCGATGTTGAGACCGATTCGGGAAAAAGTCTTACATCCGCCGTTACATGCAAAAAGCCGGAAGCACCTTTGGAGGCGCTTACCGGCTTTCGCTTGTATGACTTGGGGTGGCTGATGGGGCTCGAACCCACGACAACAGGAATCACAATCCCAAGAAGAAAACATTTCTCATCGTTGACCCACGTAGATACAATCTATGTAAATCAACAAGTTAACCGACACATACTGGATGCAAAAACAGGCAATTTGTTGATTGCCATGCATCATTGTCGCGAAGACTTGCCTACAGATTGCCTACAGATTTTGGGTCCATATGGAAAAGAACGAAAGCCGCGTGCGCCTGACCGCCGGACGGGTTGCCGACTTCGTTTGCCCTGCCAATAAGTCCCAAGCCTTCCTTTGGGACACTGACGCACCGACCCTGGCGCTTCGCGCATCACCGACTGGGCGAAAGACCTACGTCTTTGAGGCCCGCTTGCGTGGCGCGACCATACGAATCACCATCGGCACGGCTGGTGAACGTGGCTACACCCTTGAGAAGGCACGCCAGAAAGCACAAGTCCTGAAAATGCTGGTGGACGATGGCAAAGACCCTCGCGAACTGGAGCGCCAGCGGATAACCGCGGAAGCCGAAGCCAATGCTGCAGCCGTCGCCCGCGTCGAGTCTGAAAAGCTTGACGCCATCGCACAGGCGCAAGCCGACGAAGCTGCCTCAATCACAGTGGGCGAAGTTTGGGCTGCGTATCTAGCCGAGCGCCGCCCGCACTGGGGCGATTTGCACTATCGAGACCACGAATACAAGGCAAAGGCAGGCGGACAGCCATCCGCGCGTCGTGGCGGCAAGGGCACAACCACGAAGCCGGGGCCACTGTTCCCGCTGATGGGGCTACCGCTGCGTGAACTCGACGCCGCCACCATCGAGGCATGGGCCGCCAAAGAAGGCCAGACCCGTGCAACATCGGCGCGGCTAGCGTGGCGATTGCTGACGGTGTTCTTGACGTGGTGCAGTGAGCAGCCGGCATACACCGCACTGTTACCCATCAAGAACCCCGGCAAGACCCGCAAGGCTCGCGAATCACTGGGCAAGCCCGCCACGAAGTCAGATGTTCTCCAACGCGGGCAGTTGAAGTCTTGGTTCGAGCAAGTGCGCCGGGTGCAGAACCGCACCATTTCCGCTGCCCTGCAAGTCATGCTGTTGACAGGCGCACGTCCTGGCGAAGTCCTGTCCCTACGCTGGGAGGACGTGAACAGCCAGTGGAAGGGCATCACCATCCGCGACAAGGTGGAGGGCACCCGCGAGATTCCATTGACGCCTTACGTGGCGCAATTGCTGGCCGCCCTGCCCCGCGCCAATGATTGGATTTTTGCCAGTGCGCGGTGGGTCAATCCGATAAGGGGCAAGCCGGGCGCATGGGCCAATACAAGCGCCAGCGGCCGAATCGCCGTGCCAAACAATCCGCACACGCGGGCCTGCAATGTCGCGTGCTTGGAAGGGTTGACGCTGCATGGCCTGCGCCGCTCGTTCGCCAGTTTGACTGAGTGGCTGGAAATCCCTGCCGGTGTGGTGGCACAGATTCAGGGCCACAAGCCGAGCGCCACCGCCGAGAAGCATTACAAGCGCCGCCCGCTGGAACTGCTTGCCCTGCACCACGAGCGAATCGAGGCATGGATGCTTGAACAGGCCGGGGTGCAGTTCGATGCGAAAGCCGTCACACCCGTTGCCTTGCAGTTGGTGACCAGCCGTTGAAAGACATTGATATGTGTATCGCCATGAGATACAATTGACCGTGATTAAGTCGTTCCGACACAAGGGCTTGAAGGCGTTTTTCGAGCAAGGGAGCATGGCTGGCATTCAGGCGGCACATGCCCAGCGACTGGCCGCGATGCTGCGCCGCTTGAACGCGACGACGAATGCGCAAGGCATGAACCTTCCAGGCTGGGGCCTGCATCCATTGAAAGGGCGCGGCCTGAAGGGGCATTTTTCAGTGTGGGTCAGCGGCAACTGGCGCATGACCTTCACATTCGACGGCACCGATGCCGTCCTGGTGGACTATCAGGACTACCACTGAGGCAGGAGAAGCAACCATGGCACCCATGTTCAACCCACCCCACCCCGGCCTGACGCTGCGTGACGACGTGCTTCCCGCTCTGAAGCTGTCCGTTACGGAAGCTGCGCAGCAACTTGGGGTGTCCCGCGTTGCGTTGTCCCGCGTCCTGAATGCCCGCGCCGCCATCTCGCCGGAAATGGCCTTGCGCATCGAGGCATGGCTGGGTGTTGACCGTGGCGGTGAGGCCCGCTTGTGGCTGGCAGAGCAAAACGCCTATGACATGTGGCAAGCAGAGCAGCGATTCAAGGCAGCGCCGATGCAGGTGCAGCGCGCGCCAACTGAGCCACAAGAGGCCACCCCAGCCTGACCCAAGAAAACCGGCGTCTCAGCGGCCCTGAGACAAGACGGGCCGGAAGCTGCGGAAACAGCGACCGACCCTGACCACAACCCATCTACAGGAGAGATGAATCATGGCTGACAAAGATATTAGCGGTGCCGATGGTGCTGCCACCTTCTCGCATTGGCACGATACGCTTTACGACGTATTGGCGATGCTGCAAGGCGCTGGCGCATTCAGCGCCGAGGAGCACGGCAGCGGGAATCTCGTTCGGCGACTTCTCAATGAAGCCATCGCACGTTTAGAGGAGTCCATAGACGGCCTCGACGCCTGCCGGGCTGCCTGACCCTTGCGCCCCTGCCTACCTCGACGGAGGGAAGCGCCGGATTCCTTCACCGGCTTGGCAGGGGCACCCGCTGAAGGCTGACACCTGAAGGGGTGTTATGAAATATGCAGGACCATTAAACAAGCCAATAACGCGGAAACGCATTGGGCTTCTTGCTGACGAACCGACCTATCAGGCCGAATCTCGACGCATCACCGCCGAGATGTTCTCCAAGCTCCCGGCCTTGTTTGCTGCCCATGGCGTGAACGAGGGCGACTGGCTGGCACTTTCAATAGAACTCGCAAAAGCCCATGTGCCGGGCTTCAAAGTCCACAACCCTGCTGGCCGAAAAACAGAATGGGGGGTGGCGGACAAGGCCGAATTCCATTGCGACGTAGACAGCAAGAGCGCGGAATTGGACTTGTCTGTCGTGGAGTCCATCAAGCAGGTGATTCGACTCGCCGCGTGGAAAGATAAAGCCAAGCCAATGACCATGGCGGCACTGGAAAAGCACTACTACGAGGCTGAGCCGCGTTGGATTCAGATAGTGAAAGACGCTCGGGCTTATGAATCAATTGTCTCGACCAATTAACTCAGAGCCCGGCGCCTCGTAATCGGTAATCAACGCATCTACATTCATTGACATCAACCAAGCGCAGGGAATGCGCCGGTTGTATCTGGCGGTCGTGAGGGCCGGCAGATTGTTCAATGACCTAACGCCGAGAGGCGCAGGAGATGCAGATTGCAATCTAAGACCGTTCGTCAGTTCCCCCCGCTGGAGCTAGAAACCCGCGCTGCCGTCGAAACAGCGTGCGCCGCGTATCACCTGAACAGGCAACCGCAAACACTACGCGGTTGGGCCTGCCATGAAGACGGGCCAATTCGCCCCGTTCGCATACATGGCCGATTGGCTTGGCCTGTCGCCGAATTGCGCCGCGTGCTGGGGGTGGCGAAATGAAAAACGCCCGCCCCACCATTGGTAAGACGAGCGCCCCTGAGCAAGGCAATCTTAAAGCCCCCGCATCATTTCTTGGCACTGACAACCCGCGACACCTGCGAGTCATCCAGGCGGTTTGGGTTCGTCCAATTCCGCGCGAGCACCTTGACGTAATCGCTGGTTGCTCCAACGGCCCGGAACTGGTGGCCGAACTTCGCCGCCGTGGCTTGGAAATGCCCTGCTCCCGCACGCGCAAGCAGGACCGCGACCTGTTCGACTGCTGGCCGGGCGTCTATCACCTCACGCAACGGGACCGCCAAAAGCTGGCTGCTTGGAAACGCACGCGGGCCGCAGGAAGGGGGCAAGCATGAACGCAAGCGATTGGCTGCTGGCCGGCCTTGTGGTGGCCGGATGGGTGGCGCTGGTGTGGGCACTGATGGGGGGCCGTCAATGACTGGAAACGATATCGACCGCGCACGCGATGCGCTGCAATTCCTCGACCCTGGCTGTGGCCGGGAAGACTGGCACCGCATCGGACGTGCTGCCATCGCAGCCGGACTGAACGTGGACGACATCGACGCATGGAGTTGCAACGCCAGCAACTACAAAGGCGAACAAGACGTTCGCGCTGCGTTCAGGACAGTCACGCCGAATGGGGGCACGGGAGCCGGGACGCTGTTTCACCTTGCACGCGCTGAAGGTTGGACCCCGACCGCGAACGATTCAGCGCGGCACACGCAGCGCACGCGTCCTGCAAGGGCTCCGCATCGACCCGCACAGCCCACCAAGCCGCAGCGACCCGGCATGAACGCTGCCGAGCGTTTGGCAACGCTGCGAACCGGCCGCCGCATCGCATGCCTACATCGAAGCCAAGCAAGGCACGGCCGAAGGGCTGCGCGTGGTGCCTGCTGGTGACTCGCTGCGCATCGCTGGCGCATCGGTGGCCGGCTGGCTGGTGGTGCCAGTGCTGCCGCTGGATGGGAGCGAGCCGGCTTCGCTGCAATTCATCCCGCCGCCCGGTGCCGGAAAGAAGCTGAATCTGCCCGGTGCGTCGGTGGCCGGTGTGTTCATCGTGGGCGACATGGTGGCCGGTGGCACCACGTTTGTGTGCGAGGGTATCGGGCAAGCGTGGGCATGTTGGAAGGCGACCGGCTTTGCGGCCGTGGTGTGCTTTGGCTGGGGCCGTGTTCGTGCGGTTGCCGCTGAACTGCGCAAGCGCGACGCATTGGCGCGGCTGGTGGTGGTGCCTGATGTCGGGAAGGAAGGTGAAGCCGAAACCATCGCCCGCGAGGTGCGCGGTGCATGCGCTCCAATGCCCACTAGCTGGGACACCAACGCGGACGTGAACGACTACGCGCAGCGCGAGGGGTTCGATGCGTTGGAGGCATTGCTACACAGCGCAAAGGCTCCGCCGGGAAACGGTGTCGTGCTTCTCAACGGTGCCGACCTCATCCCACAGCCGGTAGCCTGGCTGTGGCGTGATTGGCTGGCGCTGGGCAAGCTCCACATATTGGCTGGCGCACCCGGGCAGGGAAAGACAACCATTGCCGTAGCCATGGCCGCAACCGTCACCAGTGGCGGACGCTGGCCCGATGGTTCACGCTGCGACCGTGGACATGTGCTCATCTGGTCCGGTGAGGACGACCCAGCCGATACGCTGCTGCCCCGTCTGATTGCGGCTGGTGCTGACGTATCGCGCATTCACTTCGTGGCTGGCACACGCACAAACGGAGAGCTTCAGCCGTTCGACCCGGCGTGCGATATGGCCCAGCTCGCAGAGCAGGCGAAGAACCTTGGAGGCGTGCGCCTCATCGTCGTTGACCCGGTTGTTTCTGCCGTGACGGGTGACAGCCACAAGAACACCGAAGTTCGGCGGGCACTTCAGCCGTTGGTGGACCTCGCATCGAACATGGGCGCCGCGCTGCTTGGCATCTCGCATTTCAGCAAAGGCGGACAAGGGCAAGACCCGGCATCGCGCGTCGTTGGCTCGATTGCGTTTACCGCTGTTGCGCGCGTGGTCCTGGTGGCGGCCAAGGTGAAGGGTGATGACGGACAAGCCCGTCGAATCCTGGCGCGCGGAAAGTCCAACATCGGCCCAGACGATGGCGGTTTCGAATACGACATCACGCAGGTGGAGGCACTGCCCGGCATTCATGCCTCGCGCATCGAATGGGGCGCAGCGGTGGAAGGCTCTGCCCGCGAGTTGCTCACCGACCCCGCCGAAGAAACCGAAGATGGCAACGCGCAGAACTCCGCCACTGCGTTTCTTCAAGAAGTGCTGAAAGATGAATTGGTGCCGGTGAAAAGCATCGAGGCCGAAGCTAAGGAAGCTGGCTTGTCCTGGCGAACCATCCGCCGCGCATCTGATTCGCTGTGCGTGATGAAGAAGAGAGGCACCGAAAACCGTTGGTACTGGAGCCTCCCCAAGTTGTCCAATACCGGCAACTTGTCCAACTTGTCCAACGTTGGAACCTTGGACAACCTGGACAACATGACCGAATGCGGGGTGCGCGATGAGTGAAATGCACATCACCTGCCCAAGTTGCCGGGTTCGCACCTTCGTTCAGGACACGCCTTGGAAGCGGCTGTGCGTGACCTGCTATCTGGAACAGAACCCGACACGCCGCCGAAAGCCTGAACCGGCCGCAGTCGCACCGCAACCGATGCAGGCCCTTGATGCGGACATGCTGCGCCGTCTGGTGTACCTGTGCCACCCCGACAAGCACGCCGGGAGCGATGCCGCACACACGGCGACCGCGTTCCTGTTGAAGCTGAAGGCCGGGAATCACCTGGAAAGCGAAACAACATGACAAAACCAAAGCTGACCCGCAAGCCCTTGGGCGCACTGCCTCTGCAAACCACGGCCGCGCCAGCCGACGACGGAAAGACACTGCGCGTCACCTCAGAGCCTGGAAAGACTGAGGCGCGCCAATTTGCAGACTTGGTTTCCCGAGGCATAGCGACCAACGGCATCACCGCCGCCGCCTTCACGGGTAATCAGCTTGGTGCGGTGTCCATCACCGAAATGGTGGCATCGCTCCAAGACGCTGGCGAAGCGGTCAATCGTGGCGACCTGTCGAACGCCGAGCGAGTGCTGAATGCCCAAGCCTTGACGCTGAACGCGATGTTCTCCGAACTGGCCCGCCGTGCCGCTATCAACATGGGCGAGCACTTGGGCGCTGCCGAGACTTACATGCGTCTAGCACTGAAGGCACAGAGCCAATCGAGGGCGACCTTCGAGACGCTGGCTGCCATCAAGAATCCGCCCGTCGTGTTCGCCAAGCAAATGAACGTTGCCAACGGGCCGCAGCAGGTGAACAACACGGCTGCCCCTCGCACGCTGGAAAAACAAACCGCGCCAAACAAACTTTCAGGGAAGATGAATGAGCTACGTCAGAACACCAGAGCACCGCAAGCAACAAGCCGAGCGCATCCACGCCTGGAGCCCGTGGAAGAAGTCAACCGGGCCGAAGACGCCTGAAGGCAAGGCCACCTCATCCATGAACGCATGGAAGGGTGGGCACCGGGAGATGCTGCGCGAGTTGGCGCGTGTGTTGGGCAAGCAGCGCCAGAAACTGGACAATCTCTAGCTGGCGTTGGCCGTGATTTTGCCTCTCCAGTGTTGGCTGAAATGGTCATCTTCACGAACCTACCAAGCCTTAAAATGGGAGCCTCCCCCGACATACCATGAAGGTGATTTCATGACGACTACCCACAAGGCATTAGCGGACCGGATGGCAGCAGAATCACGGTGGATGTCGATGGCCGCCCCATTGACCCCGGAGCAACAATTGCGGGAAGAGGAGCAGTCGGCGCTGTGGACCAAGGCCTCACAGCAGAGCAGATTAACGGGGTTGCCAGTGCTTTGGCCGTACCTCGATTCAGCACCCCGAGAAGCGGGCCAGACCTAAGAGGCGATGCGGGCCGCTACATCGGTGGGCCTGATAAAAAGATTTTCATTTCCGACGAACTGGACCCGGCCGCTGCGCCGGGTTCGTCGCTTCTGGAGCTTGAAAGCACCGCAGCATTTGCCGGACTTGCCTACAGATTGCCTACAAGCAACAAAAAAGCAAAAAGCCGGAAGCATCGTGTTAGTGGATGCTTACCGGCTTTCGCTTGTATGACTTGGGGTGGCTGATGGGACTTGAACGGCGCACGTAAGTTCTTGTCATTATTGAGGAACATCAACCGAAGAACCGTCACTGTTCCCCTGCCTGTTCCCCTACATCGCATACGCTGCAATGAGACTTCGAACCAAGACCATTCTGCACCGTCCTACGCAAGCCTGCAACGTCTCGTCCCGTCCCGCGCGGTTGTCCTGATGTCGCCATTCGACGACGTGGCCGAAGGGGCGGTCAGCGCCCCCCTTGCATGGATTCTGCGTTGTGTATCCAGGTGCTTTTGGCAGCAAAGGCGCGCTGATGCCCCGAGCTTGCGCGACGCATGGTACGAATGAGTGCCGAAATCTGATGGCGTCGATAGTGCCGAACCCTGCTTCCGAGAAATGCGCGCGCTCTTGCAGTTGTACGAGGAAGGCCGCGCCCACGCTTGGTAAGGATTGGCGCAGCGTAGTCATTGGCCTGCGGTTCCGCGTAGGGGTGGCGACGCGCCCGCACAGCATTTGCCACCGTCTCTTCCAAGAGGCCACAGCGCAGTGATTTGGCGGGCGATGATCCACAGCATGACTGCACGCGACGTGATCATCATTGGCGGCGGACAAGCCGCCCTCTCGGTTGGCTACTTCCTGCGCCGCACCAAACGCTCGTTCCTGATCCTCGACTCTGAGGACGGGCCCGGCGGGGCCTGGCGCCATGCATGGGAGTCGCTGCGCCTGTTCTCGCCGGCAACCTGGAGTTCGCTCGCCGGGTGGCTGATGCCGACTACGGCGCAAGGCTTCCCGAGCCGGGATGAAGTCATCGACTATCTGAGCCGATACGAGGAGCGCTACGCATTGCCCGTTCGCCGGCCCGCGCTTGTCGATTCTGTCGAGGGTTCGAGCGACGGGCTTATCGTGCGGTCGGGTGACAGCGCATGGCAAGCCCAGGCCGTGGTAAGTGCCACCGGGAACTGGCGTCATCCGCACATCCCCACCTACCCCGGCCGCGTGACTTTCACCGGTTTGCAACTCCATTCGGCCGACTACGTGAGCGCAACGCCCTTCGCGGGCCGGCGCGTCCTGATCGTGGGCGGCGGCAACTCGGGCGCGCAAATCCTGGCCGAGGTGTCGCAAGTCGCCGAGGCCTCGTGGGTGACAGAGAAGCCACCCAACTTCCTGCCCGACGACGTGGACGGTCGCTTGCTGTTCGAGCGCGCGACCGAACGCTGGCGCGCCCAACAGGAGGGCCTGCCCGTCGAGCACTTGCCGGGCGGCTTCGGCGACATCGTGATGGTGCCGCCAGTAGTGGACGCTCGGGCGCGGGGCGTTCTTCAATCGCGCGGCCCGTTTGCCCGATTCACTCCGACCGGTGTGCAGTGGGCGGATGGCAGCGGGGCATCCTTCGATGCTGTGATCTGGTGCACCGGATTCAGACCAGCGCTGGCGCACCTCGCGCCCTTGGGCATCGTCGACGACACAGGACGCGTCGATGTCGAGGGCACCCGAAGCACGGCCGAACCCCGCCTCTGGCTGGTTGGCTACGGGGACTGGACCGGGATGGCCTCGGCCACGCTGATCGGCGTCATGCGCACGGCGCGCAGCACCGCTCAGGAGATCGACGCCTTCTTGGCGCCGACGATGACCTAAGCCGGGACCGAGGCAGTCTCCAGCCCAGGCGGCCATCGCAAAAAGGCGGTGCTTGACCATCACCCATATTTCTACCAAAATAGAATCATGGAAGAAAAAGCCGCCATCGTTTCGCTCGCAGCGCTCGCCCAGCCCATGCGCCTGCGCGTCTTTCGCGCCCTGGTCGGCGCCGGCCCGCAAGGCATGACGCCGGGTGCGCTGTCCGCGATGCTGGACGTGCCGGCCTCGACGCTGTCTTTCCACCTCAAGGAACTGACCCACTCCGGGCTGGTGACACAGGAGCGCGAAAGCCGCAACCTGATTTATCGGCCGGCGATCGATCAGATGAACGACTTGCTCACCTACCTGACCGCTCATTGCTGCCAGGGCGCGGCCTGCGAGATGACCGTCGCCCCTGGCTGCACCACCTGCTGAGTCCACTTACCGCACCATCGCCGGCAACTCGCCTGCGACAAAGGAACTCCAATGACTGACAAGGTCTACAACGTGCTGTTCGTCTGCACGGGCAATTCGGCGCGCTCCATCCTGGCCGAGGGCCTGCTGAACCAATTCGCGCGCGGACGCTTCATTGCGCATTCAGCCGGCAGTCACCCGAGCGGCACGGTCAATCCGTTTGCCCTCTCGACGCTGCAAACGCTGCGCATCCCCACCGATGGCTTCCGCAGCAAGAGCTGGGGCGAGTTTGCCGAGGCCGGCGCTCCCGCGCTCGATTTCGTGTTCACCGTCTGCGACAACGCAGCCGGTGAGGTGTGCCCGGTCTGGCCCGGCCAGCCGATGACCGCCCATTGGGGCGTGCCCGATCCCGCAGCCTTCGAAGGTACCGACGAAGAGAAGGCTCGCGTCTTCATGGCAACCGCCGTGACGCTGAAACGGCGCATCGAATTGATGCTGTCACTGCCAATCAAGAGCCTCGACTCGATGGCGATCCAGCGCGAGATCACCGACATCGGCAAGAGCTGAGCAAACATGACCACC
Source organism: Pseudomonadota bacterium (assembly GCA_030271615.1). Taxonomy (GTDB): domain Bacteria; phylum Pseudomonadota; class Gammaproteobacteria; order Burkholderiales; family Burkholderiaceae_C; genus PBB1. The sequence continues at coordinate 12,274 of JARXKP010000007.1, forward strand.
AACGTCCTCGTCCTCTGCACCCACAACTCGGCACGCAGCGTGCTCGGCGAAGGCATGCTCAACGCGCTCGCGACACGTTTGGGCCACGATGTGCGCGGCTACAGCGCCGGCAGTGCGCCGAGCGGCCGCATCAACCCGTTCGCCCTGGAAGCGCTCGGCAAATGCGGGAATCGACACCAAGGACTTCCGCAGCAAGAGCTGGGACGAATTCACCCAGCCCAACGCGCCCGAAATGCGCATCGTCATCACGGTGTGCGACAGCGCGGCGAAAGAGACCTGCCCGTACTTCCCCGGCAGCCCGGTGCAGATGCATTGGGGCTACCCCGATCCGTCCAACGCGGATGGCGGCGACGCCGGCAAGCACCGGGCCTTCGAGCTGACGCGCCAGGCCATCGGCTACCGCATGCTGCAACTGCTTCAACTCCCGCTGGACACGATGAGCAACGCCGAGTTGCAGCGCGCCTTGAACCAGATCGCGCAGTCCTGAGGGAGCAACTGAGTCATGGTCGATCTGCGCCGCAAACTCATCGCCGAGGCACTCGGCACCGCATTGCTGTTGGCCGTTGTGATTGGCTCAGGGATCATGGCTGAACGCCTTTCAGGCGGCAATGTCGCGATCGCCCTGCTGGCCAACACGATGGCGACCGTGGGCGGCCTGTACATCCTGATAGAGGTCTTCGGACCCGTCAGCGGTGCGCACTTCAATCCGGCCGTCAGTATCGTGATGGCAATGCGCGGCGAGTTGCCGAAGGCCGCCCTGCTGCCCTACATCGTGGCCCAGCTCGTTGGCGCGATTCTCGGCGCCTGGCTGGCACACGCGATGTTCGACATGGCGATCGTGCAGTTCTCGACCCATATGCGCAGCGGTGTCGGCCAATGGATCGCCGAAGCGGTGGCCACCGCAGGCCTGCTGCTGGTCATCCTGCGCGCGCCGGCAGGCCGTGCTGCCGCGATGGTCGCGAGCTACATCGGTGCGGCCTACTGGTTCACCGCGTCCACGTCGTTCGCCAACCCGGCAGCAGCCTTCGGTCGCATGTTCTCGGACAGCTTCGCGGGCATCGCACCGGCTAGTGTGACGGGCTTCGTCGCCGCGGAACTCGTCGGCGCCTTGATCGGCCTGGGGATTCACCATGCGCTCGGCGTGCCGCGCTCGGGCCATCCGAACATCGTGGAAGCGTCAGGCGAAGTCGGCACCGCCGAGTTGACCTGAGCACGCCGCGTACGTGACCCCGGTGGCTGAACCTCTCACCCTGCCCATGCAACCTGAACTCGACCCTGCCGTGCCCATCACGATTTATCACAACCCCGATTGCGGCACTTCTCGCAACACGCTGGCGCTGATCCGCAACAGCGGCGTCGAACCCGTGGTGATCGAATACCTGAAGACGCCACCCGGCCGCGCGAAGCTCGTCGAGCTGATCGCCGTGATGGGCGTACCGGTACGCAGCGTGCTGCGCCAGAAGGGCACGCCCTACTACGACCTGAAGCTCGGCGAGCCGACTTGGACCGACGACCAGCTCATCGACTTCATGGTTCAACACCCCATCCTGATGAACCGGCCGATCGTCGTCACGCCGCTGGGTACGCGCCTGTGCCGCCCTTCCGAAGCGGTGCTCGACATCCTGCCGTCGGCCCAGCTCGCGCCCTTCGCCAAGGAAGACGGCGAGCCGGTCATCGACGCGAAAGGCCGCCGTGTCGCTTCTTGACTTGAGCCTGCCCAACGTTGACACGGCGCTGTTCGACGCACCGACCGGCACGCGCGTGGCCGGGGCCGGCGCCTCGACGCACGCGCCGCGCTTCCTGCTTCTCTACGGTTCTCTGCGCGAACGCTCGTACAGCAAACTGCTGACACTCGAAGCGGCGCGTCTGCTCATCGCCATGGGTGGGGAAGTACGGGTGTTCGATCCCGCCGGTCTGCCCCTTCCAGACGCAGCGCCGGAAAATCACTCCAAGGTGCAAGAGCTGCGCGAAGCCGCAGCCTGGGCCGAAGGCATGGTCTGGACCTCACCCGAGCGCCATGGGGCAATGACCGGCATCATGAAGGCGCAGATCGACTGGATACCTCTGAGCATCGGTGCGGTCCGCCCCACACAGGGCAAGACGCTGGCGGTGATGGAAGTCTCGGGCGGCTCTCAGTCATTCAACGCCGTCAACCAGCTGCGCGTGCTCGGCCGCTGGATGCGCATGATCACGATCCCGAATCAGTCGTCGGTCGCCAAAGCCTTCCTGGAATTCGACGAGGCCGGGCGTATGAAGCCGTCGGCGTACTACGAACGCGTGGTCGATGTGATGGAAGAGCTGATGAAGTTCACGTTGCTGACGCGCGATGTGGCGCCCTATCTGGTGGACCGCTACAGCGAGCGCAAGGAGAGCGCTGATGAATTGTCCAAGCGCGTCAACCAGCGCGCGATCTGAGAGAGAGACCTGAAAGGGGCGTCGCCCCTTTTCTTCAGCCAACTTAGTTGCTATTGACAACGACCCTAGGAATGCCTATCGTGAGCCTACATAGTTGCTATCCACAACCACATGAGCACAAACCTCGATCAGTCACGCGGCCTGCTGCGCGAAGTGGCCCGTATGTACACGCGGGCCCAGCGTGTGGTCGCCGACTGCTGTCGTACCACCAACACGCAGTGCCATCTGCTTACCGAGCTGGCACGCACCGGTCCTTTGCCCCTGTCCGAACTCGGCACACGGGTCTCGCTGGAAAAGAGCTGGGTGTCTCGCGCGGTCGAGGCGATGGTCGAGCGCGGACTGGTGACCAAGGAGGCGAACCCGTCAGACGCAAGGAGCTGGCTCGTCACGCTCACCGATGAAGGCGTCCGCACTGTCGATGACCTGAACCAGACGCTCGACGCCCACGCCGAGCAGTTGCTGGGTTCTCTGAATGCGCGCGAACGTGCCGCGGTCGAGAACTCCCTCTTGTTGCTGATGAAGGCGTTGCGCGAAGACACGGCAGCCAACTGCTGCCTCCCGCCGCCCGAACGAAAGGAAGCCAAATCATGTTGCTGACCACTACCCCAACGCTTCGCCACGCGACGCAAGCCGACTGGCTTGCCATCGAGGCGCTGCTCGTGGCGAACAAGCTGCCCACGGATGGCGCTAAGGCGCACCTGACCACCTACCTGCTGGCAATTTCCAACGCCGAAGTCGTCGGCACTGCCGGCGCCGACATCTACGGCCAGATCGCACTGCTGCGCTCGGTCGCGGTCGCACCCGGCCTGCACAAGCAAGGCATCGGCAAGTTGTTGCTGGAGAGGCTTCTGCAGGAAGCTCGCCGCCGCGACATCGGCAAGCTGTATCTGCTGACGGTCACAGCGCCCGAGTATTTCGCGCAGTACGGATTCAAGCGCGGAAAGATCGAAGACGCACCGCTGGCACTGAAAGCCTCGGCAGAACTCCAGGGCGCATGCCCTGCCTGCGCAGCCTTCATGTCGCTCACGCTGCAGGAAGCTCCGCGGCGCAATGAAGCTCTGCCGGTGGCGGTGCTCGGCGCCGGTCCGGTCGGCCTGGCTGCGGCGGCAGAACTGCTGGAACGCAGCATCCCGTTCGTCATCCTCGAAGCCGGCCAGCGCGTCGGTGCGAACTTGCTCGACTATGGGCACGTGCGCCTGTTCTCGCCTTGGCAATACAACGTCGATGTCGCGATGGCGAAGCACCTCGCGCGCACGGGCTGGCAGGCTCCGCCCGCAGCGGAGTTGCCGCTCGCAGGCGAGGTGGCCGAGCGCGTACTGCAGCCCTTCGCTGCGCTGCCGGCAGTAGCCAGTGCGCTGAAGCTCGACACCAAGGTGGTGTCGGTCAGCCGCGAAGGTTTCGACAAGGTGAAAAGCGCCGGGCGATCCGAAGCGCCGTTCGTCATTCGTGCGATGCAAGCCGGCACGACCATCGAGCTGCGTGTCCGTGCAGTTATCGATGCCACCGGCACCTGGGGCACACCGAACCCGGTCGGAGCCAGTGGTCTGCAGGCCATCGGCGAAGCCGAGGCGAAGTCGCAGATCTTCTACGGCATTCCCGACATCGTCGGCAGCGCGCGGTCACGCTTCGAGGGCAAACGAACCTTGGTCGTCGGTGCGGGGCACAGCGCAGCGAACGCATTGCTGTACCTGGCCGAGCTGGCGGGGCAGGCGCCCGAGACGCGGCTGCTTTGGTCCGTGCGCTCACCATCGCTCACCCGCGTCTTCGGCGGTGGCGAGGCAGACGCCTTGCCGGCGCGCGGCCGACTGGGCTCATCGCTGAAGGCACTGCGAGACAGCGGCGCGCTGGAATTCATCAGCGGCTTGCGCATTACGGCGATTCAACGCAGCGCAGGCCAACTGACGGTGATCGGCCTAGACGCCCGTGGCGAAAATGTCACCCTCAACAGCATCGACGAAATCATCTGCGCAACCGGCCAGCGGCCCGACCTGTCGCTGACGAGCGAACTGCGCGTCAAGCTCGATCCGTGGCTGGAATCCACCGAAGCACTCGGCCCGCTGATCGACCCGAACGTGCACAGCTGCGGCACGGTGCGCCCGCACGGCCACCGCGAACTCGCCCACCCCGAGCCCGGCCTGTACACGATCGGGGTCAAGAGCTACGGGCGCGCGCCGACCTTCCTGATGGCCACCGGTTTCGAGCAAGCCCGCTCGGTGGTCGCAGCCATCGCGGGCGACTTCGAGGCCGCTGACCGTGTGGAGTTGAACCTGCCAGTGACCGGCGTCTGCGGCCTCGGTACAGCGGATACCCCGGATGCCGACAGCAGTTGCTGTGGCGATGACCCGGTGACGAGTACCGTCGCTCTCACTGCAAACTCTCCCAAGGTCGGATGCGGCCCGACCTCCTGCGGCACGAAGCCTGTCGCGCCAGTGATCGCCGCGGCGACGACCGCACGCTGCTGCGGCTGACATGGCGGGCTCAGGTCATCTGCCTGTGGTCGCTGCGCTGGGCACGGCGCAGACGTTGGCGTGGGCCTCGACCTACTACCTGCCGGCGATGCTTGCCGTACCGATGGCGAAGGACATTGGCGTCTCGACGCCGACGGTCTTCGCAGCCTTCTCGATGGCGCTGATCGTGTCCGCGTTGCTCGGGCCGTATGCAGGACGTTCGATCGACCGGTGGGGCGCGCGGCCAGTGCTCTCAGGCACCAACCTCGTCTTCGCGCTGGGCCTCGCCGCGCTGGCGAATGCGCGCGGGCCGGCCGGCCTGTTCGGCGCGTGGGTGATCCTCGGGATCGGGATGGGAAGCGGGCTCTACGAGGCGGCCTTCTCTGCGCTGGTGCGGCTGTACGGCCGCGACTCGCGCAATGCCATCACCGGCATCACGCTGATCGCCGGGTTCGCCAGCACCATCGGCTGGCCACTCTCGAACCTGCTCGAACATCAGGTGGGCTGGCGGGGTGCGTGCTACGCATGGGCCGTACTGCATCTGCTGATCGGGCTGCCCTCGAACTTGTCGCTGCCAAGGCCACGCCCTCTCGGCCAGGCGTCCGGCCGTGAGCAAGCTGCCTCCGCCAGCGACGCTGTCCCGCTGACCGGCGCGCGCTCCAAGCGCGCAGGCGTGCTGCTCGCCACCGTGTTCGCCGCCACTTGGTTCATCAGCACCGCGATGGCGGCGCACTTGCCGCGCCTGCTTCAGTCAACCGGCGCCACGCTGGCAACCGCGGTCGCCGTGGGCGCTCTGATCGGGCCGGCGCAAGTAGCCGGACGGTTGCTCGAGTTCGGGTTCCTGCGACGGCTGCATCCATTGTTGTCCGCGCGTCTGGCGGCCTTGATGCATCCCATCGGCGCTTTCCTGCTGCTGTTCGTCGGCGGGCCGGCCGCCGCCGTCTTCGCGGTGATGCACGGCGCCGGCAACGGCATCCTGACAATCGCCAACGGCACGCTCCCGCTCGCGCTGTTCGGGACCAAGGGCTATGGGCAACGCCAAGGGATGCTGATGGTTCCTGCGCGGCTGGCTCAAGCATCCTCGCCCTGGCTGTTCGGCTTGTGTCTCGACCAGTGGGGCTCGGGGGCACTGTGGGTGTCGGGAGCGGTCGGCTTGCTGGTCTTCGGGGCGCTGTTCGCAATGCCCAAGCCGCCCGACAAACCTGAGTCTGATGCGTGCCCGAAACATCCTTCGTCATCGTCTTGAACCAAGACCATCCGCGTCGCCATGGGCAAAGATGCCGAGGGCAGCGCAGCCATCGACGCGCCTGTCGTCACGGGCACCCTAAGCGTCTGATGAAGGCATCTTGACCAAGCGCTGCTAGACTTCGTGGCAAGGAGATGGCATTCCTCCTTGAACCGCCGACGCAACGTCGGCTGATGATGCCTACGACAGCCCACAGGACGGGCACGTAGGCGTTCGCCATCCGTCCGGGCACAACTTGCACGAGGACGAGCATGGTGATTTCTTTTCTGGCTGTGGTGTTGGGTGGCGCCCTGGGCTGCGTCTCGCGATGGTTGCTAGGCAATGCCCTGAACCTGCTCTTTCCGGCCGTCCCGCCTGGCACCCTCGCGGCCAACCTTATCGGAGCCTATTTAGTCGGCATTTCCATCGCGTACTTTGGCGCCCATCCGGAGTTGCCCCCGCAGTGGCGCTTATTGGTCATCACCGGATTCCTCGGGGGGCTGACCACGTTTTCCAGCTTCTCCGGCGAGGTGGTGATACTGCTGCGGCAAGACCGACTGGCCATGGCGTGCGCGGCGATGGCGCTGCACCTGGGCGGCTCGCTATTGTTGACCTTCGCAGGCATGGCCACAGCGTCGCTGCTTCGAGCCCGCTGAGCTGGAGCGATTTGCGCTCACCGCCAGCGATGCGACAGCAGAAAATTCCGTTCAGTCCCATTTTGGCGACGACCGACGTGAAGCCGACGAAGAATAGGCAGGAACGCAAAAGTGACGCACGTCTCCATGGCTGTCTGCCGGGACGATACAAACACTAATTCATCAGGAAGCTTTGCCCCGTGCCGGGCCATCCCGTTTACACCGAGCAGCCGGCAGCATGGGTGGGGTTGGTTCCACCTCGACTCGTGTCGCACGCAGACCTCGGAATCACAGAAAGCCACACGTTGAATAGCCCGCGCGAACTGTTGGGTGCCTCGGCCTTATTCGCGGCGACAGCCGTGGCTGAGATCGTCGGCTGCTACCTTCCCTGGCTCGTGTTGCGTCAAGGCAGGCCCGCCTGGCTGCTGCTGCCAGCGATGCTGTCGCTCGCACTCTTTGTCTGGCTATTGACCTTGCACCCGATGGCTGCAGGTCGTGTCTATGCAGCCTACGGCGGCATGTACATCGCGGTGGCGCTGGCGTGGCTGACCTGGGTCGACGGGGTGGCGCTGACGCGCTGGGATGTGGTCGGTGCCGGCGTGGCGCTCGTCGGCATGGTGATCATCCTGCTGCAGCCCAATGGCGCGACCCGCCCCTGAACAGACTGCTCTTTAGGTTTCCGCGTCAGTCTCGGGACGAATCAGGCTGAGCAATTGGGGCAGGCGTTTGGAGATGGCGCGCTCTGCGTCACGCTCGATCGCGCGGTAGACCAACAAAACGCGTTCCCCGGTAGGAGTCAACTGCGCGCCGCCCCCCGCAACGCCACCCCGTTGCTTTAGCACCAGCGGCTCGATGAAGTCCGCGTTCATCGCCGCCACCAGCGACCAAACGCGTTGGTAGCTCATGCCCAGTCGCCGGCCGGCCTCGGCCAGTGAGCCCGTCTCGGCAACGCTTTGCAGCACGTCCGCCTTGCCGGGGCCGATCGCCACGGCATGCTTGATTTGCACCCTGAAGCGGGTTTTCTCGTGGAGCGGCGAGGCATTGAGGGTTGGCTTCATGGTGCGAGGAATGTATCCCGGGGCCATCCGGTGAAGAGCAGGTCGATATACTTGCCAGGCGATATCGAAACCGGAAGATAACGCTTTTGCGCTCACCCCGAAAAGACATCACATGCACAAGTTACGTCGCCGTTTGCTGACCAAGATCGCCACCGGACTTCTTGCGAGCGCTTCGCTGTCGCCGGTCGCCGCACAGTCCGGTCCCACGGTTGCCGCGGCGTCCGACCTGAAGTTCGCGCTCGAGGAAGTCGTTGCGAAGTTCGAGCGCGAAACGGGCAACAAGGTGCGCCTGGTGTTCGGCTCCTCGGGCAACTTCTACTCGCAGATTCTGCAGGGGGCGCCGTTCCAGATGTACATGTCGGCCGACGAAGACTTCGTCTTCAAGCTGGCCGATGCCGGCAAGGCCGTCGATCGCGGGCGTTTGTACGCGCTGGGGCGCATCGGCATCATGGTGCCGACCGGCTCGCCGCTCAAAGCGGACGGCGAGCTCAAGGACCTGGCTGCAGCGCTGAAGGATGGACGGCTGCAGAAGTTCGCCATCGCCAACCCCGAGCACGCACCCTACGGCGCACGCGCGAAGGAAGCGCTGCAACACGCCGGCCTGTGGGAGGCCATCCAGCCCAAGCTGGTGCTCGGCGAGAACATTTCCCAGACCGCGCAGTTCGCCACCTCGGGCTCGACCCAGGGCGGTGTGATTGCGCTGTCCCTGGCCAAGGCCCAGTCGGTCGCCAAACTCGGCAGCTTTGCGCTGATCCCCAACGACTGGCACGAACCGCTCAAACAGCGCATGGTGCTGTTGAAGGATGCTCCGCCGTCGCTGCGCGCGTTCTACGCCTATATCGCCACGCCCGCAGCGCAGGACATCATGGTCCGCTACGGATTCGCGATGCCGGCGGGCCAGTAGGCGAGGCGGCAGGTCGATGGACTGGCAGGCACTGAGGTTGTCGCTCGAACTGGCGTCGATCACGCTGGTTGTGCTGCTGCCGCCAGGCCTGTGGCTCGCCCGCTGGCTAGCCTCCACCAGCTTCGCGGGCAAAGGCTGGATCGAGGCGCTTGTGGTACTGCCGCTGGTGCTGCCGCCGACGGTGCTCGGCTATTACCTGCTGGTGTCGCTCGGGGGCGCGTCCCCACTCGGCCGCTGGGTACACGACATCTTCGGCATCCGCCTCACCTTCAACTTTTTCGGCTTGCTGCTCGCTTCCGTTGCCTTCAACGTGCCGTTCCTGGTGCAGCCCGTACAGCGTGCGTTCGAGGCCATCCCGCGCCACCTGTCGGAGGCTGCGGCGGTCAGCGGTCTGAGTACCTGGCAGACCTTCTGGCGCGTCGAGCTGCCGCTCGCCTGGCCGGGCGTGCTATCGGCCATGGTGCTGACCTTTGTGCACACTCTCGGCGAGTTCGGCGTGGTGTTGATGATCGGCGGCAGCATCCCCGGCGAGACGAAAACGATCGCCATTTCGATCTACGACCGCGTGCAGGCGTTCGACCTGGAGAGTGCCAACCGCATGGCACTCCTGTTGCTCGTTTTCTCGCTCGCCGCCGTGGGCGCGTCGTTCTTCGCCTCCGCGCGGCTGGCGCTCCGGCGATGACGACGCACGAACGGAATGCACCCGCCGCAGGCACGGCGCTGGTCGTCGAAGTCGAACAGACGCACCCGATGCCGCTGGCCGGTGCATTCCGCTGCGAACCCGACGAATTGCTCGCGCTGGTCGGCCCGTCGGGCGCTGGCAAGACCTCCATGCTGCGAGTCCTCGCCGGCCTCATGCGGCCCGAGCGGGGGCACATCATCGTCGGCGGCAAGGTCTGGTGCGACACGGCAAAGGGCCTCTTCGTGCCACCGAAGCAGCGGCATGTGGGCTTGGTGTTCCAGAACTACGCGTTGATGCCGCACCTGAGCGCTCTGGACAACGTCGCGCTGTCCCTGCTGCACCTGCCTCGCGGCGAACGTCTGTCGATGGCCCGGCACTGGCTCGACCATGTGCGGATGACGTCGGAACTGCAGTCCAGACGTCCGGCCAACTTGTCCGGCGGCGAGCAGCAGCGCGTCGCCGTGGCTCGTGCGCTGGCGCGCCAACCGCGCCTGCTGCTGCTCGACGAACCATTCTCCGCCGTCGACCAGATGAACCGGCAGGGCCTGTATCGGCTGCTCGCCGATCTGCGGCGCGAGCTGGCCATTCCCATCGTGCTGGTCACCCATGATCTGAACGAAGCCCGCATGCTCGCAGACAGGCTCGTCGTGATGGATGCAGGCGAAGTGCTGCAGCAGGGCACGCCGGAAAACATCCACCGCGCGCCGCGCAACGCGCGGGTGGCCGACCTGGTCGGCATCCACAACCGCTTCGAGGGGCAGTGGCTGGGTGCAACCGAACAGCCAGGGCACGGGCTGCTGCGATGGTCGCCCGAGGGCTGCACTGACGGCCACGGGCCAACACTGCAGGTGCGAGACAAAGGCAAGATTCCGGCAGGCCAGGCGGTCACCTGGATGATTCCGGGCGATGGCATCACGCTGTCGCACCAGCCTCTAGCTCGCGAGGGCGAGTTCGCAGCGGAAGTGGTCGAGGCCCGCCATCTCGGCGAGATCACGCTTGCGACCTTGACGCTAACCCGGGTGAACGGCGTGCACCTGCGAATCACCTTGTCCGGTTCGCAACGTCAGCGACTCGTGGTCGGGACCAACTTGTGTGTGCAGCTCGATCTGGACCTCGTGCACGTGATGCCCTTGCGGGAGCGCTGACAGCATGAACTCGATGCGCGCAGACAGTCTCGCCCGGTACGCCGCAGCCTTCACCGCGGGCGGGTTGGTCGGGCTCCTCGGCGGACTGGTGGGGCTGGGCGGCGCAGGGTTTCGGCTCCCACTGCTGCTCGTGGTCTTCGGGTTCGCGGCGCTGCAGGCCGTGATCCTGAACAAGGCGATGAGCCTGGTGGTCGTGACCTCGGCATTGGTCTTCCGCAGCAGTGCTGTCCCGCCGAACGAAATCGCCGCGCACTGGTCGATCGTCGCCAACCTGCTGGCTGGCAGCCTCGCAGGCGCCTGGCTCGCGGCAGGATGGGTCACACGCTGGAATGCGGCAACCTTGCAGCGCGTGATCGCGATCCTGCTGGTGTTGATCGCGCTGATGCTGCTGACCCCTCACGACACCGGTGCCGGTCATCCGGCACTTGCCGGCGCATGGCTGGTGTTCGCAGGCGTCGCAGCCGGCGTGGCGATCGGTGCGGTCGCCTCCCTTCTCGGTGTGGCCGGTGGCGAGTTGCTGATCCCGACGCTGGTGCTGTTGTTCGGCGTCGATATCAAGCTGGCTGGAAGCCTGTCGCTTGCGGTCAGCCTGCCGACGATGCTGGTGGGCTTCGCGCGCTACAGCCAGGGCAGCAGCTTCGCGGTCCTGCGAGCAAACCGCGCGTTCCTTGTCGCGATGGCGGCGGGCTCGATGACGGGCGCCGCGGTCGGCGGCCGGTGGCTCCGCACGGTGCCCTCCAGCATTCTGTTGCCCGGTCTGGCAGCCATCCTGCTGGTGTCGGCGTTCAAGACTTGGCGCCACAACTGACAAACGCCGGACAAATGCACGATGACTCTGGGCAGTCTGTTGTTCGGGTGCGGCGATGCGGGCTCGGCAGTGGCGCATCCGCGCTCAAGGCGCGCGGCGAAGATGCCGCTGACAAACCGCACGTCATTCCGCCCGTCGTTTCAGCTCGGTGCGCACTGGATCCGAAACCGCCATTGTCGTTGGCGCGGTAATCGGGCATGACGCCCTCGCAGCGCTACGCCAGCGTCAAACTGGCCAACTCCGGAGTAAGCCGAAACTGGTGCGCCGCAATGGAAGAATCAAAGGCTGCTCACGAACTGCTCGACAGACGGCCTGACACGCGGCGGTTTGCGTTTTGAGACCGAACCGACATTGACAAAGCAAACCGCCGTCTCGTCTTCGCTCAGCGTGAAGAGCGTGCGCATGCGGGGCGATGCCATCGCCTGACCGCTGGTCAACCCGCTGCCGAAGCCCATCGCGTGCGAGGCGAGAAGCATGTTTTGCACCGCACAACCGAGCGACACCATGCGTTCGAGGTCCGGAATTTCCGGCTCCTGCTCGGACACTAGGCGGGCGACGGCCAGCATCAGCAGCGGCGCGCGATGCGCCTTCTCGCGTGCCGCCTCGATCTGAACCATCGTCGCGCCGGGGTCGCGGTCGATCAACGCGAGCGCGAAGACATCCGCCAACAAGCCGCGCTTGTCCTGAGGAACGATCACGAATCGCCAGGGCAACAGTTGGCCGTGGTCGGGCGCTGCAGCGGCCGCAACGAAAAGGCGGTCCAGCTGGACGACGCTCGGGCCGGGTTCCACCAAGCGCTTCGGCGAGACGTTCTGACGCGACACGATCAGCGCGCAAGCGGCCTCGGCAAGTGCTTCTCCCGACCGGGCAGGCGCCTGCACATCAGCGGGCCTGCCATCTCCGCGCGAGCGCGTCCGGACTTCAACATGCTCGGTGGCATTCATCATTAGCGCTCCATTGAAGGGAGGCACTCGGCACTTGCGGCACCCGTGCCGAACATACGCAACAGCGTCAAAACTCAGGCGTACCGGCGTTCCTTGAGCGACACCGTGGCCTTGTAGTCCTCGACCGTGCCGACGCGGCGGATGCTGCCCCAGGTGCCCTTGTAGTAGGGCACCACGCTGCGATCCACCCAGTCGGTCGTCACGTTGCCGGCGATACCGTTGAAGTAACCGAACATCATGAAGGTCTGGCCGGCCTTGATCGACTTCGACGGGTACACCATCGCATAGCTGCTGCCGAAGTCATTGAAGATCTCGACCACGTCGCCCGGGTTTGCGCCGACGGTCTTGGCGTCGTCGGGGTTCATCTCCAGAAATGACATCGGGTAGCGGTCGCGCACCGCCGCGTCGTACTGGTTGTGATAAGCCGTCTGCCACACCTCGTTGGCGCGACCGTTGTTGACCCAGAACTTGTGCTTCTCCTTCTGGCCTGCCACCGGCTTCGGCAAACCGTTCCACGGCGCCGGCTTGAACGAGGCCTTGCCGTCCTTGGTGTCGAACTTGCCATCGGTGTAGTGCATCGCGGTGCCGATCATCTTGCCGTCCTTGACCTCCTTGATCGGCAACTGCACGCCGTTGTTGCCGGCCGTGCGCAGCAGCGCATAGGTGGCCAGGTAGCCGGTGTCGCCGCCTTGGCTGTCGATGGGGCCCACACCCGGCCTGCCCGCACGGCGGAAGCCGTCGTTGAAGGCGTCTTCCTCGGTCTTCCAGTCGAAGCCGTCGAAGCGCGCGGCCATCTCGGCGTTGCCGGCCTGCGCGTACAGCGCCTTCAGCGTGTTCGCGATGTCAGCGGCAATCAGGCAGTCCGGCTTCGCAGACCCCGGCGGGTCCATGAATTTCTCCGACAGGCGCAGCCGGCGTTCGCCGTTCATCGAGGTCAGGTTCATCTCCCCTGGATGCGCGGCCGGCAGCAGCATGTGCGCCGCCTCGGCGAGCTTGGTCGGGTACAGGTTGATGCCGACGACGAACATCCCGCCCTTGTTTTTGCAGGCGTCGTAGATCACATCGACCATCTGCGCCACGTTGGCACCCTTGGCCTTGCTCATCGCCTCGCGCACGATGTTCGCGCGCTTCATCAGCACCTCACGGTGCTGTTCGGCATTGAGGGTGCTCTGGAACGGGTTGGTGCCCCAGATCGTGTACATCAGCCCTCGACCCTGGATCACTTCCTGGTCGATGTAGATCTTCTTGTCGCCCGGGTACGGCGGCCGGGTGTAGCCCTCCTGATGGCCGCCCATACGAACAACGCCAGTGCCACGTCGTCCGACGTTCTGCGTCGCGAGCACGAGGCTGACGAGCGAGCTCTGGATGACGTAGTTGTCATTGCCCCAGATGATGCCTTTTTCGTAGGCGTGCATCGTGCGCGGGCGGTGGCCCGACGCCTTGGTCTTGTAGGCCCAGTCGGCGGCTTGCTTGATCTTGGCGACGGGGATGCCGGTGATCTTCGAGCCCTCTTCGAGCGTCATGCGGTTGGTCTTCACCGCATCGTCATAGCCGCTGGTGAACTTGGCGATGAAGTCCTTGTCCTGCCAGCCCTGATCGACGACGTAGGTGAACAGCGTATTGAACAGCGCCGTGTCGGTGCCAGGCTCGATGTCGAGGTGCAGCACGTTCTCCTTGCCGGCCACCTGCTCGCTGATCGCCACGGTTGCGGTGCGGCGTGGGTCGACGATGATGATCTTGGCGGCAGCCGCCGTCTCGCCGGGGAACCACTTTTTCTTCTTGTCGACGGTGCCACCGTTCAGGTTGGGTACCCAGTGGTTCAGGAAGTAGTTGGTCTGCGTCTCGTAGGAGTTGCAACCCGTCGCGACGATGCAGTCCGCGACCTCGGCATCTTCGTAGCTGTTGTTCAGCTCACCGACGCCCATGTCGCGCGTGGCGTGGCATTCAGAGTTGTACGCGGGCCGGTTGTGGATGCGCACCATCGGCGTCTTCAACGCGCTGAACATCAGCTTGCCAGTGCCCCAGGTGTTCTCGAAACCGCCACCCGCGCCGCCGTGGTCGAAGCAATCAAACAGCGCGCCGCTCGGGCCGTCAGTGTCGAGAATCTTCTTCGTCACGCCGGCATAGATGGCGAGCGCCTCGGTCCAGTTGGTGTCCAGCCATTCGCTGCCGCGAAAGATGCGCGGATTCTTCAGCCGCTCCTTGCCGGCGCCATCCGGCGAATACATGTACGAGCCCATGCGTCCGCCGCGCGTGGACGACAGGCCGCCGTTGACCACGCACTCCTTGTCCGGCAGCACCATGATGTTCCAGCGCTTGCCGGCACGGTCGGTGATGGTGTTGGTCATCGCCTGCGTCATCGTCACGGCGAATGGCGGGAGCTGCTTGCGGAAGTCCAGGCCGAGCGCGTTGTCGCCGGGCGCACGGCCGCCTTCGCGGTTCGCATCCCACTTGTACACGTGATATCCACATCCAACGATGCAGAAGTGGCAGGTCAGGTTGGTCTTCTGCGCGTCCTTGGTCGGCAACGCGATGCGATCTTTGATGTTCGTGCTCATGGTGGTGGCTCCTTACAGCACGTTGGATTGACGGCCGTACAGCAGGCCGTTGATGGCCACCGCGCGCACGCTGTCGGTCTTGGCGTCGTATTCCAGCATCACCTGCGGCAGGTCTTCGGTCGCCTGCCCGCACACCATCTGGCCGTTGTTCTCGGGGTCGAAGATCGAGAAGTGGCAACCGCACTTGAAGGTCTTCGTGCCGGCCTCGTAAGACACCGGGCAGCCCATGTGCGTACACATGCCGCTGTAGGCCACGATGTCCTTGTTCGGGCCAACGCCGCCGGGCACGGGCGCGCCCATGCGGATGGCCCAGCACAGCGAGCTGGCATCCGGATAGTTGAAAGCGACAGCTTGATTGACCGGCATGCCGCCGGCCTTGCCGACTGCGAGCTTCGGGTATGCGAGCGTCGTGCCACCGGCGGGTGCGCCGGCCGGGCCAGCCGCTTGAGCGGCACCAGCGGGCAACAGCGAGGCACTGGCAACGGCCGCAGCGCTGCCACTGGACACCATGAAGATGCGCCGACTGACCTTGGCGCTGTTCGTTGAGCTGGCTTCCGACTTGTCCATCTTGTCTCCGGGTTGTTTGAGCAAACGCCTCAACAACGCAAGCCAAGTGCCAGCAGACAACCTCAATGAATTCAACGACTTAACAAATCCAGCGCTCGGGAATGTCCGGATGGCGTAACCATCCGCCGCTCGGTACGTTACGAATAAGTAACGCCGATGGATGAGTCATGCAGCGAAGAGCGGTGCTAAAACTGGCAATCGGCACGGCCGCGAACATCGGCGCGGCGGCGAGCGAGGCGCAGGCCACGGGCGGGGAACGCATTCGCATCGGACTGACCGCCGTCATCCTTGCCGACCAGGTCGCCTTCCTCTCTCGTTGGGGCCAGTACCTGTCCGCGCAGACGAACCGCCCGGTCTCGTTCATTGCGCGCGAGTCGTACCAGAGCATCCTCGATCTGATGTTCGGTGGGCAGCTCGAAGCGGCCTGGATTTGCGGCTACCCGTATGTGCTGCACCGATCACGCCTACAACTGCTGCCGATGCCGATCTTCCAGGGCAAGCCGCTTTACCAGTCGTACTTGATTCGCCCACGCGGCGCAACGGACGGCATCACCGGATGGGCCGATCTCAAGGGAAAGGTACTGGCCTATTCGGACCCGTTGTCCAACTCGGGCTGGTTGGTCCCCCAAGCACAGCTTCGGGCCGCTGGCGTGGCACCGCGAGACCTGCGTCGAGGCTTCTTCACACACGGCCACCGCAACGTCGCCGAAGCGGTGGCGGCGCGACTGGCGCAGGCGGGCTGCATCGACGGATATGTATGGGAGACGATGCGCCGCCAGAAGATGGCAGCCGTGGACCAGACCGAGGTCATCTGGAAATCGCCGCTTTACGCCTTTCCACCCCTGGTCACCCGCGACGGCGTCTCCGAAGACATCGTCGCCAGTCTGCGAACGGCACTGGCAGGCATGACGCAGGACAAGGAAGGTCGCGGCCTGCTGGACGCGCTGAACCTCGACGGGTTCAGGCATGAGCCGCCGAAGCTGTTCGAGTCGATCGCGTTGCTCGCCGCAGCCCAGGACCGCGCGGGCTGACGGATGCTGCTTCGCTTTCCCTATCGATTCCAGATACCGCTCGGCCTGGCCCTCGCGGTGATGACCTCGGCCCTTCTGGTCAGCGCGGTCGCTGCGCAAATCTCCGCGCGCTCGGCTCGCTCGGAGATCGTCACCACGGTCAAGCAGGCGATGGTCTTGCTGGCGGCACAGGCCAAGCCGCTGCTGGTGGCCGACGACACCTGGCGCACTTATGCGTTGCTGCGCAACACCGCAGCGCTGCTGCCAGGTGCAGATGCATCCCAAACGCGCGCTGCGATCCTGGATGCCGACGGTCGCTTCGTCGCGGGCTCGGACCCTGCCCGACTTCCAACAGGTCAAAAGGCTTTGGGCCTAGTGGTCGACGGCAAGGCGCTGCCCGAAGCCGCAGCGCTGCGCTCGCAAGTGCGCATCGAGAGCGCCGACGGCGGAGTCACCATGATCGACCCCATCCAGAGCGAGGACGGGCAAGTCTTGGGCTTTGTTTACGTGGACGTGGACGGCCCGGTGTTCAGACCCGACTGGGCCGCCGTGGCCAAACCCGCGATGATCGGGGCGTTGCTTGCTGCGGTCGTTCTTGTGCCAGCAGGTTGGTTGGTGGGCGAACGCATGGCCCGACCCGTCGCGCGCGTCGCGAACTGCATCGCGCGCATCGGCCACACCGATGCAACCCAGCTGAAGAACGAGCTCCCGGTCGAGACCGACCCCGAGCTGCGTCGAATCAGCGAAGCGGTGCATCGCTTGCTGTCGGAAATGGAAGTCAGGCAAGCGGCCGAACAGCGTGCCTTGTCGGCAGAACGACTTGCGGCCGTGGGACGAATTACAGCCGCCGTCGCACACGAAATCAACAACCCCCTCGCGGGCCTGCTCACTGCTGCGCAGACACTGCGGCTTCACGGCGCAGCGGAAAGCACGCGACTTCGCAGTATCGATCTCATCGACCGAGGTCTGAGGCAGATTCAAACGATGACGGCAGCGCTGCTGCCGCAGGCTCGTGTGGAGGACCGTGCACTGACGCCGGGCGACCTCGAAGACGTGGTCACCCTTGTGCAGCCCGAGGCTTCGCGGTTGCAAGTCGAATTGACTTCCGACCTGGAAGTCACCTCTGCCTTGCGCGCACCTTCGGCGGTCGTGCGTCAGGTGATGTTGAACCTGCTGTTGAACGCCATCAAGGCGGCGGGGATGGGTGGGGCGGTGCACATCGCGCTTGCCGGTGACGCACAGCGAATTCAGCTGGCGGTGCGCAACACCGGCGCGCGCCTGACGCACGCGCTGCTGGAGTCCCGCATCGCCATCGAAGGCGGCAACGACCCCGACGGCTTCGGCCTGTGGATATGCCGCGAGATCGCCGTTCGATTCGGTGGTGGTTTCGACCTGATCGACACGCCTGCAGCGGCCACCGACTTGCAGTTCTGGATACCCAATCGCGAAGCTCATGAGCAAATCACTGCTGCTGGTTGAAGACGATCCCATCATGGGCGAATCGCTGTTGCAGCGGTTCGAGCTTGAAGGGTTCAAGGTGGCCTGGTGCCGGCGCCTGGCCGAGGCTGAAGGTCGAATGGACGAGCCCTGGAGTGCCGTCATCAGCGACGTGCGTCTGCCCGATGGTCTGTCAACCCAATGGTTCGCAGAGTTGCCGGTGGCCAGCCGCAGCATGCCGTGGTTCTTCCTCACGGGATACGGCAGCGTAAACGACGCCATTGCGGCAATTCGATTGGGAGCCCGCGAATACCTCACCAAGCCCTTCGAGATCGAGCGCCTCGTCGCGCTGGTGCACGCGGCTGCGTCGTCAACCGAGCAGGTATTGGACGGTGCAGTGCTCGGCGTCTCGCCCGCGATGCGGCGCGTCGAAGAGATGCTCCGAAAGGTCGCTGGGCAGAAGTCGTCCGTACTGCTCACCGGTGAATCGGGCGTCGGAAAGGAAGTCGCCGCACAACTGGTGCACAGCCTGGACCCCCGCAGCGCCAAAGGCGAGTTCATCGCGGTGAACTGCGCGGCGGTTCCTGAGACCATGATGGAGGCTGAGTTCTTCGGCTACGAGAAAGGCGCATTCAGCGGCGCGCAGCGTTCGCACAAGGGCTACCTGGAGCGAGCCCACGGCGGCACGCTGTTCCTCGACGAGGTCGGCGACCTGCCGTCCAGCATGCAGGCCAAGCTGCTGCGAGCGCTGCAGGAGAAGTGCTTCTTCCGGCTTGGCTCGGAGCGCACGACGCACAGCGACTTCCGCGTGATCGCCGCAACGAATCGCGACCTTTACGCAGACATGATGGTCGGCACCTTCCGCGAAGACCTGTTTTACCGGCTTGCCGTCATCAACTTGTCGCTGCCACCGCTACGCGAGCGGCCGGAAGACATTCGTTGGTTGACCGAGCGGATGCTGCTGCAGCTCACTGTTGAGCAGGGTCGACCCATCGCAGTCTCAGAGGCCTTCATGCGCGATGTGCTCGGCCGCAACTGGAAGGGCAACGCGCGTGAACTCCGGTCGTATCTGGAACAGGCTGTGGTACTCAGTGATGAAGGCATCCTCGATCTGCCAATTCAACCGAAAGCAGTTGATCGACTCGACCCCGACAGCGGCGAATTCGTACCGCTGCAGGCCATGATCGAAGAGACGGAGCGCGTGCACATTCAGCGCGCTCTCGGTCGCACCAGCGGCAGCGTATCGAAGACTGCCGACTTGCTGGGAATCAGCCGCAAGACTCTGTGGGAAAAGATGAAGAAACTCAAGATTGGAAACGGTACGCCGCATCCTGCCGGTCATGTTTGAATCAGGTGACCGCGACGAATTTGACCAGGCAATGGAGGTCGGCCTTTGGGGAGGTCGGTTGAACTGTCGCCTGACGTGCTCAGTTCGCGTCGGCGATCAGGCTGTGCTCACAACATGAGGTAAACGCGCACCGCCGGCAGACGCCCGCCGAGCGCGTGTGGCCGGGCGCCAATCGACCCGTAATGATCGCTTCCCGACGGGCCGCAAGCTCGATCACATCGGTGATCGGCATGAGTCGTACACGATGAACCCTGAGAGCATTGCCACCGTGGCGCTTGACCGCGACAAATGCATGATCCGCCACGGCTTCCCCCGTTTGAAGTTCCACGGCAACGCGCTGCGCCGACAGCTCGATCGCATCAGACAAATAGGGTTGGTCGATTTCGCGGGTTTTGAGTTCGAGCAGCACGACCACCCCTGACCGCAAGCGATAGGCACGGTCCACCCGCGCAGAAATGGACAGCCGGCCCGTCGCCGTGAACAACTGCTCGGCATAGAGGAGCCGTGCTTCGCGAAGTTCCTTCGGCAGATTTACGAGCAGCGGGCCAGCACGGCGCCGCGTCCACAAGCACCAGGCACCCCCGAGGATGCTCGCGACCGCCAGCATCGCGACCACGACGCTAGCAATCATGGCGCCCCCTCTGCCACTCAAGCCACCGGCCGGCGACCGAAACCACTCCGCGCAGCAGCCATCGCGCGACGGGAAGCAGACTCGGACGGCGATCCAAAATCCGACACATCGCTGGCGCGAACCGGTAGTACACGGCGATGCAACGGCGCCCCAGCGGCCGAGGCCGCATGACCTGATCTCGGAAGCGTCTCAGGATGCGGGTCTCTGGCGCTTCGCCGAACACCAGCGTCGCCACAAAGCAGCGCCCGCCAGTTCGCGCGACGTCTTGGCCATCGCGGTAAAAGGTTTCATGGGCCCGCAGCCCCCGCTCCATCGCTTGCAGTTGCTCGGGCGTCCGTCGCCTGCCACGGTCATGCTCGAACTTGACCCGTCTCTCGCAGACGCCCATCTGCGCGAGCTCGGACGCGCTGACCCGATCCGCCTTGGCAACTCGTCGATTCCTGCCGGTCACGGTACGCCCCTACTCGCTCAGCGGCTGTCCGAACATCTGGTTCGTGACAGTCGGTTCACCGAGATCGAAGCCACCCGCCGTCGGACCTGCAGGCAACGGAAGTGCAGCCGCAGCGCCAGCCATCGCTGGCACGAGCAACCAGTTCTGCGCCAGCAGCCCTTCGTGCGCGAGAAAGCGCAGACGGTTGACCCGCTTCGTGCCTTTAGTTTTTTCACGGTGACCTTCCTTAGTTTTCTTATTGCACGTGTGTAAATCGCTT
>JARXKP010000192.1 GCA_030271615.1 Pseudomonadota bacterium
ACGACGTGCGCTTCGTCGAGGACGACTGGGAGAACCCGACGCTCGGCGCCTGGGGCCTGGGCTGGGAGGTCTGGCTCAACGGCATGGAAGTGACGCAGTTCACCTATTTCCAGCAGGTCGGCGGCATCGACTGCCGTCCAATCACCGGCGAGATCACCTACGGGCTAGAACGGCTGGCGATGTACCTGCAGGGCGTTGACAACGTCTACGACCTGACCTGGACCGTCGGCGCCGATGGCCAGCGCATCAGCTACGGCGACGTCTACCTGCAGAACGAGCAGGAGCAGAGCGCCTACAACTTCGAGCACAGCGATGTCGAGTTCCTTCTTGGCGCGTTCGGCAGCCACGAGAAGCAGGCCAAGCATTTGATCGAGGCGCAGCTGGCGTTGCCGGCTTACGAGCAGGTGCTGAAAGCGGCGCACACCTTCAACCTGCTCGATGCGCGAGGCGCGATCAGCGTGACCGAGCGCGCGGCCTACATCGGCCGCATCCGCAACCTCGCGCGCGCGGTCGCTGCGAGCTACCTCGACAGCCGCTTGCGACTGGGCTTCCCGATGGCGCCCACGGCCTGGGCCGATGAAGTGATCGCCCAACTGGCGAAGAAGGCGGCATGACGATGACGAACCCGAGCCTGCTCGTTGAACTCTTCGTCGAAGAGCTGCCGCCGAAAGCGCTGAAGAAGCTCAGCGAATCGTTCGCCGCAGGTATCTACGATCACCTGTTAGCAAACGACTTTCTCAACGCCAATTCCGTTACTTCCGTCTACGCCAGTCCGCGACGGTTGGCCGTTCACATCACCGCGGTACGCAGTTTGTCGGTGCCTAGTCCGAGACCGCCGAAGACACTGATGCCGGTATCAGTTGCGTACAAAGATGGGCAACCGACAGCACCGTTCATCAAGAGATTACTGAAGGAAGGCTTCCACGAGGGAGTCGACTTTGCAGAGGTGATCAAAGAGCGCACGGTCATCGAAATCGAAGGTGGAAAAGAGGTCGTGAAGTTCCGCGATGATCTGGCCAAGGGCTCGACGCTTTCAATCTGCCTACAAGGGGCAATCGAGCAATCTCTCGCCAAGTTGCCGATCCCGAAGGTGATGACCTACCAGCTGGAGTCCGGCGCGCAACCGGGCTGGACCAGCGTGCAGTTCGTTCGGCCGGCTCACGGCCTGGTCGCGTTGCATGGCGAGGCAGTAGTGACGAATGTGTCGGTGCTCGGTTTGGAAGCGGACCGTGTCACCACTGGCCACCGTTTCGAAGCGACGTTGCCCAAGATCACCCTGCGTGACGCCGACAGCTATGCCGCGCAACTGCGCGACGAAGGCGCCGTCATCGCCAGCTTCGCCGAGCGCCGTGCCGAGTTGCTGAACCAGCTGAACGCTGCTGCCGCCAGGGAAGGGCTGAAACCCATCGAGGACGAAGCCCTGCTGGACGAGGTGACTGCGCTGGTCGAGCGCCCGAACGTGCTGCTGTGCCGCTTCGAGCCCGAGTTCCTGGCGGTACCGCAGGAATGCCTGATCCTGACGATGAAGGCAAACCAGAAATACTTCCCGCTGCTCGATGCGGCCGGCAAGCTCACCAATAAATTCCTGATCGTCAGCAACATCAGCCCGGCCGACCCGAGCGCGGTGATCGGTGGCAACGAGCGCGTGGTGCGGCCGCGGCTGGCCGATGCGAAATTCTTCTTCGACCAGGATCGCAAGCGCACGCTGCAAAGCCGGGTCGAAGGACTGGCCAAGGTGGTCTATCACAGCAAGCTGGGCAGCCAGGGCGAGCGTGCCGAGCGCGTGCGCGCGATCGGTCATGCCATCGTCAATCAGCTGAGCATGGCCACGCTGCCCTACACCGTGGACGCGCAGGACGAGTTCGCGGTGCTCGACAGCAAGGTGCAACAGGCCGCGCTGCTGGCCAAGACCGATCTGCTGACCGACATGGTCGGCGAATTCCCCGAACTGCAGGGTGTGATGGGCGGCTATTACGCGCGGCATGAAGGTCTGCGCGATGGCGTGGCGATCGCCATCGAGGACCACTACAAGCCGCGCTTCGCCGGCGATGCGCTGCCGCGCAATCACACCGGCACCGTGCTCGCGCTGGCCGACAAGCTGGAAACGCTGGTCGGGCTGTTCGGCATCGGCCAGTTGCCCACCGGCGACAAGGACCCGTTCGCGCTGCGCCGCCACGCCCTGGGCGTGATCCGCATCCTGACCGAGAAAAACCTGCCGCTGGACCTGCCCGCGCTGCTGCAAGCCGCGCTGCCGGCCTTCGGCGACCTGCTGACCGATCCCACCGAGGCGCTGCGGGGCTTCTTTGCCGATCGTCTGGCCGTGACCTTGCGCGATCAGGGCTACAGCGCGCAGGAAGTGGATGCGGTGCTGGCGTTGGCGCCGACCCGGCTGGGTGACGTGCCGCGCCGCCTGGAAGCGGTGCGCGCCTTCGCCGCGCTGCCCGAGGCGCCGGCGCTGGCGGCCGCCAACAAGCGTGTCGGCAACATCCTGAAGAAGTCGCCCGAGGCCGACGCCCACGTCAGTCCGGTGCTGCTGCAGGAACCCGCCGAGCAGGCGCTTCACGCGGCGATGCAGCAGGTCGTGCCGGCCGCCGATGCGCAGTTTGCCGCGGGCGATTACACCGGTTCGCTGCAGACGCTGGCGGCACTGCGCGCGCCGGTCGATGCGTTCTTCGACGGCGTGATGGTGAATGCCGAGGAGACCGACCTGCGCCTGAACCGCCTCGGCCTGCTGGCGCAACTGCATGCCGCGATGAACCGCGTGGCCGACCTGTCCAAGCTGGCCTCCTGAGATGACCTTGCCCCCACGTTCACTTCGCTCGCTGCCCCCAGGGCCTGACAGGGGCCCCTTCGTGGCCCTTGGGACACGTCAGTGCCTCCGGACGGCCGGGCGACCCTGACATGGCCCCGACCCCCTTCAAGCTCGTCATCCTCGACCGCGACGGCACGATCAATGAAGATCGCGACGATTACGTCAAGTCGCCCGATGAATGGGTGCCGCTGCCGGGCGCGCTTGAGGCGATCTCGCGCCTCAATCACGCGGGCTGGCACACGGTGCTGGCGACCAACCAGTCGGGCCTGGGACGCGGCCTGTTCGACATGGCCTCGCTGAACGCCATTCAATTGAAGATGAACCAGGCGCTGACGGCGCAGGGCGGGCGCATCGACGCGGTGTTTTTCTGCCCTCACACGCCCGACGAACACTGTGACTGCCGCAAGCCCCAGCCGGGTCTGATGCAGCAGATCGGCGAGCGCTTCGGCGTGTCGCTGGACAACACCCCGATGGTCGGCGACACCTTGCGCGACATGCAGGCGGGCGCTGCGGCCGGCTGCCCGACGCACCTGGTGCTGACCGGCAAGAGCGCCGGCCTCGATGCCGCGGCGCTGGCGACCTTGCTCGATGCCGTGCCGGGCACGTGTGTTCACATCGATCTGGCGGCCTTCGCCGACTGGCTGATCCGCCAGGAGCGCAGCGCGCGCGGCGATACCGGCGAATCCGATTCCGGCTTTGGGGAGTTGCAGTGATGCAGCGCTTTTTCTGGGCAGTGCGCTCGTATCTGTTCCTGGCATACATGGCCGTCAGCGTGGTGCCCTGGGCCACCGTGGTGCTGCTGGTGTCGATCTTCACGCGCGGCGATCGTGTCTACTGGCTGTGCGCGGGCTGGTTGACCCATTCGATCTCGGCTGCCCGCGTCATCTGCGGTGTGCGCCATCGCATGCACGGTCTCGACAACCTCGCCGAGGCCAACCGCGCGCCTGCGGTGATCGTGCTGCCGAAGCACCAGTCGACTTGGGAGACCTTCGCGTTTCCCGGCCTGATGCCGCATCCGCTGGCCTACGTGTTCAAGCGCGAGCTGCTCTACATCCCGTTCTTCGGCTGGGCGATGGCGCGCATGGACATGATCCACATCGACCGCACGCGGCGCTCGGAAGCCTGGCGGCGGGTGGCCGAGCAGGGCGCGCGGCACATGAAGCACGGCTCGTGGGTCATCATGTTTCCGGAAGGCACGCGGGCCGAGCGCGGCGCGAAGGGCGAATACAAGGCCGGCGGCACGCGGCTGGCGGTGACCACTGGCGCGGCGGTGCTGCCGATCGCGGTGACCTCGGCGCGCTGCTGGCCGCGCAAGACGTTCACGTTGCGTCCGGGTGTGATCGATGTGTCGATCGGGCCGCTGATGCCGTCGGTGGGCCGCCGTCCCGACGAGCTGATGCGCGAGGTCGAGGCCTGGATCGAGACCGAGATGCGCAGACTCGATCCCGAGGCCTACGCGGCCGAACCAGTGCGGCCGACTGCGGACCCGGCCACGCCCAGGCCCTAGAGTTGCCGTCATGGCCCTTACGCCCCGACGCCCCGATCCCGCGCAGCTGTCGCTGTTCGTGGCGCCGCAGCCGACGGCATCGGCAGACAGGCGGACCGAAGTCGTTGCGACCGAGTCGCTCGCCCCGGTGGTGGAACCCGTCGCACTGGCACCTGCCGAATTCCGCCACCCGCTGGCTGCGCGCGAGATCGTGCTGGGTGGTCACACCGTGGCCTATGCGCTCAAGCGCGTGCGCCGCCGCAGCATCGGTTTCATCGTCGGTACCGACGGGCTGAGCGTCAACGCGCCGAGCTGGGTCGTCGTGCGCGACATCGAATCGGCGCTGCGCGAGAAAGCGGCCTGGATCCTGGGCAAGCTGCACCAGCAGCGGGACCGTGGGCGACGGCTGCAATCGGCGCGGGTCGACTGGCGCGATGGCGTGACGATTCCCTTTCTTGGCCAGACGGTGGTCGTCGCGCTCGATTCGCGGGCGGGTGTCACGCCGTCGGGCGCGGTGCTCGATGCGGTTTCCGGCGACGCTTCATCGTCGGGCGGTGCGGTGCTGCGTCAGTTGCACATCGGGCTGCCACCCGGCGCTGCGCCCGAGCAGATCCGCGACGCGGTGCAGAGCTGGCTGCAGCGCCAGGCCAAGCGGGTCTTCGCCGAACGTTGCGATGTCTACGCGGCCCAGCTTGGCGTGCGCTACCGCCGCCTCAGCCTGTCGTCGGCGCAGACCCGCTGGGGCAGCGCCAGCGCCGACGGCGCGATCCGGCTCAGCTGGCGGCTGATCCATTTCGGGTTGCCGACGATCGATTACGTCGTCGCGCACGAACTCGCTCACCTGCGCGAGATGAACCACAGCGAGCGTTTCTGGGACGTGGTGCGCTCGGTGGTTCCCGATTACGAGCGCACCCGGCGCGCGCTGAAGACCGACGTGCTGCCCGTCTTCGGCTGAGAAGCTGCCACTCGCTGTCTGGTGCGCGGGCCTATCGCGCAGGCGAAAATCGATACACGCCGCGATCCAGTCGTCGCACCAGCTTGCCGTCATGCCACAGCGCATTCAGGTGCGCGATGGACTCGCCCATCGCGAACGTCGTCTGGTGCACGTCGAGTTGCCGCTTGAACAGCACCGGCAACAGGTCGGCGGCACTGCAGGGGCCCCGGGCACAGGCGTTCATCACGTCGGCCAGGCGGTCGGCATGGTGGGCCTGCAACTGGTCGATGCGGGCATGCAGTCCGCGGAACGGTTTGCCGTGCGACGGCAGCACCAGCGTATCGGCCGGCAGCGCGCGCATCCGGTCGAGCGAGGCCAGAAACAGCGCGAGCGGATTCGCCTCGGGCTCGTCATGCCCGACGCTGACGTTGGTGGAAATCCGCGGCAGCAGCATGTCGCCGGAAATCAGCACGCCGAGCGACGCGCAGTGCAGCGCGATGTGCTCGGGCGCGTGGCCGTGGCCGGCGAGGCAGCGCCATTCGCGGTGTCCGGTCGCTCGCGCACTGCCGATGTCCAGCAGGCCGCCGTCCATCAGACGTCGGTAGCAAGCAGGCACCTGCGGCACCATCCCGGCGTAGAAGCCGGCCCGCGCGCGAATCTGCTCGATCGACGCTGGATCGGTCAGCCCGTGCGACGCCATGAAGGCGGCTGCCGCGTCGCCTCCCATGGACGTGTCGGCACGGCTGCCGAGACGGGCGGTGACGTAGTCGGTGGTGCTCATCCACAGCCGGCAGTCGAAGGCGCTGTGTGCCGATGACGCGGGGCGGCTCCAGCGCTGCGTCAGCCAGTGCGCCAGCCCGACGTGGTCGGGGTGCATGTGCGTGACGACGACACGCAACACCGGCAGCCCATCGAGCTGGCTGGCGAAGACATGCTCCCAGGTATCGCGGGTACGCTCGTCGGCGATGCCGCAGTCGACCACCGTCCAGCCGTCGAACGGAAGTCGCGCGCCGTCGGGGCTGTGGATCTCGTCGCGCAGCAGCCACAGGTTGATGTGGTCCAGCGCGAACGGCAACGCCATGCGCAGCCACCGGACGCCGGGGGCGACCTCGATGCTGTGGCCGGCAGCGGGCAACGCGTCGGCCCATGGATAGTCCATTTCTTGCTCGGCTGCGGGCGCGTCGAGGGCGGCAGGTTTCAATGTGTAGATTCCGGTTGCTGACGATCGATAGACTCGATTCATCCTACCTGCGTGAACGTATGACCAGCGAATTGAAAGAACTGTTCGAAAGCAACCGGATGTGGGCCGGTGCCACCGAGGCCCGAACCCCCGGCTTCTTCACCAATCTGCTGCTGCAGCAGGCGCCGCAATACCTGTGGATCGGCTGCGCCGACAGCCGGGTGCCGGCCAACGAGCTGGTGGGGTTGCTGCCCGGTGAGCTGTTCGTGCACCGCAACGTCGCCAACGTGGTGGCGCACTCCGATCTGAACTGCCTGTCGGTGGTGCAGTACGCGACGGATCTGTTGAAGGTTCGCCACATCATCATCGTCGGGCATTCGGGTTGCGGTGGTGTCGCCAGATC
>JARXKP010000008.1 GCA_030271615.1 Pseudomonadota bacterium
CGGACGGCGGCGGTCTCGGGCGGACCCTCGTCGGATCGTTCATGCGACTCCGACACCGCCGCCTGCTCGACTGGCGCTCCCTCACCCTCGTCGCTGTAGCGTGGCGGCCAGCCCTTGAGCGTGGCTTGACGCAGCAGAGCCACGGCACCGGTGGCGGTGTAGCTACGCTCCATCACATGGGTGACGAGCCCGCGCCCGACCCGTTCGCTGATCACCAGCGTGGAGCACCGCGTGCCGTACTGCCGCTCGGGGGCGCGGATGAAGGCCGCCGACAACTGGCGTTCGAGGTCGAGCGGGATGCCGGTCGAGGGCAGGTCGGCATCGTCGGCGATGTGTCGACTGGCGAGTGCAGCGAACAGCATGGCGGACAACGCATCCCGTGAATCAGCCGTCGACAGCGCCTGTCGCAGATGCTGTTTCAACGCGTTTGTCTTCGGCCACGGCGAGTCCAGCGAGGCGTTCGAAACGCCGTAGGTGCCACGCTCCAGTCGTTTCGGATGAGCGCCGAGGTTGGAGGCCCAGAAGCACTCGCCTCGCTTGAAATCGGCGGCGATCAGGTTGAATCCGTTGTAGCCCAGCAGCGCGGTGCGCATCCAGAACCGGTCGGTCGGCTCGCTTCCAGACAACCACTGAGGCACGATGTGCCCGCGTGACGGGGCGGCTGGGTCCTGGCGTTGGGGGTTGCGCACATTGGTCAGCATGGCCAGCCTGCCTTCGGCCGTCAGTCCGAGCCAGGTGCCACCGGCCTCGATGTCGCGCCCCGCCAGGATGGCCGGTCCGCCGCTGGCCGATGTCCACCAGCCCAGGCGAGCCGCAGGGCGGGCGAAGAATTCATCCCGGTTCGCGGCCACCACCAAGGGAAAGCGGCGGCTTTGATCGATGGCCAGCGCAATCAGGCACATGGTTCGAAGGACTCGATGTGGCGTGGGCCGTCGAGCAACGCGCCCCACGCTGCGGCCCTCCGCTCGATGGTCGAGCCCAGAACATCGGTCACACCGCGACTGCCAGCGTCGCTCGGGATCGCGTAGGTCTCCATCCAGGTGTCAAAGCCGCGGGATGCATCGGTGCGCCGCAGCAGCCGCGCCTGCAACCCGGGGAAATCGCCGCGCAGCCGGGACTGCATCTCGACCACCGCCACCCGCACCGCGTCGGCATTGTCCGGAGCGGCTCGGAAATAGATGCAGAGCTCGCGGGTCATGACGCGCTCGTCGACTCAGACATGCTCGACGCCGAGCACCTCATAGGGCATCGGGCACGGCGTCAACAGCGCCCCGTCGACTGTGCCGAGATGCAGGCTGCCGCTCTCCAGCGCTGCGAGCTTGACTTCGACGAGCGCTCGATACGACGGCGACGCACCGCTGGCGCACGGCACCTGCGCCGCGCCGGCCACCAGACCTGCCGGCTGGGCCGCATCGGCACTGTGGAATACCTCTTCGCCAGCGGCGAGGGGAGCCTCGCATGCGAACAGCAACGTCCTGCGTTTCGTGGTGCCGCGGTACTGCGAGCGGGCAACCACCTCCTGACCGGGGTAGCAGCCTTTCTGGAAGTTCACCGCACCGATCAGCTCGAAGTTCAGCATCTGCGGCACGAACTGGTCGACGGTCGAGAGTTCGATCGTCACGATGCCGCTCTCGATTTCCAGCAGCTGCCAGGCGGCCAGCGCCTGCGGGTCGGCGATCTGGACCGGCGAAGCCGGTGACGTGTCCGAGATCGATGCGTTCGGCGCGTGCCAGGCGCGCGCAACCCCTGCGACAGCCGGCAGCTTGATCCAGCAGCCGTCGGCATCGTTCCGCTTGCCCCAGTCCGGCAGACCTTCGGTGGAGATGCGCGCGCGGTCACCCGTGACGCCGAGCAAGCCCACTTCGGCCGTCGCGTCACTGAGCCGGCATTGCGCGCGCATCACGAACATCGACAGCCTTTTCAGCGTTGCCGACAAGACACTCGCGTGGCAGGCCAGCAGCACCTCGTCATCGGCCGGCATCCACATCACGAAGCTGGCCAGCAGGCGACCCTTGGCCGAACAGTACCCGGCAAGCCGCGCCTGTGAACGCCCCAGCTGCAACACGTCCTGTGTCAGCTGGCCGTGCAAGAACTTCGTGGCATCGACACCGCGAGCTCGTATGACGCCCCAGTGGTTCAGTGGCACGGCAGGAGAGTGATCAACGGTCATATTCATGCGCCGATTATCATTTGCATGATGTTCCCAGGCAGCCATCGGTGTCATGAAAGCGCCTCCACAGGCCCGGTCGCAGGGCCGGTCAGGGATACCGCTTGAAACGCTCGATCGTCGGGTTGCTGATCGCTGCTGCCGTGCTGGCAGCCGTCGCCACATCAGCCTTTCTGTGGCTGCATCGACCGCTTTCTCTGAGCTCCGAAACTGTCGAGGTGTCGATCGAACTGGGGACTTCGCCGCGCAACATTGCCGATGCCTGGGTTCGTGCCGGGGTGCAAACCCCGGCATGGATGTTGTACGAGTGGTTCCGATGGTCGGGCGACGCTCGCCGCATCCGTGCCGGCAGCTACGAGATCGATAGACACACCACACCGCTGAGCTTGCTCGGCATGATGGTTCGCGGCGACGAGACGATGGCGTTCGTGCGCCTGAACGAAGGCTGGACGCTGCAGCAGTTTCGCGCCGAACTGGCGCGCGCCGAAGCGCTCAAGCCGATCACGGCATCGATGACCGACACGGAGCTGATGGCAGCACTGGGAGACGGCGCAACACCCGCCGAAGGGCGCTTCTATCCCGACACATACTCGTACAGCAAAGGCAGCACCGACCTGGCCGTGCTGCGCCGCGCGCACCGTGCGATGCATCAGAAACTCGACGCGGCTTGGGCCGAACGCGCAGCCGACACGCCTTTGCGCACGCCCGACGAAGCGCTGACTCTGGCGTCCATCGTCGAGAAGGAAACCGGCCAGCCTGCCGATCGCGGCAAGGTGGCTGCGGTGTTCGTCAACCGCTTGCGCCTCGGCATGCCGCTGCAGACCGACCCGACCGTGATCTACGGACTTGGCGCCGCATTCGATGGCAACCTGCGCAAGCGCGACCTGCTCGCCGACACGCCCTACAACACCTACACCCGCAATGGATTGCCGCCAACTCCGATATCGATGCCGAGCCGGGCGTCGCTGCTGGCGGCGGTGCGCCCGGACTCCACCCGGGCGCTTTATTTCGTGGCCCGCGGCGATGGTTCCAGCGAATTCAGCGACGATCTCGCCGCCCATAATCGAGCGGTCAACAAATTCCAGCGCAGCCGTTAGCGTCGTTGAGGGTTCATGTCGTGGCGAGGGCGATTTGCGAGGTCTGTTCATCACATTCGAAGGCATCGACGGTGCCGGCAAGAGCACGCACATCGAACCGATGGCGGCGCAGTTGCGCGCCGCCGGTCATGCGGTGCACGTGACCCGCGAACCGGGCGGCACGCCACTCGCCGAGCGGCTGCGGGAGTTGCTCCTGCATGAACCGATGGATGCGCTGACCGAAGCGTTGCTGGTGTTCGCCGCGCGGCGCGACCATGTGCAGCAGGTGATCGAGCCGGCACTGGCGCGCGGAGACATGGTGCTGTGCGACCGATTCACCGACGCGACGTTTGCCTATCAGGGTGCCGGCCGCGGCTTCGACCGCGAGGTGCTGAAAACGCTGGAGTCGTGGGTCCACGCCCAGCTTCAACCCGACCTGACGTTCTGGTTCGATCTCAGCGCCGAGCAGGCCGCGCAGCGACTGGCGGCTGCCCGCACGCCCGACCGATTCGAACAACAGGACACAGCCTTCTTCCAGCGGGTGCGCGAGGGTTATCGCGCGCGCGCCGAGGCGTTCCCGCTGCGTTTCGTGCGGATCGATGCGTCGGCCGATCGCGACGCTGTGGGGAGGCAAGTGTTTGCCGCGCTGGAGGATCGGCGCTGGTGATCGAATCCCCGCAGACGACATCGCCTCTGCCGCTGCCGTGGCTGGAACCTCCACTGCGCGAAGCGCTGATCACGCAACACGCGCACGCACTGCTGGTCCATGGTCCGCAAGGTGTCGGACAGTTCGACATGGCCTTGACACTGGCGCAGGCGTGGTTATGCGAAAGCGTCGTGAATGTTGGAGATCCATCACCATCCCGGCCCTGCGGACACTGCGCGAGTTGCCGCCTGGTGCAGGCACGGTCGCACCCTGATCTGATGGTGCTGGTCCCCGAAGCGCTGAGGGAAGCGCTGGGCTGGAATGTCGACGAGGCGGGCGAGGAGGGCGGTTCCGGCAAGAGTGACGCCGCCGGCAAACGCAAGCCCAGCAAGGATATCCGCGTTGAAGAGGTGCGAAAGATCGTCTCCTTCGCCCAGACCACGGCAGCGCGCTCGCGCGGCAAGGTGGTGGTGGTGTTTCCCGCCGAGCGGATGAACGGAATTTCCGCCAATGCCTTGTTGAAGACCCTGGAAGAGCCGCCCGGGAACCTGCGTTTCGTGCTGGCAGGCGCTTCGGCAGACGCGCTGCTGCCGACCATCCGCAGCCGCTGCCAGACGCTGCGGCTCGGTTTGCCGGACCCCGCTGTGGCCACAGCATGGCTCCATGCGCACGGCGTGACTCAGCCTGAGGTGCTGTTGGCGGCAGCCGGTGGGCAACCGGAAGAAGCGTTGAGCTGGTTCCGCGAAGGCCTCGACGCCCGCGCTTGGCTGGCCTTGCCCGAGCAACTGGCACGCGGCGACATCACCGGCCTGCCAGCCTGGCCGTTGTCCCGCGTGATCGACATGCTGTTCAAGGTGTGTCACGACGCGATGCGCGCTGCGGTAGGCGCCGCGCCACGTTACTTTCCGCACGATCTGATGAACGGTCGTGCGTCGATCGAGGCCTTGTCCGGGTGGTACCGCGAACTCGGCCGGGTCGCGAGGCACGCAGAACACCCATGGCAGGCCGCACTGACCATCGAACTGCTGGTGCTTCAGGCAAAGACTGCGCTGGCCGTGCCGAACTCCACTGTCGGCCGGACACCACGTTCTATAAACTGACCTCATGAGCGAACCTGTCTCCCGCCTGCCGCCTGCCGCCATCCCCGCGTTGACGGGCAGCCGCCCCAGCGTCATCCAGCTGGTGTTCCGCGAAAAGGGTGCGCTCTACGCCGCCTACATTCCGGTGCTGACCGACGGTGGCTTGTTCGTTCCCACCACCCGAGACTACCGGCTCGGCGAAGACATCTACCTGCTGCTGTCGCTGCCCGAAGACAACCAGCGCTATCCGGTGGCCGGGAAGGTCGCCTGGATCACTCCGCCCAATGCATCCGGCGGCCGCACCCAGGGCGTCGGGGTGCGCTTTCCGGCGGATGAGAAGACGCGGTTGCTCAGAACGCGTATCGAAGAACTCCTGGGCACCGCGATTTCCTCGCCGAAGCCGACCCAAACGATCTGAGTTTTCGCTGCGGTTCGCCCGCGCGCTGCAAACGTGTACGTCGACTCTCATTGCCACCTCAGTTCCCCGGACCTTTTGGCGAGGCTTTCGGAGATCCGAGCCGAAATGCAGGAGGCCCGAGTGGGCCGTGCGCTGTGCATCTGCACGACGCTGGAAGAGTTCGATCAGGTGCATGCGCTGGCACTGACTTACGACAATTTCTGGGCCAGTGCCGGCGTGCATCCGGACAATGAGGGCGTGGCCGAGCCCTCGGTCGAGGACCTGCTCGCGCTGGCCGCCCTGCCGCGCGTCGTCGCGCTGGGCGAAACCGGCCTTGACTACTTCCGGCTGAACGGTCGATCGGTGGCCGACATGGAATGGCAGCGTGAACGTTTCCGCATCCACATACGCGCCGCACAACGGACCGGTTTGCCATTGGTGATCCACACCCGCAGCGCGTCACAAGACACGCTGGATGTGCTGACTGCCGACGGCGATCGACGAGTCGGCGGGGTGTTTCACTGCTTCACCGAGACCATGGATGTGGCCCGGGCTGCGCTGGATCTGGGCTTCTACATCTCGTTCTCGGGAATCATCACGTTCAAGAACGCCGAAGACCTGCGTACGGTGGCGCGTTATGTTCCGCTTGATCGGTGCCTGATCGAAACCGACAGTCCCTACCTTGCCCCGGCCCCGTTTCGCGGCAAGACCAACACGCCAGCACTGTTGCCGTGGGTTGCCAAACAAATGGCGGAGCTGAAGGGAGTGGCGGTTGAAGACTTCGCCCGGATCACCAGTGCCAACTTCGAATGCTTGTTCAGGATCAGCGCTGACGAATCCAATGAAAACACCTAGAAATTACCTTCGATTTGTTTTCTATCTTATTGTTTTAATTGGTTTTTCAAAATCCTTTTCGGGATCGTACGATGAGTTTTTCACGGCGATCAAGCGAGATCATCGAAACACCGTCGAAGAGCTTCTGAAGCGAGGATTCGACCCGAACACGCTCGATGAGAAGGGGCAACCCGGTCTGGTTCTGGCACTGCGCAACGAGTCCTACAAGGTTGCCGAAGCGCTGATCGACAGCGCCGGTCTCCACACGGAAGCTACCAATCCAGCAGGCGAAACCGCCCTGATGATGGCGAGCCTGCGCGGACAGTCGCAACTGGCTGAACGACTGTTGAAGCGCGGTGCCGCTGTCAATCGGCCCGGCTGGTCGGCGCTTCATTACGCTGCCACGGCGCCGGACGAAACGGTGCTCGGGATGCTGCTCGAGCGCGGCGCACTGATTGACGCACGATCACCCAATGGCACGACCCCGCTGATGATGGCCGCGCAGTACGGACCTTCCGAATGTGTAGACCTGCTCGTTGCGCGAGGTGCCAACGCCGGCTTGCGCAACGATCTGGGGCTTTCTGCCGCCGATTTCGCGGGCCGCAGCGGACGTGATGGACTCGCTTCCGCGCTCAAGAGGCGCATGAAATAAGGCCTGGCGAGGTGGTGTCGCGACGAGCCTTCCCTGACAGGCTTGTCAGCGGGCTTCTGACGCTTCAATTGGTTACAAGACGACTGGCGGCTTCATGGCGCAACCCTAGAGTCAACCCATCGACTTTTGAAGGAGACCCTTGATGCAGCCCAGCCAATCCATCCGCAATCCGTTTTCTCTCATGATCAACCCGGAGGCAGTGTTGATGGCTCTGGAGAGATCCGATGCGCTGGCGCGTCTGCAAACACAGGTGTTCAGGCCACTGGACAAACCGCTGCTTTCCAGCAAGACGCCCGACGACGTGGCGGCTTACGACCGACGCATCGATCAAGGTCGCAGCAGCTGAGCTTTCAGTCG
This sequence comes from Pseudomonadota bacterium, assembly GCA_030271615.1. Lineage (GTDB taxonomy): Bacteria > Pseudomonadota > Gammaproteobacteria > Burkholderiales > Burkholderiaceae_C > PBB1. Next base: position 7,209 of record JARXKP010000008.1, read on the forward strand.
AGTTGTGGCGCTGGATAGAGCGCTCGCTCATGCCCAGCACCTGGGCCACCCGGTTCGCTGGCGGGTTACATAAGTCGTCCATCAGCGTTGGCCAATATGGCAAGTTGGTGGGGGCTTGCTCGATGCTGTGGAGTTGCAGTTTCATAGGAGGACCCTCCCGATCTGGCACCCTACGAATGCACGACTATGTATATTATGTAAAATACACATTCGAGATCAAAGGACTTGTGGTCACCTTGGCCACCACCCCTGTTGCTCCATCGAGAACGGAAATCCAGACAGAGGCAAAGCTCAGCTCGTCCTGTCCAGCAGCGAACCCAGCATCTTGTCGCTTGCCCGGAACACCGCCAGGTTCGCAAGGAAGGCGTTCTTGGCCGCCAGTTGCCCAACAACGTCCGCCTCGATGGCGTTGCCCACCTCGGGCGATTGAGCCAATGACGTCGTAACGCCACCGCCAGCCGCAGTCACCTGAACGATCTCCATCCGCCGAAAGCCGCTGGTCGCCAAATTTGCGACGTTGTGCGCCGCGGCATCCACGGCAGTTTGGGCAGCGTTCATGCCGGACAGGCTGATGGCGGGTACGGACAACATGGAATGGGGCGGCAAGGAGTCGAGGTTTCCGTATTCTGGTCGGTCGTATCGCGGTAGGCCACCACTTGCGCACTCTGCGCCAGCCTGAATGTCCAGTTGCTCACGAACACCTGAGCGACGGTCAAGCACAGATGAGGACGGATACCGATTCCTTCGCCGGAACCCAGGCCGCCGCCACTGGAACAGTCCGGTTGGACCGAACTGCGAATTTGGATGCCGTGAGTGAACGGCTGAAGATGCACTCCTGCCGCGCCCCGCAACTGCAGCTTCGACGATTTGTGTTTTCATGCGAAACGGGGCAAAACGGGTGCCGTTCGCCCCACCCGATTCGGGTGAGCCCTGAACTCAACAGAAAGTACCCCATGGCGTTGCTTCCTCCCGATCACCCGGACCGACAGGCGCTTGCCAGCGAGGCTCATGCGCGGCCGCCCGAGCCGCTGGATACGCCGTCTCGGGCGACGTATGTCGCGGTTCTGATCGACACCGACGCGCGTGCTCGTGAGTTGGAACACATTGCCTCACTTTGCGCGCCGAACGGCGTGGCACCGCCGGCGGAGGGTGCGACACACTTCATCGCGACCCTCGGGACGCTTCGCTTCAAATGGGAGCGTCACGGTGAGTTCTCGGGCTACACCTTCTTCATCGGGGGCCGCAGCTCATCGCCGTTTGGTGAAACCGCCATCTCGCGGCTGCCTGCGGATTGGCTCGCAGAAATTCCGGGTTCGACGCTGGTCGCGGCGCACGCCAAGCTGGTGCCAGCGGAAGACGACGAGCCCGACGCCACGGTGCTGGCCAATCTCTTTGACGGGAACATCGCCGTCGGCGCGCGCATTGGCGATGGGGCCGGCCTCGCGTTCACCGATTTTCGAGTCCATGGGGACGGCTTCGCGCGCTTCGTGGTTTTCAATCGCGATCTGACGCTGCGGCAGGCGGGTCGCACGTTGCAGCGGCTGTTCGAAATCGAGGCCTATCGCATGCTCGCGCTGCTGGCGCTGCCCATCGCGAGACGTCAGTTGCCGCGCATCGTCGAGATCGAAAGTTCATTGGCCGCGCTGACCGACAGCATCGCGAAGGACCAGGGCGGCAACGACGAATCGCTGCTGCACGAACTGACGCGGCTGGCGGCTGAGGTCGAAAGCGGGCTGGCGTCGAGCCAGTTTCGATTCGGTGCTTGCCGCGCGTACTCTGAACTGGTGACCACGCGCGTCGGTGAGTTGCGTGAGCAACGCCTGACCGGCGTGCAGACCATCGAGGAGTTCATGGCGCGTCGCTTCACACCGGCGATGGCCACCTGCACCACAGTGTCGCAGCGCTTGCACAACCTGTCCGAGCGTGTCGCGCAGGCCAGTGCCTTGCTGTCGACGCGGGTCGACATCACGCGCGAGCGGCAGAACCAGGCGCTGCTGGCATCGATGGACCGCCGCGCGAAGCTGCAGTTGCGCCTGCAACAAACGGTGGAAGGCCTGTCCGTTGCGGCCATCGTCTATTACGTGGCGGGTCTGGTGGGCTACTTGTCGAAGGCACTGAAGGCGGGCGGACTGCACATCGAACCTGACCTCGTCGTCGGTATCGCAATTCCGCTGGTCGCGCTGGGGGTGCTATCGACGATCCGTCGCGCGAAACATGGCATCTCCAAGGCCGAAGCAGGCCAGCCGTCGGCCCGCGAGCTGTGATGGGGGTTGACTCGAACGCGGGCCCAAAGGCCCTGTGCCAACGTCACGGCCTTCAGGGACCAGGCAGTACCGTCGGCCCGAGCTCAGCGGGTGCCCTGCCCTGCATGCCGCAGTCGTCCGCTCGGTCAGGGCTGCATGGTGTCGATGACGATCTGCAGGCCTTCGGTTCCGGTCTTCACCGCCGTCAGCTGACCCGTCAGGTCACCGGGGCTAGGCATCGCATTGCCCGACTTCGAGACCCGTGCGCCGACCACGACCAACGGAAACTTCGACAACTTCATCTCTGGCGACATCGCCATCGCATCGTCGAGCGTGAAGGTGATCGGCAGATCGGCAACGGTACGCCGCAGGATCGCCAGCGGCATCCGCGGGCCTTCGGCGGCGCGCGCGAAGATGAAGACCGTATCGGTCGGTGCCACTTTCGATGCCAGCGAGGGCGACAAGGTCACCCGCCCTGCGACCCGCGCCGCAGCATCCGAGGCGGTTGCGCCAGCTCCGGTGGCCGCTGGCGGCGCGCCCGTGGCTGCCGCCACAGTTCCGGACTGCGCGGGCGTTGCCGTCCCGGCAGCGCCTTTCGCTTGCTCGATCCCCTGGTCGAGACTGCGGGCGAAGTCAGAGTCCGGTGGAGCCAGTTCACGCGCCTGCGTCCAGTAGCGGATGGCCAGCAGGTTGTCGCCGGCCTCGTAGGCCAGGCCACCGGCCAGTGCCAGCCCCTTCACGTTCTTCGGATCGAGTTCCAGTGCCTTGGCGATCATCCGGGCAGGTTCTCCGGCCAACTTCTGTCCTTGCAGCATGGCCAGCACATCGGCGTGATCGATCAGCAACTGGGCGTCCTGCGGCGCCAGTGCGGTGGCCCGCGCGTAGGCCTTGTCGGCCTCGGCAAAGCGCTGCATCGCGGCGTAGGTGCGTGCCAGCAGCGTCCACCCCTGCACGTCGTCGGGCTTCGATTCCATGCGCTCGGCCAGCGTCTTGACAAGAGCCTCGATCTGCTCGTTCGTGACGTCACCCCCTTTCGCCAACGCGGCGGCGGAGGCGTCGATGGCCTGGGGTGAGCCCAGTCGGCCGTAGATCCCTGCGACAAACAACGGCACGATCAGCCCCAGCAGCAGCACGGTCTTCCACGGTCGTTCGGGCATCGCGATTGATGCACCGGATCCAATCGTCGCAGCGCCGATGCGGGCACCCTGGCCCTCGGTTTCGTCGAGCACGCGCCGCTCGATCTCTTCGCGACCCAGTCGGTGTTGCTCGGCATCCAGGGTGCCAGCCGCCAGCTCGGCATCGAGCTGGACCTTCTGGTCACGCAGGATCGCAATCGTCGACAGCCGCGCCGACGCAGCGTCGGGGGTCGCTGCGACGGGCCGCCTCTTGATCAGGGGGGGCAACACCAGAGTCAGCGCCAGCAGCGTCAGCGCCGCAGTCAGGATCCAGAAAATCGTCATGAGCCGGGGGAGCTTTCTTCGAGGAGCTGCCGCGCACGCGCGGCGTCGGTGGGGCTGAGCGGGACGGCAAGCTGCCGCTGACGGCCCCGGATGGCCCGTGCAAGTGCAAAGCCGGCGACCAGCAGCAGCGCGAACGGCCCCACCCACAGCAGCACGGTGGTGGCTTGAAGGGTCGGGCGGTACAGCACGAAATCGCCGTAGCGCTCGACCATGAAATCGAGGATCTGGCGTTCAGACTGCCCTTCGCTGAGCTTGATGCGGATCTGCTTGCGCAGGTCGACGGCCAGATCGGCGTGCGAGGCCGCGATGGTCTCGTTCTGGCACACAAGGCAACGCAGCTCTTCGGCGACCGCCATCACGCGTGCTTCGAGAGCGGGATCGGCCGAGCTGTTGGCGGCTTCGTGAGGCGGTGGACTGGCCTCCGGCGCCGCACTGACGCTCCATGCGGCGCTGGCAAGCACCAGCGCGATCACCGAAGCGCGTCTCATGATTTCTCCAGCTTCGCCACCAGCGGCAGTAGCGTGTCGCGCAGGGCTTCAGGTGTGACCGGTCCGATCTGCTTGTATCGAATGACGCCCTGCTTGTCGATGACGAAGGTCTCGGGCACGCCGTAGACGCCGTAGTCGATGCCGACCAGCCCTTCGGTGTCTGACATCGACTTCACATACGGGTTGCCCAGCTTTTCCAGCCAGCCGAGCGCGTCTTCGCGCTTGTCCTTGTAGTTCAGCCCGTACATCTTGACCTGACCGATTTTCGACAATTCGACCAGCAGCGGATGCTCTTGCCGACACGCCACGCACCACGAGGCCCAGACGTTGAGCAACCAGACCTGACCGCGCAGGTCCTGAGCCGCCACACGCTGGTCGGGCGCATCGAGCTGCGGCAGGCTGAAGGCAGGCGCCGACTTGTCGATCAGTGGTGAAGGCACCTCACGCGGATCACGCTTCAAGCCCACCGCCAGAAAGCCCGCCAGCAGCACGAACACCAGCAACGGCAGCAGATAGCGCTTCATCGGGTGCGTGCCTTGCGAACGAGTGTGCCGATGATGGACATCGGCCGGGGCAACGGTGCGCCGGGTCCCGCCGAAGGACCCACCGCCGCGACTTGCGACGTGCGCCGCACCCGGTAACGCCGGTCGAGCACGGCGAGGAAGCCGCCACCGGCCATCAGCAGACAGCCGAGCCAGATCAGGTTGACCAGCGGCTTGTGATGCACGCGCACGCTCCAGGCGGTGGGGCTGACCGGCTCGCCGAGCGCAACGTAAAGATCCCGCGCCAAGCTGCGGTCGATCGCGACTTCGGTCATCGGGGAACGCGTCACGGTGTAGATGCGTCGTTCCGGCCACAAGGTGGTGACCGTCTGCCCGTCACGCGTGACGCCAATCGACGCCTGCGCAGCAACGTAGTTGGGTCCCTTGATCTCGCGCACGCCCTGCATCGTGAAGGTGTAGCCGCCGGCAGTCGCGGTCTCGCCGACCTGCATGCGCACATCGCTCTCGCTCTGGTAGCCGCTGACCACGGTGACCCCGACGATGAACACCGACACGCCGAGGTGCGCGAGCAGCATGCCGTAGTAGCTGCCCGACTGGGCCAGGAAGCGTCCCCCGAGGTAATCCGCCTTGGATTCACGCAGGCGGGTCACCAGATTCAGCAGGGTCGTGCTGGCGATCCACGCCGCCAGCAGCAGGCCGAATCCGATCATCGGCGTCCAGTGACCAAGTGCGAATGGCGCGATCACCGCCGACGCAGCGCTGACCCCGAACGCCCAGCGCAGCCGCCGCGCCAGGTCGATCACACCGGCCTGCCGCCAGCGTGCCATCGGACCGACGCCCATCAGGAACAGCGCGGGTGCCATCAGCGGCACAAACACCGAGACGAAGTACGGTGGGCCGACCGAAATCTTGCCCATGTTCAGCGCGTCGAGCACCAGCGGGTACAGCGTGCCCAGCAGCACCGCCGCGGCGGCGACCACGAGCAGCACGTTGTTGGCGAGCAGCATCGATTCACGCGACACCAGATCGAAGCTGCCACCCAGGCCAACCTTCGGTGCACGCCACGCGAACAGCAGCAGCGAGCCGCCGATCACGACGACGAGGAACGACAGGATGAAGATGCCGCGTGCCGGATCGGAAGCGAAGGCGTGCACCGAACTCAGCACGCCCGAGCGGACGATGAAGGTACCGAGCAACGAGAGCGAAAACGCCAGGATGGCGAGCAGCGCCGTCCACATCTTGAAGCCACCGCGCTTTTCGGTGACGGCCAGCGAATGCATCAGCGCCGTGCCGACCAGCCAGGGCATGAAGGAGGCGTTCTCGACCGGGTCCCAGAACCACCAGCCACCCCAGCCCAGTTCGTAATAGGCCCAGAAGCTGCCGAGCGCGATGCCGCAGGTCAGGAAGCACCAAGCCACCGTGGTCCACGGCCGCGACCAGCGCGCCCACGACGCATCGAGCCGGCCCGACAGCAGCGCGGCGATCGAGAACGCGAACGCCACCACGAAGCCGACATAGCCCATGTAGAGCATCGGCGGGTGGATCACCATGCCCGGGTCCTGCAGCAGCGGGTTCAGATCGCGGCCATCGGGGGCGGCCGGCAACAGCCGCTCGAACGGGTTGGAGGTGAACAGCGTGAATAGCATGAAGCCGCAACTCACCAGGCCCATCACGCCCAGCACGCGAGCGACGGTCACGTCGTCAAGGCGCTTCGAAAAAATCGACACCGCCAGCGTCCATCCCGACAGGATCAGGGACCACAGCAGGATCGAGCCTTCGTGGTTGCCCCACACCGCCGTGATGCGATAGATCAACGGAAGCGACGAGTTGGAATGTTCGGCGGCCAGCAGCACCGAGAAATCGTTGGTGACGAAGGCATAGGTCAGGCAACCGTAGGCGATCACGACAAAGATGAACTGCCCGCGAGCCGAGGGCCGGGACAGCGACATCCACGCCGCGTTGCCAGTCTGTGCGCCGATCAGCGGCAGCACGCTTTGAGCGAGCGCCATCGAGAGCGCCAGGATCAGGGCCACGTGTCCCAGTTCAGGAATCATGGCTGGGCTCCCGGGTTCTTCGAGTCGGACGAAAGGGTCATGGCGCCCGCGGGCAGGTCGCCCTTGCGCGCCTTGGCCAGCGCGGCGGCGGCCTCGGGCGGCATGTAGTTCTCGTCGTGCTTGGCGAGCACCTGTTCGGCGTGGAACACGCCGTCCGGGCCCAGCTTGCCCTGCGCGACCACGCCCTTGCCTTCGCGGAACAGGTCGGGCAGCAAGCCGGTGTAAGTGACGGGAATCCGTTGCGCCAGATCGGTCACGACGAAGCTGACCTGCAGGGTCTTCGAATCGCGCTGGATACTGCCCTGCTCGACCAGCCCACCGACGCGGAAGCTGCGTTCACGCGGCGCTTCATGGGCCACGACCTGCGACGGGCTGAAGAAGAACACCATGTTGCTGCGGAAGGCGTTGAGTACCAGCGCACTCGCGATGCCCAGCACCGCCAGCCCGATCACGATGGCCAAGCCACGCTTGGTTCTGGGTTTCATGAAGTCTCTCCAAGGTCTGCACTGTCGGCATCGTGCTCGCGCCGGCTTAAGGCTCGGCGACGGGCTGCGACGGCCCAAATCTCGCCGACGATCACGAGCGCCGTCACGCCAAACGATCCCCACACGTAGAGGCCGTAGCCGCCCATGGCCACGAAATCCGCCCAGCTGTTCCAGATCATCCGCGGTCCTCAGGACGCCGACGGTTCCATGGAGTCGATCGGCCGCTCATGCGTTCCCCAGTTCGGCATGCACCCAATGCGTTTGTTGCTCACGCTCGAGAATGATCACGCGCAAGCGGGCCAGCGAGATGGCGATGGCGTACGCCCAGAACGCCAGCGCCATCACCAGCATGCCGGCCAACATCGGCGCTGCCATGCTCGATCCCTGGGTGAAGGTCACCGACGAGCCCTGGTGCAGGGTGTTCCACCATTTCACCGAGAAATAGATGATCGGCACGTTGACGGCGCCGACCAGTGCCAGCAGCGCCGCAGCCCGGTCTGCGCGGCGTGGGTCGTCGATGGCCGCGTGCAGCGACATGAAGCCGATGTACAGGAACAGCAGCACCAGCTCCGACGTGAGCCGGGCATCCCACACCCACCAGGCGCCCCAGGTCGGCCGGCCCCAGAAGGCGCCGGTCCACAGCGCGATGAAGGTCATCAACGCACCTGAAGGAGCCAGCGCAGTGGCCAGCATCGCGGCCAGTCGGGCATTGAAGATCAGCCCGATCGCCGCCCAGAACGCCAGGGCCAGGTAGATCACCATCGACATCCAGGCGGCCGGCACATGGATGAAGATGATGCGATAGGCGTCGCCTTGCTGGGCATCGGTGGGCGCGAGCAACAGGCCGATGACGAGCCCGGCCACGAGCAGCAACGCGGCCAATGCGCTCAACCAGGGAACGGCCTTGCCCGCCAGCCCATAGAAGCGCTGCGGCGCGGCGTATTTGAACCAGTTGATTTCAGCGAACTGCACGACTTCGGACTCCGGCTGTCACCTGTTGGAAGCAAATCGGTGACAGACCGGACTTCCAGACAACCTTGGATTGTGCAACGCGCTCATTCGAGTGCGATCCTCAGGGCTGCGGCCGCAGCGAGCGGCGCCAGGAACAACGCCAGCACCAGCATCGCGCCCAGCAGCGAGTAATGCGCACCCACAGCGAGCCCTGCCGCCGCCGCGTCGACGGCTCCGGCGCCGAAGATCAGCACCGGCACGCACAGTGGCAGCACCAGCAGCGACAACAACACCCCTGCGCCGCGCACACCCACGGTCAGCGCGGCGCCGATGCCACCGATCAGGCTGAGCAGCGGCGTGCCGAGCAACAGCGACAGCGTCAGCACGCCGATCGACTGCCCCGGCAGGTCGAACTGCAGCGCCAGCAGCGGCGCGACGAGCGTCAGCGCGAGGCCCGAACACAGCCAGTGCGCCGCCATCTTGCTCAGCACGATCAGCGGCAGCGGACACACCGACAGCAGCAGTTGCTCGAGGGTGCCGTCCTGGTGGTCGTCGGCGAACAGGCGGCCCAGCGACAGCATCGACGCGAGCAGCGCAGACACCCACACCACCCCGGGCGCCATCGTGCGCAGCAGCTGTGGTTCGGGGCCGACGCCCAGCGGAAACAGGCTGGCGACGATCACGAAGAAGAACAACGCTGCGGCGGTGTCGGCCCGGCGGCGCATCGCGAGTCGCAGATCGCGCAGGAAGACACCGCGCATCGCATCCAGCGCGGAGGACCGGACGGTGATCCCGGTGACGTTCACTTCGCGAGCGGCTTCTGCGGAAGCCACGGGCCGTGTGGTGCGGCTCACAGCGTCAGCGTCACTTGAGACAGCGAAGGATCGATCGCCACCGGCTGGTGGCTGGTCAGCACGACGATGCCGCCCGCGCGCAATTGCGCCGTCACGACCGTCAGCAGCCAATCGGTGGCCGCGGTGTCGAGGGCGTTGAAAGGCTCGTCGAGCACCCAAAGCGGCGCGGAAGGCAACAACACCAGCCGCGCCAACGCCACCCGACGACGCTGCCCTTGCGACAGGCTGCGTGCACTCAGGTGTTCGCGCTGCCGCAGGCCGGCCGCGGCCAGTGCCGACATCACCTGCGCAGCGGTGGGGCGTTGACCTCCGAGCAGGCTGGCCGTCGACAGGTTCTCGCACGCCGACAGATCATCTTTCAACGCGGCAGCGTGGCCCAGATAGATCAGTTCCCGATGGAAGCCGTCGCGGTCCGCGGTGACCGGGCGACCGCGCCAGCGCACCTCACCCCGGTCGGGCAACGAAAGGCCGCACAGCGTGCGCAGCAGGCTGGTCTTGCCCGCGCCGTTCGCGCCCTGGACACGCAGCAGTTGCCCGGCACGCACCACTGAATCGACCCCAGCAAACAGCCGGCGCGTGCCTCGAACGCAGGACACATCGATCAATTCGAGCGAGGCCGACCCGGGGTCGAGCGGTGCAGGGATGGGTACATCCGTCGGGCCAGGGGCAGACTTCAAGGCAGGGTGTGAGCGCAGTGATGTGGGAGTGGGCGAACGCAGAACCAGCGTGCGGCGTCGGAGGCCAACCGCGGATTATCCCGACGCAGATACAGTCCGGTCAAATGCAGGTGGTCGACGTCTGCATGCACGAAACATTCATGTCCGCATCCATTCAATCCCTGCTCGCCTGTGGCGCAGACAGCAACCTGGCCCTCTCTGCGCCCGCGCGAGCACCGTTGACCTATACCGGGTTGCGCACACTTGTCGTCGACACGCTGACCCGCTTGAATGCACTGGGAATCGGCCGCAACGACCGCGTGGCCATCGTGCTCGACAACGGGCCCGAGATGGCGGCCTGCTACATCGCCTGCGCGTCGGGCACGACCAGCGCCCCGCTGAATCCGGCCTATCGCGCCGAGGAGTTCGAGTTCTATTTGTCCGACCTGCATGCCCGGGCCCTGATCGTGAGGCGCCGCAGCACTTCGCCCGCCATTGATGTGGCCGTCAAATTGGGCGTTCAGATATTCGATCTCGTTGTTGCGGAGGGGGCGCCGGCTGGTCAGTTCACGCTTGAACCGCGCGAGGAATCCACCAGCCCGCCTTCCATGCGAGGCGGATTTTCGGTTGCGTCCGACATCGGCATGGTGCTGCACACGTCGGGCACGACCTCGCGGCCGAAGATCGTGCCGCTGTCGGTCGGCAACCTGTGCGCATCCGCCGGGCACATTCGCGACACGCTGCAGTTCCAGCCAAACGACATCGGGCTGAACATCATGCCGCTGTTCCACATCCACGGGCTGATCGCGGGCGTGCTGGCGCCGCTGTCGGCCGGATCGCAGGTGTTCTGCACGCCGGGCTTCAACGCGTTGAAATTCTTCGGCTGGATGGACGAAGCGCACCCCAGCTGGTACACCGCTGTGCCGACCATGCATCAGGCCATCGCAGCGAGGGCGAAAGCTCATCTCGATGTCATTCGGCGCCATCCGCTGCGCTTCCTGCGCTCGTCGTCGTCGTCGATGCCGCCCCAGGTCATCAAGGAACTCGAATCCCTCTTCGGCTCGCCACTGATCGAGGCCTACGGCATGACCGAGGCGACGCATCAGATGGCATCGAACCCCTTGCCTCCACGAACACGCAAGCCGGGGACGGTGGGTTTGTCGGCGGGCCCCGAGATTTCGATCATGGATGAAGCCGGAGCGCTGGTCGGCGTCGGCGAAGTCGGTGAGATCGTGATTCGCGGGCCGAACGTCACCGCGGGTTACGAGAACAACCCGGACGCCAATGCCGAAGGATTTGCCGACGGCTGGTTCCGCACCGGCGACCAGGGCATGAAGGATGCCGACGGCTACCTCAGCATCACCGGCCGCCTGAAGGAAATCATCAACCGTGGCGGAGAAAAGATCAGCCCGCGCGAGGTCGACGAGATCCTGATGGATCACCCGGCGGTGGCACAGGTCGTGTGTTTCGGCATGCCGCATCCGCTGCTCGGTGAGGAGGTCGCTGCCGTTGTCGTACTGAGGGAAGGTGTTGCCGCCACGGAACGCGAGATTCAGGCGTTCGTGACCCAGCGCGCCGCCGGGTTCAAGGTCCCCAGGAAAATCCTCTTCATGGACGAGATCCCGAAGGGCGCCACCGGCAAGCTGCAGCGCATCGGCCTGGCGCGCAAGCTCGGCCTCGGCTGAGCGCGAAGCAACCGCCGACCCCTATGAAGATTGCTGTGGTCGGTTCCGGGGCGATCGGTGGATATCTGGGCACGAAGCTGGCGCTGTCGGGGGAAGACATCACTTTCATCGCGCGCCAGGAGAGCGTGTCGGCCATCAACGCCCGGGGCTTCAGACTGATCCTTGAAGACGGCAGCGTGCAGCAATCCACCACGGTCCGTGCCGTGCAGGACATGGCCGAGGCCGGCCCGCAGGATGCCGTGCTGCTGGCGCTGAAAGCGCACCAGGTGCGCGAGGTGCTGCCGGCGTTGCGCAGCCTGTTCGGGCCCGAGACGGTGGTCGTGCCGATGATCAACGGCGTGCCCTGGTGGTATTTCCACAAGCTGCCCGGGCCGTACGAAGGAATGCAACTCGGCAGCGTCGACCCCGACGGCGCCCTGGCCGCTCACATCGAGCCCGAGCGCGTGATCGGCAGCGTGGTGTATCCCGCCGCCGAGCGTGTCGAACCCGGGGTCGTCCGGTTGATCGAAGGCAACCGTTTCCCCCTCGGTGAACCCGACGGCAGCCGCAGCCCGCGCATCGACGCGCTGTCGCGGGTGATGATGAAAGCGGGCTTCAAGTCGCCGATCAGCAGGGACATCCGCGCCGAAATCTGGATCAAGCTGTGGGGCAGCCTGAGCTTCAACCCGATCAGCGCATTGACCCACGCCACACTCGAAGACATCTGCCGCCATCCGCTGTCGCGCGAGCTCACCGCCAGCATGATGCGCGAGGCCCAAGCGGTGGCCGGCAAGCTCGGCGTCGACATCAAGATCTCGATCGACCAGCGAATCGCCGGCGCCGAGGCAGTCGGCGCGCACAAGACCTCGATGCTTCAGGATGTCGAGCATGGCCGGGTTCTTGAAATCGAAGCGCTGGTCGGCAGCGTGGTCGAGCTCGGGCGCATCACCGGAACACCGACGCCTGCCATCAGCGCGATTTATGCGACGACAGCGCTGCTCGGCAAGACATTGACCGATGCACGTGGCCGGCTTGAGCTGCAGCCCTTGCGCTGAATGAAACCGAGACGAGATGTGCGCCGCATCGGCGCGGCAAAGATCGATGGTTGCTGCACGCCGATTGGCTGGCTATAATCTAGAGCTTTGCTGGCAAACGCGTTTGATGGTGGTTTGCTTGCACGACTCGAGAGTCCGGACCTTCCGTTTCGATGTCGAGCACTTCACCCCAAGCACATTCAATCTGGATTCAATCGATACATGACTACGATTCGCGTGAAAGAAAACGAGCCATTCGACGTGGCACTGCGCCGCTTCAAGCGCACCATTGAGAAGCTGGGTTTGCTGACCGACCTGCGGGCACGCGAGTTCTACGAAAAGCCCACCGCCGAACGGAAACGCAAGAAAGCGGCTGCCGTCAAGCGCCACTTCAAGCGCGTTCGCAGCATGCAGTTGCCGAAAAAGCTGTTCTAAGCAGCCGTTTCGCTCTCCGAAAGGCCCGCTCACTGCGGGCTTTTTCTTTGATAACCACCGACAGCGCACGCCACCATGACACTCAAAGACCAAATCACCGAGGACATGAAGACCGCCATGCGCGCGAAGGACGCGCCCCGGCTGCTGACCATCCGAGGGTTGCTGGCCGCGTGCAAGCAGCGTGAGGTCGACGAACGCATCGTTCTCGATGACGCGGCCGTCATCGCCATCGTCGACAAGCTGATCAAGCAGCGCAAGGACTCGATCTCGCAGTTCGGTGCCGCCGGTCGAACCGATCTGGTCGACAAGGAAACTGCCGAACTTCAGGTGCTCGAAGCCTATCTGCCCCAGCGCCTCGGTGCCGACGACATTGCCGCAGAAGTGCAGGCGATCGTGGCCGAGCTGGGTGCCACCGGCCCGGGCGACATGGGCAAGGTGATGGCGGCGGTCAAGGCGCGGCTGGCCGGCAAGGCCGACATGGGCCTGGTGTCTGCGGCCGTGAAGCAGGCGCTGGCCCGCTGAATCGACGCCAAACGAAGGAACCCGCCATGAACCTGCCCACTCTTCGGCCCTTGAGCAGCGACGTCAGCGCGACGGCTCAGCTCGAAACGGCAGCAATGGCGCTGCTGGCGCAGGCCGGATTCAAGAGCGTGATCAACAACCGACCGGATCACGAAGGCGGACCCGATCAGCCGACCAGCGTCGCGCTCGAAGGCGCCGCTGCGGCATCGGGTCTGGCCTATGCCTACCTGCCCGTCGGCCCGGCCTACCAAAGCCCCGAAGAAGCGGCTCGGTTCCGCGATCTGCTGAACACGCTGCCGAAGCCCATCGTGGTGTTCTGTCGCACCGGCACGCGCTCCGGCAAGCTGTTCCAGGCGGCGATGTCCCTCTGAGCGTCGACGGCGCGTTGCCCCGCTGAACGTGCTTGCGCTGTCCAGACTCATCGATCGGTTCAACGAAGCTGTCGGGCGTTCCGTCGCGTGGCTCGTGCTGGCGGCGGTGCTGATCAGCGCGGGCAACGCGATCGTTCGCAAGCTGTTCAACACCAGCTCGAACGCGTTTCTCGAAATCCAGTGGTACCTGTTTTCGGCAGTCTTCCTGCTGGCGGCCGGCCACACCCTGCTGCGTCGGGAACACGTGCGCATCGACGTGTTGTCCGGGCGCTGGTCGAAACGCGCCCAGGCCTGGATCGACGTGTTCGGCCTCGTCTTCTTCCTGTTCCCGCTGGTCAGCGTGGTGATCGGTCTGTCGTGGCCGCTGCTGACCCGGGCCTGCCTCAGCGGCGAGATGTCGAGCAACGCGGGCGGGCTGATCCGCTGGCCGGTGATCGCGCTGCTGCCGCTTGGTTTCACCCTGCTCGGTGCGCAGGGACTGTCCGAACTGATCAAGCGCGTGGCCTTCCTGCGAGGCTGGCTTCCCGAGCCGATGCACCCGGCGGTCGACACCGCATCGGCCGAATCTGGCCGCACCTGATGCTGACGCTGCTCGCCGCCAACATGGCGCCGTTGATGTTCGGCTCGCTGGTGGTGTTTTTGCTCATCGGCTTCCCGGTCGCGTTTTCACTGGCTGCCTGCGGCCTGTTCTATGCGGGAGTCGGCATCGAGTTGGGGCTGATGCCTGCATCGTTGATGCAGGCACTGCCGCTGCGCATCGTCGGCATCATGCAGAACGACACGCTGCTGGCGATCCCGTTCTTCACCTTCATGGGCCTGATCCTCGAACGCTCGGGCATGGCCGAAGACCTGCTCGACACGATCGGCCAGTTGTTCGGACCCATCCGTGGCGGTCTCGCCTACGCAGTGATCTTCGTCGGCGCGATGCTCGCGGCGACCACCGGCGTCGTCGCAGCTTCGGTGATCTCGATGGGGCTGATCTCGCTGCCGATCATGCTGCGCCACGGCTACGACCGACGCGTGGCCAGCGGCGTGATCGCCGCGTCCGGAACACTGGCCCAGATCATCCCGCCGTCGCTGGTGCTGATCGTCATGGCCGATCAACTGGGGCAGAGCGTGGACGATCTGTACCGGGGCGCGTTCGTCCCGGCGTTTCTCCTGACGGGGCTCTACATCGTCTACGTGATGGTGATCAGCGTCGTGCGGCCGCAGTGGGTTCCAGCGATGCCCCGGACGACACGCACCGCGCCTGGCGACACACGGGCCACCGGCGGAACGTCGCGAGGCAAGCTCGTCTGGCGCGTCGCCTTCGTGTTGATCCCACCGCTGGCGCTGATCTTTCTGGTGCTCGGCACGATCTTCCTCGGCATCGCGACGCCGACCGAAGGCGGCGCGATGGGTGCGGTCGGCGCGCTGGCGATGGCGATCGTGCGGCGGCGCCTCGACCTGCGCCTGCTGCGTCAGGCGATGGAGAGCACGACCCGGCTGTCGTGCTTCGTGCTGTTCATCCTGATCGGCTCGACGGTGTTCAGTCTCGCATTCCAGGCGGTCGACGGCCCCCAATGGGTCGAGCACCTGCTGACCGCGCTGCCCGGCGGCACGCTGGGCTTTCTGATCGTCGTGAATCTGCTGGTCTTCGTGCTGGCCTTCTTCCTCGATTTCTTCGAGCTCGCCTTCATCGTGATTCCGCTGCTCGCACCCGTAGCGGCCGCACTCGGCATCGATCTGGTGTGGTTCGGCGTGCTGCTCGCGGTCAACATGCAGACCTCGTTCATGCACCCGCCGTTCGGCTTCGCGCTGTTCTACCTGCGCAGCGTCGCGCCGGACCGCGAGTACGCCGACGCGGTAACCGGTCAGCGCATCGCGCCGGTCACCATCGGCCAGATCTACCGCGGTGCGATTCCGTTCGTGCTGATCCAGCTGGCGATGGTCGCGTTGATCATTGCGTTCCCGGGCCTGGTGTCCAGCGGCGGCGAGGCGACGACGAAGATCGACGCCGATGCTGCGCTGCGTCAGATGCAGGCCGATCAGAACGCAGCGGACGCTGCGCAAGAAGACCCGATGAAAGCGCTGAAGGAAGCCGTCGAAGCCGACCGCAAAGTGCAGCCGAAGTGAGGCTCTTGAACGTCAAAGCTTGACGGCTTGCATGTAGCGATCGAAGCTCGATTCGGCGAAGCGGAACCACAGGTTCTGCTCGCGGCGGAACGCGGCGTAGTCGTCGTAGACCTTCTTCCAGTTCGGGTTCTTCGCGCTCAGTTCCTCATAGAGCTCCATCGACTGCTTGAACGCTTCATCCAGCACCGGCTTCGGGAACGGCAGCACCTTGACGCCAGCGGCCACCAGCGTCTTCAATGCGGCCGGGTTCTTGGAGTCGTAGTTGGCCTGCATGTCGACGTGCACATGCGAGGCGGCCATCTCGACGATGGCCTTGTAATCACCGGGCAAGGCCGCGTAGGCCTGGGTGTTGACGAAGAAGTCGATCTGCGGACCGCCCTCCCACCAGCCGGGGTAGTGATAGAACGGCGCGACCTTGTTGAAGCCGAGCTTCTGGTCATCGTAGGGGCCGATCCATTCAGCGGCATCGATCGTGCCTTTTTCCAGCGCCTGGTACACCTCGCCGCCGGGGATGTTCTGCGACACCCCCCCCATGCGCTCGATCACGCGACCGGCGAAGCCGCCGATGCGGATCTTGAGCCCCTTGATGTCGGCCGGCGTCTTGATTTCCTTGCGGTACCAGCCACCCATCTGCACGCCGGTGTTGCCGCCGGGGAAGTTGATGATGTTGTACTTGGCATAGAACTCGCGCATCAGCTTCAGGCCGTTGCCGTGGTACATCCAGGCCGTCATCTGGCGCGAATTCAGGCCGAACGGAATCGCGGCGCCGATCGCGAACGTCTCCTCCTTGCCGAAGAAGTAGTACGGCACGGTGTGCGCCATCTCGACCGTGGCGGCCTGCACGCCATCGACGACGCCGAACGGCGGCAGCAACTCGCCGGCCGGGTGCACGCTGATCTGGAAGCGGCCACCGGTCATCTCGCCGACCTTCTTCGCAAATACCTCGGCCGCGCCGAAGAGGGTGTCCAGCGATTTCGGAAAGCTGGACGCCAGTCGCCAGCGCAGGTTGGCCTGGGCGTGCACGATGGCCGGGGCGGCCCCTGCGGCCAGCACACCAACCAGACCGCTGTGGCGGATGAATCGACGGCGTTGCATGACTCGATCTCCCGCGATCGCTTCGGCGCTGAACTTCGAGACGCTCATCGGCCCGCCGCTCAGCTGCCGGCGATCTTCATCGAATCGACCAGCACCGAGCCGATCGTCTTGCCGCCCATCGTGTACGCATCCGCCCCGACCGCCACGATGCCCTTGAACATCTGCTTCAGGTTGCCAGCGATGGTGATCTCGTGCACCGGATGCACGATGCGGCCGCGCTCGACCCAGAAACCCGCAGCGCCACGCGAGTAGTCGCCGGTGACCTGGTTGACGCCCTGCCCCATCAGCTCGATCACGAACAGACCGCGGTCGAGCTTGCGCAGCATCGCGGGCAGGTCGTCTGCGGACTGCGTCAGACGGCTCGTCAGCGAGAGGTTGTGCGAACCGCCGGCATGTCCGGTGGTGCGCATCCCCAGCTTGCGGGCCGAGTAACTCGACAGGAAGTAGCCCTGGGCGACGCCTCCCTTCACGACATCACGGGCGCGGGTGACCACCCCTTCGTCGTCGAACGGCGAACTGCCCTTGCCGCGCAGCACATGGGGGTCTTCGAGGATGTCGATGTGCTTGGCCAGCACGCGCTTGCCGAGGCTGTCGAGCAGGAAGCTCGACTTGCGGTACAGCGCGCCGCCGCTGACCGCCTGAACGTAGGCACCGAGCAGCCCTGCAGCGACCGTCGACTCGAACAGCACCGGCACCTCGCAGGTCTTGATCTTTCGGGACTTCAAGCGCGACAACGCACGCTCGGCGGCGTAGCGGCCCACCGCTTCGGGCGAGGCCAGCGCGTCGGCCGATCGCATCGAGCTGTACCAGGCGTCGCGCTGCATGTCATCGCCGCGCCGACCGGGCAGCGATGCAATGGGCGCGACCGACAGCGAATGTCGCGAGCTGGCGTAGCCGCCTTGAAACCCGCGGCTGTTGCCGGCAAAGAAATGGGACTGCTGGGCCGAGACCCCCGCGCCTTCGGAGTTGGTGATGCGCTTGTCGACGGTCAGCGCCGCCTGCTCGCAGCGACGCGCGATCTCGGCCGCGCCGGCGGCATCGATGGCCCAGGGATGGAACAGGTCGAGGTCGAGCATGGCCGCGTCGCCGAGCGCCAGGTCGCGCTCCTCGGGCAAGCCGGCGGCCGGGTCTTCGGCGGTGAAGCGGGCGATGTCGTGGGCGGCGCGCACCGTCTTCTCGAGTGCCGCGCGGGAAAAATCGGAGGTGCTGGCATTGCCTCTGCGCTGACCCATGTAGACCGACACGCCGATCGACTTGTCACGGTTGCGCTCGACGTTCTCGAGCTCGCCCTTGCGCACCGACACCGACAGGCCGACGCCCTCGGACACCTCGGCACCGGCATCACTGGCCCCCAGGGAGGCGGCGAACTTCAGCGCGTCGTCGACGAGTTGCTGGAAATCGGCGCGGGTGTAGGCGAAGCCGGTGGTCGAGGATGACGGCGAGGTCGTGCTTGGCATGTGGAGTGTGGGCGGGAGGTTGGGGGCGGCGTGAGCCGCGAATGAAAAGCCGGGACAGTGTCATCGGTGGGGCAGAACTGCCGGTGCCGCTGTGGAGTTCGGCGCGTCGGCCTGAACCTCGTCGCTATGATACCGAGCGCTTTTTCATCGATGAACGCTCCCTCTGCATTGCCCCGCCTCCCCCACGGAGCCGCACCGGCCAGCACGCCTCCCCACAGACAGACGCCACCCGACATGCCACCTACCGAACCTGCCGAAACCGAACCGATCCCGGCGTGGTTGACCCGTCTGAGCAAGACGCGGCGCAAGAAGGACTCGCACGATCTGCAGGACCTGGGCGTCGCGCTGGTCGAGATGCCGGACAACCGGCTGGTCGATCTGCCGATGGACGAGATCCTGCTCGACGCGATCCGTCAGTACCGAGGCACCAAGACTCACGAGGGACGGCGCCGCCAGATGCAGTACATCGGCAAGCTGATGCGCCGCGCCGATCCCGAACCGCTGCGCGAGGCCGTTGCCGCGATGGAGCTGGGACACGCCAAGGATGCGCTCGCGCTGCACGACGCCGAGCGCTGGCGGGCCGAGCTGATCGCCAGTGACGACGCACTGACCCAGTGGACAGCGCACCGCCCGCAGGCCGACGTGCAGCAGTTGCGCAGCCTCATCCGCGCGGCACGCAAGGACGCTTCGGTGCTGCCCGAACAACGCAGCGGCAAGGCGTTCCGCGAGCTGTTCAAGTTCATCCGCCAGCACCCGGCCGAATCCTCTGACGACACCTGATGCGAGATCGCCATGATTGAAACCGCTCCCCCTGCTTTCGACACCGTGCGCATCGGCATCGTGTCAATCAGCGACCGTGCCTCGGCCGGCATCTACGAAGACAAGGGCTTGCCCGCGCTGAAGGACTGGTTGTCGCGCGCGGTACTGAACCCCGTGGTCTGGGAAACCCGGCTGATTCCGGACGACCTCGCGGGCATCAGCGCCGCCTTGTGCGAACTGATCGACCAGGCCGGCTGCGATCTGGTGTTGACCACCGGCGGCACCGGCCCGGCGCTGCGCGACGTGACACCCGAAGCCACGCTGGCGGTGGCGCACAAGGTGATGCCCGGCTTCGGCGAACAGATGCGCAGCATCAGCCTGAACTTCGTGCCGACGGCGA
Source organism: Pseudomonadota bacterium (assembly GCA_030271615.1). Taxonomy (GTDB): domain Bacteria; phylum Pseudomonadota; class Gammaproteobacteria; order Burkholderiales; family Burkholderiaceae_C; genus PBB1. The sequence continues at coordinate 26,755 of JARXKP010000008.1, forward strand.
TCCTGTCGCGGCAGGTCGCGGTCATCCGCGGCAAGACGCTGATCATCAACCTGCCCGGGCAGCCGAAGTCGATCGCCGAGACGCTGGAAGGTTTGCCGACAGCGACGCCACCGGTGGCGGGCATCTTCGCGGCCGTGCCTTATTGCATCGACCTGACCGGCGGGCCTTACTTCGAAACCGATCCGGCGATCTGCAAGGCGTTCCGGCCAAAGACAGCGCTGCGCCCAAAACCACAGTGAAGCGGGGGCGCTTGACGCGCCTGGCTCACTTCATCATCTGCTTGTAGTGTTCGGCGTCGAAGACCTCGGTGGTCTGCGCTTCGCGCGGCACCAGGCAGCCGGGCTGCGCGGCCGACAGCGTTTCGATGGCCGCCCACAGCAGCGCGATCTGGTGCGCCGATCCGGCTGCGCTGTCGATCAGGCCGCGCATCGCCTGTGCCACCGGGTCGTCGCCCTGGGTCACGCCGTACGCCGAGAACCCCATGCGGGCCGACACTTCTTCACGGGCCGCATCGGCCCGCGCTTCAATGATGCGAGCCGGGATGCCGACCGCCGTTGCGCCGGGAGGCACCGGCTTCAACAGCACCGCGTTCGATCCGACGCGCGCGCCGTCGCCAACCGTGAACCCGCCCAGCACCTTGGCACCCGCGCTGACCACCACGCCCTTGCCCAGCGTCGGGTGGCGCTTGCTGCCCTTGTAGAGCGAGGTGCCACCGAGGGTCACGCCCTGGTAGATCGTGCAGTCATCGCCGATCTCGGCGGTCTCGCCGATCACGACACCCATGCCGTGGTCGATGAACACCCGCCGCCCGATGACCGCACCCGGATGGATCTCGATGCCGGTCAGGAAGCGGGCCACATGCGAGGTGAAACGCCCGAGCCAATGCCATTGCCTGCCCCAGCACGCATGGGCAAAGCGATGCAGCGCGAGCGCATGCAGTCCCGGGTAGCAGGTCAGCACTTCCAGCTTCGAGCGCGCCGCAGGGTCGCGTTCGCGGATGCAGGCGATATCTTCGCGAAGGCGTGTGAACATGGGATGCGTTAGACGAATGAGGCCGCGAGTTTAGCGACGCTGATGCAAGACCGATGCCGTGGCGTCGCCGCGGCAGGCGGGCCGGCTCGTGCTCAACTGGCGGTGTCGTCGCTGCCCGAGCGGCCCTGAATCGATGCTGCACGCGCAATGCCGCGCAGGATATGCACCTCCTCCTGGGTCAGTTGGGCACGATTGAGCAACTGCCTCAGGCGCGGCATCAACTTCTGCGGTGCCTGCGGATTCAGGAACCCGTTGTCGATCAGCACCCGCTGCCAGTGGTCCAGCGCGCCCTGCACCGCCACCGCATCGGCCAGCACGGGATCGGCCGTGCGCGAGACGACCTCGAAGCCGCCCAGCGCCTGCCGCCAGTCGTAGGCGATCAGCTGCACCGCCTGCGCCAGGTTCAGCGAGCCGTAGCCCGGCGCCGTCGGGATGCTCAGGCACGCGTGGCACAGGTACACGTCGTCGTTGGTCATGCCGTAGCGCTCGGACCCGAACACGAACGCGACCCGGTGCGGCTGCGTGACCAGCGTGGCGAACAGCTCGCGCGGGGCGTGCGTCGGTGGGCCGAAGTCACGCGGCGTCATGGCCGTGGCGCACGCATAGGTGACGCCGTCGAGCGCCTCGGCCAGCGTGTCGACGACGCGGGCGCCGTTGAGCACGTCGAGAGCGCCGCTGGCGAGCGATATCGCGTCGGCCTTGGCCTTGACGTTCGAATAGCGCGGCGCGACCAGCACGAGATCCGAGAAGCCCATGACCTTCATCGCGCGCGCGGTCGAGCCGATGTTGCCCGGGTGACTCGTGTTGAGCAGCACGAAACGGGTCGTGTCGGCAGTCGTGGGCGACCGGGGGTCTAGGGTTTGCATGGGGTGCCCGCTAAAATCTCGATTATCGGAAGTGAATGCGACAAGCCCGCTCGTCGTGGATGCCGATACGCTCTTTCACCCCGCCAGTCCCCACCACACCCCCAAGGGTTGCACCATGTCGCAAGCGCTCCATCCCATGCTCAACATCGCCATCAAGGCGGCACGAACAGCCGGGGCGCTGATCAACCGCGCGTCGATGGATGTCGACCTGCTGCGCATCAGCAGCAAGGCGCCGAACGATTTCGTGACCGAAGTTGATCAGGCTGCCGAGCGCGCGATCATCGAGGTGCTGCTCAATGCCTACCCCGGCCACGGCATCCTGGCCGAAGAGTCGGGCAGCGAGCACGGTGCGAAGGACAGCGACTACGTCTGGATCATCGATCCGCTCGACGGCACCACCAATTTCATCCACGGTTTCCCGGTCTACGCGGTGTCGATCGCACTGGCGTTCAAGGGCCAGGTCCAGCAGGCGGTTGTGTACGACCCGTCGCGCAACGACCTGTTCTATGCGTCGAAGGGCCGCGGCGCGTTCCTCAACGACAAGCGTCTGCGCGTGTCCAAGCGCATCCGCATGTCCGAATCGCTGATCGGCACCGGCTTTCCGTTCCGCAAGGGCGACAACTTCAAGCGCTACGTGCAGATGTTCGAGGCGGTGATGCAGAACTGCGCCGGGCTGCGCCGCCCCGGCGCGGCGGCACTTGATCTCTGCTACGTGGCGGCCGGCTACTACGACGGCTTCTTCGAGACCGGCCTGAGCCCGTGGGATATCGCCGCCGGGTCGCTACTGATCACAGAGGCGGGTGGACTGATCGGCAATTTCACCGGCGAATCCGACTACCTGTACCAGCGCGAAGTGGTGGCAGGCAACCCGAAGATCTACGGCCAGTTGGTGCAGACACTGGCGCCGTACACCCGCGTGATCAAGGCCGAATCAGGTTCGACTGCCTCAGCCGCCGCTGCGGCAACTCGCGCTGAAGGCGAGGTCGATGTGACGCCTGAACAGGCGCTCTCGGCATCGCTGGGGCTGGCCGACGCGGTCAGCGAACCCGCACCCGCCGCGCCGAAAAAGCCGACCGCGGTGCGCATACGCAAGGCCGACCTGAAACCCAGGGACGACGCGCCATTCTGATCAGAAGCGCTCCGACCACGGGCGCACATCGACCTCCCACGTCCAGGCGCTGCGATGCTGCGACAGGAGGTGCAGGTAAGTCTGCGCGATGGCTTCCGGGTCCAGTTGCGTGTCAGCCTCGGCGGCCGATTCGGCGCCTGGCGAGGCCGATGATCGGATCAGTCCATCAACGATCACGTGCCCCACGTGGATGCCGTGCGGGCCCAGTTCCCGCGCCAGGCTCTGCGCCAGCCCACGCAGCGCGAACTTGCCCATCGCGAACGAGGCTGATTGCGCAAAGCCTTTGACGCCGGCGGTCGCTCCGGTGAACAGGATCGCGCCTTTGCCCCTGGACAGCATGGGCCGAGCAGCCTGCTGCGCCACATGGAACGCACCCATAGCGGTCACCGCCACCGAATTGCTCATCGCCGCAGGATCGATGTCGACGAACCTTCCACGTACGCGCCGGCTCGCGTTGTAGACGACCACCTCCGGCGCAGCACCGAAATGCTGGCTGGCCTGGTCGAACAGAGCAGCGACATCCGCCGGATCGGTGGCATCGCAGCGCAGGGCATGGGCACCGATCTCATCGCAAGCCGCCTGCAATCTCTCGGGCTGACGGGCCGCCATCAGCACCTGCATGCCGCCGTCGCGGCTGAAGACGCGGGCCAGGCTGGCACCGAGCCCCGGGCCAGCGCCGGCGATCAGCGCGCTGCGGTAAGGCGTCGGCGTCATGGCCGCGACCCGATGGTGGATGCGTCCTGCCCGAACAGCACCTTCCTCGACTCCTCGTCGACCACCGGGACCGTGCTGACTTCCTTCGCGCGGACACAAGCTCGCACCGTGGCGGGTCGGTTGCGCACGCGCTCGAACCACGCCGCCAGGTGCGGGAAGTCCGCCAGGTTCTGGCCCTGCTTCTCATGCGGGACGATCCACGGGTAGCTCGCCATGTCGGCGATCGAATAGTCGCCTGCGATGTACTCGCGGCCCGCTTGGTCCATGTCGCCCAAATGCTTGTTCAGCACCGCATACAGCCGCGCGGTTTCCTTTACGTAGCGGTCGATGGCGTACGGCAGCTTCTCGGGCGCGTACTGGACGAAATGATGGTTCTGGCCGGCCATCGGCCCGAGTCCGCCCATCTGCCAGAACAGCCATTGCAGCGCCGCGTTGCGGCCACGCAGGTTCTGCGGAATGAAGCTGCGCGTCTTGTCAACCAGGTACAGCAGGATCGCGCCGGACTCGAAGACCGACAGCGGCTCGCCGCCATCGGCCGGCGCGTGGTCGACGATCGCCGGAATGCGGTTGTTGGGAGCGATGCGCAGGAAGTCGCTGTTGAACTGCTCGCCACGGCCGATGTTGACCGGGACGATGCGGTACGGCAGGCCGGACTCTTCGAGGAACATCGTGATCTTGTGGCCGTTGGGCGTGTTCCAGTAGTACAGGTCGATCATGAGATGTGTCCGATGCGGTCAGTCGGACCGCTCAGGAGCGGGCGGTTCCGCGGTCATTTTGAAAGGACTTGCGTTTCCGCACCGGACCAGGGGCTCAGGACAGGATCGCGCGGCGGACCTTCGCGAGCGGCGCATCATCGTTGAGCGTGCCGCCGTCCACGCCCAGACTGCGCCACAGACCGACGAGGTCGACCGGCTCGGATGAATCCTTCATGCGTCGATACAGATCGGTCAGGATCGTCTGACCCACCGCGGCATCTGCCGTGCTCAGGATCCGATCGACCGACCAGGACTCGCCGTAGTTGCCTCCGGCCGCCAGCACCCCTTGCAACGCGTGCTGCAGCCCGAACCGCTGAGAGCTGCGCTTGAGCAGTTCCACGTCCGCCATCAGGCAGAACATCGCGCCTCCCCAGTAGGTTCGGCCCCAGGTCGGCGTGTGGTCCAGACCGGCATCGCCGGCCTTGGGCTGGCCCTGTGGCATGTCGGCAGCCCAGACACGCCAGACGGTCGCCGGCGACACCAGCCCGACCCGCCCGCGCGCCACGCTCTCGACGTAGGTCGCGACGCCCTCGTGCAGCCAGTTCTGCGATCGCGGAATCTGCGGGATCACCAGGTGCACCATTTCGTGCACCAGCACCCAGTCGTCGATGAACTGCGCCTCGGTGGTCTCGCGTCCGAGCCGGACGCGGATCAGCAGTGACGGATTGTCGTAGGTGACCCCGCCGCGAACGCCGCTGCCGTCCTCTGGCACCAGCAGCAACTCGACCTTCGGCACCGGGAAGCGTCCGAAGTAGCGCGCCACCGCATCGGCGGAGGTGCGCACCCAGGTGCGCGCGGCCGCCTGCAGCGACGCGCTGAAGCCGGGGGCGAACTGCAGTTCGAGCCGCGAGCGGATCACCGAAATGCTCTCGACCGCTGGCTCGCCGCGCAGGTCGGCGGCCCGCGCCGCCAGGGGTGCACCCCACGAGATGACCGGCCATGCAGCGGGCACCAGGGTGGCCAGCAGCCGGCGTCGATCGGGTGCCGCCAACAGCGGCTTGGTGGGTGCCTGGCCTGTTGATCTCATCGAGCCTCCTTCAAAGCGCGACGGGAGCCGCTGCGCTGGCGCCGAACCTTACCGGCATCTGCACCTTCATTTGCCAGGCAACGGCTGACCCATGGAGGCATGTTCAATGCTAGCGTGCAGGATTGCCGCGTCCTGTCGTCCGGACAGTGGCGACAACAACAGCGCAGGAGGATCGAAACAACATGCAGCGGGCAACCGTCGGGTGGCAGGCTGGCGCGAGGCCCTGGGTCCGCGCCGTGGTGCTGGGTTTGGCTGCCCTGGGGGCCCGGCCCTGCGCCGCCCAGGGCTGGATGCTGACGCTGTTGGACGG
>JARXKP010000193.1 GCA_030271615.1 Pseudomonadota bacterium
TATACATTCCTCGTGCCCTTCCAGGGCCAGGACAAACCCATCGCAGTCTGGTGTTCGGCCGACCGCGAACAGGCCTGGCAGCGCCTCATGTTGCAGGGCGACGCCTCGCTGCTCAACGCATCGGCCGCCTGTGACCACCCGGTGGATCGCAACCTGGCACTGGCCCATCGCCTGGGCGTGCAGGGCACGCCAACACTGATCTGGGCCAATGGCTCGCGCACCGAGGGCTACGTCGAACGTGCTGTTCTCGAGACCCGACTGAGCCAGGCAACGCAGGAGGTTCGGCCATGAACATGTACCGCCCTCGTCTGCACATTCCGCCTGCGATCTGCATCGCCGCAATGCTGGCCGGGTGCACCAGCATCTCCGGGCTGACCGGCAGTTCCAGCTATGCCTGCAAGGCACCCGACGGTGTCACTTGCGACTCGGTCTCGGGCACCTATGCCAACGCCGTGCAAAACAACCTGCCGAGCCAGCGGTCGCGCACCGTCGCACCCCTCGTGGCGGCTGCGGCCGCTGGCAGTGCAACCGCGCGTTCGGCGGAGCCGACGCAGATGGCGATGTCCTCGGTGTCACCCACACCGCTACGTTCGTCCGCGCGCATCTTGCGGCTGTGGTTCAAGCCCTGGGAAGACGCCGACCGCGACCTCTACGACCAGGGCTACGTCTATGTGCAGATCGACAACGGCCAGTGGCTGGTCGATCACGCGCAGCGGCAGATTCGGGACGCCTATGCACCGCTGCGACCACCGCCCAAAGGTGCGGCGTCGGCCGGTGACGGGAAGGAGCGCAGTGCGCTGCCGCCCAACCTGATGAGCGGCCCGAGGCCGCCATCCGCCGACAACCCCTTCCCCGGTCTCGTGCCGCCCGCCGCACGCGTCGAGAGCAGCGATTGAGGGCACCGGTCATGCCGTTCAATACCACTCAACATCGCCCGACGGTCGGCCCGTCGCTGTTCAGCTTCGGCCAGACGATGGACAACCCGGCCGAACAGTTCGCCGCCTGGCTCCCGTATTCCGCGTACCTCGCCACCGAGAAGCTCTTCGTGAACCGCGACAGCCTCGGCTTCATGCTGGAGGTGATGCCGCAGTCCGGCGCCGACGAGCGCATGGCCGAGGTGCTGATCTCGCTGTACTCAACCTGCCCGCCCGGGACCGGCATCCAGTTCCACTTGTTCGCGTCCCCGCATTTGCGCGACCAACTCCGTCGCTACGCCAACCTGCGCGTCGAAGACACCGACCAAGCCGAAAAGGCCAAGCACTGGGGCCGCCCGGCCCGCAACGACAACCTGTTCCACCGCCTGGCTCGCCAGCGTGTGGGTCACCTGCTCCAAGGCGCCCAGTCATCCTTGACGTCCGGCTTTCACTACACGATCCGAGACTTCCGCTTGATGATGAGCGTGGCCGCTCCCGGCGATGCCGAGGACCTGACTCGGCGTGAAGAGTTGCTGGCCTTGCGCGAGTCGATGTCGTCCACCCTGCGCTCGGCCTCGCTGCCCAACCGCGTGTGCGACGCGGCAGACCTGATCAACTGGTGCGCACTCTTCACCAACCCCGACTGCATCTCGCAGACCGACGCGCCGAACCTGCATTACGACGACGGCCGCGAGATCCGCGACCAGATCGTCGACTTCGACACCATCCAGGACCCACACCCGGGTGGCCTGACGTTGTGGAAGGAAGGCAGCGACGACGTGCTCGAAGCACGCTTCTATTCCATCAAGTCCTTCCCCGAGCGGTTCGCGCTCTGGCAGATGGGTTCGCTGATCGGCGACCTGATGCAGCCGGCGCTGCAGTACAGCGCGCCGTTCCTGCTCACGATGGGCGTGCATGTGCTCGACCCGAACGTCATGAAGTCGGTGGTCACCGCCAACCACGTGCGCGCGACGCAGAACGCCAAGAGCAAGATGGCCGACGTGATGCCGGACGTCGGCAAGAAGCTGCAGGACTGGACGGCCGCGGCGAACGCAATCGACATCGGCAGCAACCTGGTGAGCCTGTACCACCAGCTTGCGATTTTCTCGACCCCGCACAAGGCGATTGCGGCCCAGGAGACCGCCAACGCCATCTGGCGCGGCCGCGGCTTCCAGCTCAACGCCGATGTCTACATGCACCGGCAGGCGCTGCTGGCCAGCCTGCCGATGACGCTGTCCGAGAAGTTCCACAAGGACCTGGCCAAGATGCGTCGCGTCTCGCGCAAGACGATGGCCAATGCGATCCACCTCGCGCCGCTGATCGCCGAGTGGCGCGGCACGCGCACGCCAGCGCTCGTCTTCGGCGGCCGGCGCGGACAGCTGATGACACTGGACATCTTCGACAACGACCTGGGCAACTACAACTTCGCGATCATCGGCGCGCCCGGCTCGGGCAAGTCGGTGCTGATGAACGAGATGGCCTGGTCCTACCGCGCCATCGACGCCAAGGTCTGGATGCTCGACCTCGGCCGCTCGTTCGAGAAGCTGTGCCGCAAGGCCAAGGGCACCTACATCGAGTTCAAGCCCGATGTGGACATCTGCCTGAACCCCTTCTCCCACATCGTCGACATCAACGAGGACATCGACATGCTGGTGCCGGCCATCTCGAAGATGGCCTCGATGTCAAGGCCGCTCGACGAGGTTCAGTACAAGGCCATCTCGGCGATGGTGCTCAAGCTGTTCAAGGCGCACGGCAAGGACCTGACGATCACTGCGCTGCGTGACGCCTTCAAGGGCGGGACGATCGAGGAACTCGGTGCTGTCAACGACTCGCGCATCAAGGACCTGGCGATCATGCTGAACCCCTATGCGCGCGGCGGCCAGTACGAGCGCTTCTTCGAGGGCCGCAACAACGTCGATTTCGAGAACGACTTCGTCGTCATCGAGAACGAGGAGCTCAAACGCCGGCCCGATCTGCATGCGGTGGTCAACATCCTGCTGTTGCACCAGATCACTGGCGAGATGTACCTGACGCGCAACCGGCGCAAGGTGCTCTTCATCGACGAACTGAAGCAGCAGCTCGGCGACATCGGCGCCGACGATCCGGTCAAGGCTGCGGTGGTGGAGGAAGCGGCCCGGCGCGCCCGCAAGTACGGTGGGTCGCTGGGCACCGCGACGCAGAGCGCCGACGACTACTACGGTTCGGCCCAGATGGAAGCAGCCTTCAACTGCTCGGACTGGGTGTTCCTGCTGCGCCAGAAGCCCGAGTCGATCGAGATGCTTGATCGCAAAGGGCGCCTCTCGATGGACGAACCGAAGAAGCGGCTGCTGAACTCGCTGCGTACCGAGCCCGGTGTCTTCTCCGAGGTCTACATCTCTTCGCCGGTCGGCGAAGGCGTGGCGCGCAACATCCTCGACCCGGCCACCCATTTGTTGTTCTCCAACAAGCTGGAAGACAACGCACCGATCGACGAACTGCGGGCGCAGGGCCTGAGCATCGACGAAGCCATCGCCGAGCTGCTGCGGCGCCGGGGACACACATCATGAACGGCGGCATGAAGACGCTGCTGCTCCAGGCCGCGCTGGCGATGGTGATCGTGTTCGGCACCCTGGCCGCCTACGACAGGCTGGTGATCCGCCCCGGGCAACTCGTCGGTGTCGTCGACGTCGGCGAGGTCTACCGCCAGAAGGAGGCCGAGTTCACCCTGATCCTGACGAAGGCCGGCACGGACGGTGAGCGAGACAAAGCCATGCTGATGGCGCGCGCATTCGCGCAGCGCCTGCCAGTCGCGCTGGAGGAACTTCCACGTGACTGCAGTTGCCTGGTCGTGCTCAAGAGCGCTGTGGCCGGCCCGACGCCGCGCACGCTGGACCTGACCGCGCACCTGCGCCGAAAGCTGGAGGCGCCATGAACGCACTGCGCTCTCGGTTCGTCGCCAACTTCGACGACTTTCTGCGCCACATGCGCACGCGCTGGTACCTGTACGTGCCGGTCTTCGCGGTCTGGGGCTTCGCCTATGCCCGCGTCTTCGTCGACCCGACGCCGCGCCTCCCGGTGTTGTTCAACTGGACGCCCAGCCTGCCCTACAGCGTCGCGCTGGTGCACTACGGCACGCACGACCTGCAGCGCGGCGACTTCATCGTCTTTGCTTTTGCGGGCGAGGCCCAGACCGCCTACCCGGGGCTGCATGGCCAACCCTTCTTCAAGATCGTGCGGGGCCTGCCGGGTGACGCAGTGACCGTCGCCGGCCGGGTGGTTGCCGTCAACGGTGAGGTGGTCGGCACGGCCAAGACGCATGCGTACGACCGCCGGCCTCTCGAACCCATCGCCGCCACGGTGATCCCGCCAGGCCACTACTACGTGCAGGGCACGAGCCCCGACTCGTTCGATTCGCGCTACCGCGCCAGCGGGCTGGTGCGTGCGGAGCAGGTGCTCGGCACGGTGGTACCGCTTTTCTGAGGGGAAGTGATGAGACTAGCGCTGTTCCAACTCGCCGTCGTCGCTGCCGCCGCTTGTGTGACAACCGCGATGGCGGTGGCACAGCCGGCGCCGGTAGACCGATCCGTCCCGATCACGGACGACATGCCGCTGGCCGACTACCTCGCCCTGCTGGCTCAGATCGCCCCACCCGCCCGCGATGGTGCGCAGGCCTACCTGCAAGCATTCCAGCAGCGTTGCGGTCGGCAGATGAAGACGGCGGAACTGCGTCGGGCGATGTCCGAAGGCGATGGCGATCCCGTTCTGATGGGGATGATTCGCGCGAGCCATCTGGGCGACTCGAACGGCATCGCTCAGCTCGGCCAGCGCGTGGTCTGCGACCCGAGGGCTGCTCGGTGAGACACGCCCTCGTCGCCATCGCTTCGTCGGCGCTGCTGATGTGCGGACGCGGCGCCCTCGCCACTGATCTCGGGACTTTGGGGCCCACCTACCGGATCGGCGAGCCGCACCTGCTGAACTTCATCGAGCAGCGCCTGCGCGACAAGGAGCGCAGTGGTGAATTGCAGCGACTGATCGAGCAGGCGCAGACCCGTGGCACCGAAGCGGTGACCCGGCCGCAGCCGATTGCCGGCCTGCGCGCCACCGAGACTGCCCGCACCTTCTACTTCGATCCGAGCTTCACGCTCGACCGCAACATCGTCGATGCGCAGGGGCAGCTGCTGTTCGCAGCGGGCTTGCGCAAGAACCCGCTCGAAGTGGTGTCGCTGTCGAAGCATCTGCTGTTCTTCGATGCCCGCGACCGGCGCCAGGTGGCACGGGCTCGCGAGTTGATGGCGCGCTACGACGGCAAGGTCAAGCCGATCCTGACCGGCGGCTCCTACCTCGACCTGATGAAGGCTTGGCGCATCCCGGTCTACTACGACCAGCAAGGCACGCTGACCCGGCGCTTCGGCATCCAGCAGGTGCCTGCCATCGTGTCGCAGGAAGGCGCGCGCCTGCGCATCGACGAGGTGCTGCTGCCATGACGACTGCCCGCGCCTTCTTTGCGGCCGCGTTCGCCGTCCTGTTCACGCTCGCATCCACATTCGTCCATGCCGCGGACAGCCTGACCTGCACCGGCAAGTTCCCGAACCCGATCACCGACATCTGCTGGAGTTGCATCCTGCCGATGAGCATCGGCAGCGCGACTGTCGCGAACTTCGACGGGCAGGAGGACATCGCCAATCCGTCGAACCCCGTCTGCAGTTGCGGCGTCAACCCGACCATCGGTCTGTCGATCGGCTTCTGGGAGCCGGCCCGCCATGTCGAGGTGGTTCGCAAGCCCTTCTGCTTGGTCTCGCTGGGCGGCATCGATCTCGATCCCGGTGTCGCGGCACCGGCTGCTGCCCGGTTCACGCGGTCCGAGGGAGACGGTGACGGCGGCAGCTTCTACCAAGCCCACTTCTATGTGAACCCGGTCCTGTACTGGCTCGAGGTCGTGACGGACTTTCCCTGCCTGGAGCGAGGCTCGTTCGACCTGGCGTACCTGACCGAAGTCGATCCGCTCTGGAACGACGACGAGTTGACGTTGATCTTGAATCCGGAAGCGGTGTTGTTTGCCAACCCCGTGGCGGTGGCCGCCTGCGCCGCCGACTGCGTGGCGGCAACGGCGGGCTTCGGCATCGCCGAGATGTTCTGGTGCGCGGGCTGCCAGGGAGGCATCTATCCCTTCGACGGTCATGTGCCGTACCACATGGGGGGCGTGCGCACGGCTGCGCTGCTGGCCCAGCGCCTGACCGCAAAGATGCACCGCGAGCTGTTGGCTTGGGGATGGCATGGCAAGTCGGGACTCTGCGGACCGTACTTCCTTCCAGCGATGGACAAGACGGCCTACAAGACCCAGCTCACCTACCCCGTCGCCAACACCGGGAAGGATGGTGGCCGCTGCTGCCAGCCCTTCGGCCGCAGCACCATCGTCTGGGGCGCCGGCAAGGAGTACCCGGTGCGCGGCGAGGACTTCGCCTTCATGTTGTTTCGGAAGAGGAATTGCTGTGTGGGCTACTGAACTCACGCTGCGCAGCGACAGCGCCGTCCGATCGGCCATCACGGCCGGAGTGGTGCTGGCCTGCTGCGCCGGCGCATTCGCCGAGACGGCGCCGACCGTGACCGACGCGGACATCGAGCGAGCCCGTCGCGCACAGCCGGTGATCACCGACCGCGACATCGAGCGGGCGCAGCAAAGACACAGAACGCCGACCGATGCCGAGCTGGCGCGCGTGCCCGTGCCGTCCACGCCCAAGGTCGATGCACTGCCTCAGCCCGCGACGCGAACACCGATCGATCTGGAAGCCCTTGCCAAGGGTTTCGATGCGCAGGCGGACCAGCCGGCGATGGCAGCCAAAGCCGGCCCGGGTCTGCTGATTTTCGTCAGCTTCTCGATGCCAGCCTCGACGCTTGCCCGCC
>JARXKP010000194.1 GCA_030271615.1 Pseudomonadota bacterium
GATTGCTATCGGCCCGCTGTTTTTGTTCTCGCTTGCATGGCGCCCGACACAACGGTTCTTCGACAGCTGGCTGTCAATGGTCCTGAATGCCGTCGTTCTGACTTGGTTCGCATTCTTCGCTCTGGGCTTGAGCGCCTTCATGGGCAATCAGATGTTCGTCGCAATTCAGAGCGGTGGCGGATTCCTCGGCTCCACATTCAACGTGCTCGGCGAGGCCACGCGCTACTCCGTGCTCATGATCCTGATGGGAATCATCTGCTTCCAAGCCCCGAGCCTTGCGTCAGCTCTTACGGGTGGCGCCGCGATCCAGCAGGGCATCCAGATGGTGCAGAACGCGATGATGGTCGCCGGCCTGCGCTCTGCATCGGCCGCGAGGGGCGCCGGGCCCACCACAGGCGGCGGCGTCATTCGCGCCGGGGCCGGTGTGCCTCATGCCGCCGGCCGCGCCACCGGCGCAATGGCCGCGGCTGGTGCCCGTTTCGCAGGAACCATGGCCACCGGCGCAGTCGCTGTTGCCCGCCAGGGCTACGGGGTCGCCCGAGCCGCCGCCTACAAGCTCGCAGCCATGCGCGCGCGGGCGTAGTTCGTCTCTTTCACCAAACCTGCCAACCAAGGAGCGTCGAAATGCACACACGTCTCAAAGTCGCTGCTGCCGTACTCATTGCCTTCGGCGCTGGCAGCGCCCGTGCCCAAGGCATCCCCGTCATCGACATTGCGAACCTCGTCCAGACCCTTCTGCAGGTCCTGAACGACGTCACGGAGATCAGCAATCAGGTACAGCAGATCCAGCAATTGCAGGCCCAGGTCAACAGCATCAACGGCATCCGAAATCTGGGCCAGGTGTTCAACAACCCGACGCTCAAGAACTACGTGCCGGCCGAGGCCTACACCTACCTCAACGCGGTGAACACCTCGGGCTACTCCGGACTGACTGGCACAGCCAAGACGCTGCGTGACGCCGGCATGGTCTACAACTGCACGGACCTCGCTGGCGCCGCCCGCACGGACTGCCAGGCGGCTCTCGCTCAGCCCTATCAGCAGAAAGGCCTGCTCCAGGACGCGATGAAGTCCGCGTCGGGGCGGCTATCGCAGATCAATTCGTTGATGGACCAGATCAACGGGACCAGCGACCAGAAGGCGATCCAGGAAGTCCAGGCCCGCATCGGCGCCGAGAACGCGCTGCTCGCGCACGAGGTGTCGCAGGTGCAGATGCTGCAAGGCATGGCCGACAGCGAAGAGCGCATCGCCCGCTCGCGCGAGCGGGAGCGCCAGTACCAGATGCTGGGTCGCACCGGCAAGATCGCCGACTACCTTCCCTGATCGGACCCCTCATGAACGCCGTGCTCAACCCGGGCAGAGCCGCTGCATTGCCTGATCGCAGCCGCCCACGCCACGAAGGCGCCGATGCGAACGAATCCGCCGCGCTCGGGGCCAATCGGGCGTGGGAGATTGATCGTGCCGTGATGCTCGAACGCTCCGAGCGTCGAGCCTGGTGGGTGGCTATTGCCGGGCTGGTGCTGGGTTTGATCGGCATCGCCGCCGTTTTTGTGCAGGGTCCGCTGCGTCGCGTCGTCGAGATACCAATCGTTGTCGATCGCCTCACCGGCGAGGCAACGATCCAGCAGCGCCTGAACGTCGAAACCATCCCGCCCATGGAAGCACTCGACAAGCACAACCTGGCCGGCTTCGTGCGGGCACGCGAGGGCTACAGCTGGATGTTCGTGCAACGGGACTTCGACCAGGTGGCGCGCATGGCCGTGCCGGCCGTGTTCTCAGACTACAACCGGCAGTTTGAAGGCGACGGCGCCCTGCAGAAGAAGATCGGCGCCAGTGAAGACTGGCGCATCAACGTCGTGGGTGTGCGCCTGATGGCCTCCGGCCGCAGCGGCAACCGCGGCGAGGCGGCCGTGACCTACGACAAAGTCGTGCACCTCACCGATCGCAACCTGCCGGACGTGACGACGCGGCACGTCGCGAGCGTGCTCTTTCAGTACCAACCGAAGGTGCTCGCGAAGGAGCGCGACCGGCTCGAGAACCCATTCGGATTCGTGGTTACAGCGTACCGCTCCGATCCCGAGATCAACACAGCACTGCCGGGAGTCAAGCCATGAACGGCGGGGCGGTACCGAGCTTGGGCGTGCTCGTTGCAGTGCTGGCCATGCCCGCCAGCGCCGCAGAGCCTCAGGCGACCGATCCGCGCCTGCGCGAGGTGCAATACGACCCGCGCGCTGTCGTGACCGTGCCGGTCAAGCGTGGTGTAGTCACGCTCGTCGTGCTCGATGCGGACGAAGCGATCACTGAGGTCGCCGCCGGCCTCGGCGGCGACTGCGCCAAGCCCGAGGCCGCCTGGTGCGTCGCCGCTCAGCCCGGCGGGCGCAACCTCTTCGTCAAGGCGAAGAGCACGGCGGGTGCCCCGAACAATCTCGCCGTCGTCACAGACCGGCGCACGCACTCGTTCCGGTTCGTCGTGCTCGCGGACAACGACCCGAAGGCGCCGGTCTACCGACTGGTGGTGAAGGCCCCCGTGGTTCAAGCAACGGCCTCTGCGCGACCCACGCTTCGGGACATGGCGCCGCTGGTCGCTCTGCCCGCCGTGCCATCTACCCCATCGCCGCAAGAAGTGATCGCCGAGCGATTGCAAGCCAAACCGCAGGTGATGAACTCGCGCTACTCGATTGCCGAAGGCAAAGGCTCCGACGACATCGTGCCGACGTTGGTCTTCGACGACGGACGCTTCACCTACATCCGGTTCCCCGGCAATCGGGAGGTGCCGGCCGTCTTTCATGTGCTCGGCGATGGCAGCGAGACGCTCGTCAACGCCCGCATGGAGGAAGACCTGCTGGTGGTCGATCGGGTCAGCCGCAGGCTGATGCTGCGCTCCGGCTCGGCCGTCGTCGGCGTGTGGAACGAAGCCTTCGATCTGGATGGGGTGCCGCCGGACGGCGGCACGACGGTGCCCGGCGTGCAAAGGGTACTCAAAGCCGAGGCTCGGGACTCGCAGCCCGGCCGGCGCTCGGGAGCATCGCAATGAATGAACGCCTCCAATCGCGCGAGGAAACCGGCGCCGAGCATGACGGCAACACGATTGCCCCGCTGCCTGGCGAACCCGGCATACCCAACGTCGCCGAGCGATCGCGCACCCCGATGTCGAAGAAGGGCCTGCTGGCGGTGGGCCTGCTGATCTTGTCGCTGGTGGCCGTGTCGGCGTTCTCGATCCAGCGCTTCGCATCGAGCGGCAAGAAGGCTGACGACGGCGAGTCCAAGCGGGTGGGTGACCGGCCGACCGCTGCGACGACCGAACCTCGACGACTCGACATGAGCGTAGCTGCCGCTTCGTCGCCACGCATTCCAGCATTGGTGCCGACCGCGCAGGAAGTTGCTGACCCCATCGGCGTGCGGCGCACTGGTCAGGGCGCGCCCTCGACCAGTGGCCCGAAGCCCACCCTTCCGGAGGATGCACCCGTCTTGTTGGTAACCACCCGACCAGGTGTCGGCGGTCCGTCCGGGGCGCCCGCCTTCGGGCGCCCCGATCCCGCAGCAATGCATGCTGGTGCGGGGCGAGACAAGGAACAAGATTTAGGCCCCAACGATCCGATCGCAGCCACGACGCGCAATCTGCAAGGCTATCAACAGCAGTTGCAAGGCCTGCTCGACACGCTCACCCGAAGCACAGCGATGGCCACCGGGCAGTCGCCGGTTGCAGCCCCCATCGGAGCGACACCCTTCGGCATGCACCCTTCCGGTGGCCCGGCGGCAGGCGCCGTACCCCCACAAGGTGGTGGCCTCTTCGGGGGGCAGCTGCAAGGCTCGGCCACGCCGCGTGTGGCCGCCTCGATGCTCGGCAATCGCAGTCTGACCCTGCCCAAGGGCACGGCATTCACCTGCGCCCTGAAGACGAAGATCATCAGCGCCGCATCAGGGTTCGTCAGCTGCCAGGTGCAGCGCAACGTCTTCAGCGATGACGGCCGCGTGCTTCTGGTAGAGCGCGGCTCGCACATGGACGGCGAGTACAGGATTGCGTCGGTGCGGCCGGGCACGGTGCGCATCCCGGTCCTGTGGACGCGCATCCGCACGCCTAACGGTGTGACCGTCGACATCGATTCCCCCGGCACGGGACAACTCGGCGAGTCCGGCATCGATGGGTATGTCGATAACCGCTGGTTCGAACGTATCGGCGCAGCCATGCTGCTGTCGCTGATCGACGACTCGGTCAAGCTGGTCATTCAGCGCCAGGCGAACGACACACAGGCCAACACCGTCGTCCTACCCTCGACAACGGCCAACACCAGCAAGCTCGCCGAGAAGGTGCTGGACAGCACGATCAACATCCCGCCGCTGATTTATCAGAACCAGGGCGGGATCGTCGGCATCTACGTCGCTCGCGACGTGGACTTCTCCTCGGTGTACGAACTGAAACCGGTCGCGCGATGAATGCAGCCGTTCACGATCACGACATCGCCGCAGAGGGCTGGTGCGGCGATGCCACGTCCGTCGTCGAGTTCCTGCGCCCGCTGCGAGACCAGCTCGATGCGCCCGGTGTGCTGGAAGTCTGCGTCAATCGACCCGGCGAGCTGCTTGTCGAGACCGTTCGCGGGTGGCAGACGGTCGTGGCACCCGAGATGACCCAGGAGCGATGCCTGTCGCTCGCGACTGCGGTGGCCACGTTCTGCGATCAGCAGGTCAGCCAGGAAAGACCGCTGCTGTCCGCCACCCTGCCCAGCGGCGAGCGCATCCAGTTCGTGATCCCGCCCGCTGTGACGCGCGGCACCGTCTCGATCACCGTGCGCAAGCCCTCGCACCTGATCAAGCGGCTCGATGACTTCGAGCGCGAGGGTCTTTTCGAACGCACGGCGACCGTCACGCGAACCCCGTCGAGCGAGCTGCTGCCATTTGAGCAAGAGCTCGTCGCCCTCAAGGACGCCGGTCGCTACGCCGAGTTCCTGCGCCTGGCGGTGCGCAAGCACCAGACCATCGTCGTGAGCGGCAAGACCGGCTCGGGCAAGACGACCTTCATGAAAGGCCTCGTCGAAGAGGTACCGAAACATGAGCGGCTGATCACGATCCAGGACACGGCCGAGCTGACGCTGCCCAACCATCCGAACGTGGTGCACCTGTTCTACAGCAAGGACGCGCAGGGCACGGCGCGCGTCACCGCAAAGTCTCTGCTCGAAGCCTGCCTGCGCATGAAGCCGGACCGCATCTTTCTCGCCGAAGTGCGTGGCGACGAGTGCTTCTACTTTGTGCGCCTCGCCGCGTCCGGCCACCCGGGCAGCGTCACCAGCCTGCATGCCGGCAGTTGCGCGCTGGCCTTCGAACAGATGTCGCTGATGATCCGCGAGAGCGGCGCCGGCGGCGGCTTGCGCATGAACGAGATCAAGTGGCTGCTGAATGTCGTCGTCGATGTCATCGTGCAGTTTGACCGCGACGAACGCGGGCGCTTCATCTCCGAAGTCTTCTACGAACCACGTCGTCAGCGGCTCGGCCGTTGGGATGAGTCCGTGCAGGCCACGGCATGAGCGGCGTCGCGTCACTCCCGATGTCGAGCTGGCCGATCGGGCGCAAGGCGGCAGCCGGTGTCTTTGCGGTTGCCACCTTCGTTGCGCTGTCTTGCGCGGCCGTATACCTGTCGGCAGTACTCTTCCTCGTTCTGAACAAAACGAATCCACGCCAGGCCGAGTTCACGAGCATCGTGCACTACTGGGATCTGTATGCCGACGATGCTCGGCTTCGCAAGAAGCTCATTGGCTCGATGGCAGCATCCGCGCTCGGCTTGCTGGTCGTGCTGCCCGGTGCGCTGTTCGCCACCTCGCGGCCACGACGCCCGCTACACGGCGACGCCAGGTTTGCGAACGTGGGCGAAGTGGCACGCGCCGGCTTGATCGACAGCACGAAGCCACCCGGCCCGGGCATCCTGGTGGGCCGGTATCGCGGCAAGTTCCTCGCACTGCCGGGCCAGCTCTCGGTAATGCTGTCGGCGCCGACGCGCAGCGGCAAAGGTGTCGGCGTGGTCGTGCCGAATCTGCTCAACTGGCCTGATTCCGTGGTCGTGCTCGACATCAAAGGCGAGAACTACGACATCACCGCTGGCTATCGCGCCGAGCGCGGTCAGGCCGTCTATGCGTTCTCGCCCTTCGACGAATCGGCGCGCAGCCATCGCTGGAACCCGCTCACTGCCGTGCGCACCAGCCCGCTGCACCGCGTCGGCGATCTGCTCACCATCGGGCAGGTGTTCTTCCCGAACGACGGCGGTGGCACATCGTCGGAAGCGTTCTTCAACGACCAAGCACGCAACCTCTTCCTGGGGCTCGGTCTGGTTCTTCTCGAAACACCCGAGTTGCCGCGCACCATCGGCGAACTGTTGCGCCAGTCGTCCGGGCGCGGTCAATCGCTGAAGGGCCATCTGTCGGCGTTGATCGAACAACGCAAATCGGCAGGCAACCCGCTGTCGGACGAATGCACCGACGCGCTGCAACGGTTGTTGTCGAATTCCGAGAACACGCTCACCAGCATCGTCTCGACGCTCAACGCGCCGCTGACGATCTTCGCCGATGCCGTCGTCGATGCGTCCACGAGCGCTGACGACTTCCGGCTCGAGGACGTGCGGCGCAAGCGCATGTCGATCTACGTGCGCATCCCGCCGAACCGCCTGGCCAATGCCCGGCCGCTGCTCGCTTTGTTCTTCTCGCAGCTCGTCAACCTGAACACGCAGCACCTGCCCGAGCAAGACGCGAGCCTCAAGGTGCAGTGCCTGCTCGTGAACGACGAGTTCGCA
>JARXKP010000195.1 GCA_030271615.1 Pseudomonadota bacterium
GATGTGTGGACCGAAGTTCTGCTCGATGAAGATCTCGCAGGAGGTGCGCGATTTCGCGCGTCTGCAGAAGGCCGAGGTCCCGGTTGCTGCGGCCGCGGCGGTGATTCCGATCCACGCGGCGCTGGAAGAGAAGGCACTGCAGTTTCGCGAGGGCGGCGGCGAGATCTACGTCTGACCCTGTGCACCGGCCGCTGGACATTTGATTCGAGGGGGTGCCGCTGTGGCGCCCTGTCTGACCCCCCCACCTGAGGAGTACCGCCCGCCCTTCTTGTTGGTAACAATCGGTCCGAGAGCAGTGAAAGTCCGTTTTCTGAAGATGGCGCTCGGGATCGGAGGCGCTAGGCTGAGCCAGTTTCCCGTGATCAATGACTCATGTCAGGTCAACATATGGGCCACGAACACGCCGCTGACACACCAGGAAACGTACTATTGCGGTAGTTTCAATACGCCGCCGGATGGGTATCTGCAACGGCTTGACGAATTGAGGATGGACGTGGACAAATCGCAGCAACCGCCAGAAGTAGCCCCTACACCTGTCAAGGGTTCAGGTTCGATTGAGTCGTTGTCCGCCAGTGCGCTGGCTCGACGTCGCGCGCTGTTCAAGGGGGTCGGGAAGGGCGGTGCTGTGTTGGCGGCGTCGGTGCCTATTCAAACTCTGGCCGGCCAGACGTTGCTGACTGCTGGTGGCCAGCATATCTGCAGTGTCTCAGGCATGCAGTCCGGCGTGCATTCGGCGACTACAAACGTGGCATATTGCGGTGGTTATTCGCCTGGCTGGTGGGGGCAGTCCACTGACGCGGCTGGCAAAATACCGAAGCGCTGGCCGGCGACGCTGGAACATGGTTGGACCTACCAAACGCCGTGCAAGACGGTCTTCGCCGGTTCAACTCTGACGTACATTTTGAAGGGCGAGTCGACGGTCAGATATCCGTCGCTTTTCCAGGTGATGTCTGCCAAAGACAAAGACTGCAAATTCTCAAACACCGACGAATTTCACTGGGTATGCGCTTGGTTGAACGCGATAACCCACAGCTTCAATTTCCCTTACAGCGGAGATCAAGTCATCGCTTTTTGGAATGCCGGGCCTTCCAGCGATACCTACAAGGATGCGCTGAGCTTCTTCAAGACTTACATGGAGTTGCATCTGTCTTGATTGGCTTCAGGCCATGCTCAGCTTGAGCGATGAGGTGGCGTATTCGTTCGCTTGCGTCGCTTCACTGGCGATGCTGGGACCACCAGTGGGCGGTTTTCAACGTTGGATCAGGGCAGACTCATCTACTTGACGAGATCACGGCGGCTGTCCTGTCCACCATCGAAGGGTCGCCTGGCGACTCCGATGCCTTGAGCGCCCTTGGACTGCAAGAGGGGATGCTCGCCGAGCGCATCGGTCGGTCGGGTACCTTGGAAACTGTGCTCGAACAATTGGCAGGGGTCGGACTGATCGAAGCGGCGGCGCCTTGAAACTGTGCTCGCTGACTCCAGCGGATGTTTCGCGCCGACTCTGCGGCGAGGGCTTGTTGCTTCGCACGGGTCCATTCAACTTTCGAATTGTTTCCTCGATCGAATCGGTCGCTGCTGGGCTGAGATTGCTCTACGCGGACTACCTGCTCGCTGGCGAGACGGACTTCGTCGACTTCACCGTGACGCTGCAGTGCAGCGGCGGTCTGCGCCGATGGTGGCGGCAGCAGGTCATCCTCACGTATGACGGTACGAACCCCTTCGTTCCCCTGCCGGTGGACCATGCCTTTCCCTTGCTCGAATGGGCCATGAACTGGTGTATCTCGACCCAGGCCCACCACGTTCTGACGTTGCATGCGGCTGTGCTTGAACGAGGTGGGCGTGCCGTGATCATGCCGGCACCCCCCGGGTCGGGAAAGAGCACCTTGTGCGCCGGCCTGACCACCCGCAATTGGCGTCTGCTTTCCGACGAGTTGACGTTGCTTTCCCTTTCCGATGGCTCGGTCGTGCCTTTGGGAAGGCCGATCAGCTTGAAGAACGAGTCTTTGAAGGTCATCCGCGAGTTCGCGCCGGATGTGGTCCTGAACGATGTCACGCACGATACGTCCAAGGGTTCGGTCAGCCACATGAAAGTCCCAACGGACCACGTGCAGCGGCTTGGCGAGCCAGCTCGACCGCGCTGGGTGGTGTTCCCGAAGTACGTGCCTGGTGCGCCCCCCGCGTTACTGCCCCGCTCAAAGGCCGGCAGCATGCTTGAGCTCGGCCGCAACGCCTTCAATTACACATTGCTGGGATTGACTGGGTTCGAGGTGCTGGCCGACGTGTTGGACGGCTGTGATTGCTATGACTTCAGCTACAGCCGACTGGAAGACGCGGTTGCAGTCTTTGATCGACTGGTGGCGGAGACGGCGCCTTGATGTCGGACTTGCTGTCGCCGGTATGGGCACAGCCGGAACTGCGTCCCGTGTTCAGCCTCACGCAATGGGAAAGCGTGCTCGGCCAAGCGCGGCGGGCCGGTTTAATGGGTCGGCTGGCTCAGCACCACCTCGACCACGGCTGGATGTCGGAGGTTCCAGCGCGGCCGCGCTTGTACCTCGAGGGCGCGCTTCGGCAGGTCGACCGACTGCATCACGAACTGCGCTGGGAGATCGACTGCATCCGCCGCGCACTGGCGCCGCTTGGCGTGCCTTTCGTGCTGCTCAAGGGCGCGGCCTACTTCGCGGCCGAGTTGCCGCCGCGGCGGGGACGGCTGTTCGGTGACATCGACATCATGGTCAGGCGCGAGCACCTGCCGCAGGTCGAAGGCGCGCTTTTTCGCGCCGGGTGGATCAGCGATGAGCGCGACGCGTACAACCAGCGCTACTATCGCGAATGGATGCATGAAATACCGCCGATGCGCCATGTTCAGCGTGGCACGGTGATCGACGTGCATCACACGATCACGCCGCCGACCTCGCGCATGTGCGTCGACGGGGATGCCTTGCGGGAGCGCATCGTGACCGTCGACGAGCGCCGGGACGTCTACGTTCTCGCGCCGGTCGACATGGTGCTCCACAGTGCCGTGCATCTGTTCCAGGAAGGCGAATTCGAGCGCGGGCTGCGCGACCTGCTGGATCTGAATGACCTGGTTTGCCATTTCAAAGCGCTTGAACCCGACTTCTGGCATCAGTTGATCGCTCGGGCTCACGCCCTTGCGCTGCAGACGCCACTGCACCACGCGTTGTTTCACCTTGAACGGCTGTTCGGCACCCGCGCGCCGGCATCCCTGCAAGACGAAGTGAAGGCGCTGCAGCCGCCCTGGTGGCAACACCGGTTGATGTCCGTTCTGCTGAGTGCCGCCTTGAGGCCGGTGCACCCAAGCTGTCGTCTACCGGGCGAGGGTCTGGCGCGCTGGTTGCTTTACGTGCGTTCGCATGCCCTCCGCATGCCCATGACCCTTCTGCTGCCGCACCTCGTCAGAAAGGCCTGGATGCAGCGCTTCCCGAAGAAGACGCCCGAGGTCAATCCAGCCGCCGGGGTTTGAATCCGGCCGAGGGCATCGACGCTCTATTGCTTCGGGATGTCAGTGGTCGGGGCGACCGCAACGAAACCGATGCGCGTGAGGCCCCCCTTCTGCACGATCCCGATCAGCTCGGCGACGCGACCGTACGGCACGGTCTGGTCGGCGCGCAATTGAACCTCGGTTTGTGGATTGAGGCGTGCCGCCTCAATCACCCGACGGGTCAGTGAGGCGGCGTCGATTTCGTTGTCGCCCAGAAACAGGCGACCGCCCGGATCGATCGAAACCGCAATGAACTCCGGCGAGTCGCTGGCCTGGGCCGCATCGCTCTTGGGCAGGTCGAGCTTGAGGCTGCTGCTCATCAGCGGCGCGGTGATCATGAAGATCACCAGCAGCACCAGCATCACGTCGATCAGCGGCGTCATGTTGATGTCGCTCATCGGCTGCGGGCCGACGCTGCGCTCGAGGCGTCCGAAGGCCATGCGCTCAGTCGTCCCGTGGCAGGGCGCTGTCCGTGGTCCGGTCTGCCTGCATCTCGCGCAGGTCGTGGGCGAAGCCTTCCAGTTCGGCCTCGCAGGCGCCAACCATCTTGCCGAAGATGTTGTACGCCAGCACCGCCGGAATCGCCACCGCCAGTCCGGCGGCGGTCATCACCAGCGCTTCGCCGACCGGGCCGGACACCCGCTCGATGGTGATCGTGCCGGCGGTCGAGATGCTGACCAGCGCGTGGTAGATGCCCCACACCGTGCCGAACAGGCCGATGAAAGGCGCCGTACTGCCGATCGAGGCCAGCAGCACCTGGCCGAACTGCAGCTGCGTCAGTACGGCGTGCAACGCGTCGCGCAGGCGGCGGGTCAGCTGCGACTCGCGCAGTCCGCGGGCTTCGAGCGTGCGGGCGTTGGGTTGCGCGGTGGCTGCCGATAGCAACGGCGTCAGCACGCGCTCGCGATCGAAGGCGTCAAGCTGCTCGCGCGCCGCATCGAGATCGGCCGCAGCCCAGAAAGCCGGTACCGCGCGCGCGATGTCGCTTCGCACTCGACGCAACAGCCAGCCCTTCCAGAAGATCAGCACCCAGGCGCTGACCGACATCACGAGCAACAGCATGGCCACGGTGCGCGTGATGGCGTCGCCTTGGTGCCAGAACTGGGGGAAGCTGTTCATTGTTTGCGGGTTTGGGGGACGACGAGCCGACGGCTCGTCAAGACAGGCCGAGTACGTCGTTCATGTCGAACAGGCCGTTGGCTCGGTGGGCAAGAAAACGCGCTGCCCGCAGGCTGCCCTGCGCATAAGTGGCGCGGCTTGAACTCTTGTGCGTGATCTCGATGCGTTCGCCGATGCCCGCGAACAGCACTGTGTGATCGCCGACGACATCACCGCCTCGAATGGTGGCAAAGCCGATGGTCGACGGGTCGCGCTCGCCGGTCACCCCTTCGCGGCCGAACACCGCACAGTCTTTCAGATCACGCCCGAGCGCGGCTGCGACGACCTCGCCCATCTTCAGCGCGGTGCCGCTCGGCGCGTCGACCTTGTGGCGATGGTGGGCCTCGATGATCTCGATGTCGTAGCCTTCATTGAGCATTCGCGCCGCCGTGTCGAGCAGTTTCAGCACCACGTTGACGCCGACACTCATGTTCGGCGCCATCAAGATGGCGATGTGGCGGGCGTGGTCTGCGATCTCGGCTTTTTGCGCATCCGTGAACCCGGTGGTCCCGATCACCACCTTGACCCCCAGCTCCCGGCAGACCATCAGGTGTGCGAGCGTGCCGGCTGGCCGCGTGAAGTCGATCAGAACCTGCGAATTCACCAGCCCGGCGCGCAGGTCGGACGTGATCGCGACGCCGCTGGTGTGCCCCGAGAACGCGGCGGCATCTTGCCCCAGCGCCGCACTGTCAGGTACGTCCAGTGCACCGCTGAGCACCATGTCGTCCGACGCGATCACGGCTTCGATCAGCATGCGGCCCATGCGGCCTGATGCGCCCGCCACGCCGACTCTCAAAGGTCCTGCGGCGGACGCACCGGCTTGCGACGGCAGGACCATCAGCGCGGCTCGAGCGGCGGGTAGACACGGTCCGGCGCTACCACCGGCGTGTCCACCTGCGGCGGTTTGGGCGGTATTTTCAGCGCCTGGAGTTGATCAGCCGTCAGCGCCAGAGCAGGAATTTTCCCGCTGTGCTTGCTGGCGTCGATCGATGCGACGAAGGCTTCTTCGGCCGGCAACTCGCCGCCGGTGTCCAGGCTTTTCAACCGCTCGCCTTCGAATAGCGCCACGACGCTGTGGCGTTGTGGCTCAGCGCCTTGACGGCGGATTGTGAACACATAGTCCCAGCGATCAGCGTGGAACACGTCGGCAAGCAACGGAGAACCGAGGATGTCACGTACCTGTGCCCGCGACATGCCGGTCTGGATGCGCGATACCTGCTCCTGGGTCACCACGTTGCCCTGAACGATCTCCACCTTGTAGGGCGTGACGACACCCAGAAGGGCGTCTTTCTGCAGCAAAGACTCACAGCCAGTGAGACTGGCGACGGCCCACGCCATCGAGACAAGGAGGAGCGCTGGACGTAACGATGACATCAAAGACATGACGGTATCAAGGGCACGCAAAGCAACGGCCCGACTCGATATGATCGATTCATTCTAGCGGTCGGCCTTGTGATCCGATCGTCTGGCAGGAGCCCGGATGACAAACGCAGACGAACTGAAGAACAGCGGCTTGAAGGCGACGCTGCCGCGAATCAAGATCCTCGAGGTCTTTCAGCAAGCCATGCAACGCCATATGACGGCGGAAGACGTGTTCAAGGTGCTGCTGGCTGACGGGTCCGATGTAGGGCTGGCCACCGTGTACCGGGTGTTGATGCAGTTCGAGCAGGCAGGCATCTTGTCTCGCAACCATTTCGAGTCCGGAAAATCGGTGTTCGAACTCAACGAAGGCCAGCACCACGACCACTTGGTCTGCATGGACTGCGGGCGGGTCGAGGAGTTTTTCGATGCAGAAATCGAGAAACGACAGAGAGCCGTGGCGCAGGCCCGAGGCTTCGAGTTGCAGGAACACGCCTTGTCCTTGTACGTGGTGTGCGGCAAGAAGAACTGCCCGCACCGCGTGCGTTGAATCGGGCCTTGTGGGAGAAGTCAGTCGCCGCCACGCTCCAGCGCGCGTTGGTGCCGTTCGATGAATTCCTTGTAGGTGTCGATGCCGCGCAGCTGCAGGATGGTATTGCGCACCGCGGCCTCGACCAGTACTGCGAGATTTCGCCCGGCGTCCACCGCGATCACGGCCTTGCGCACCGGCACGTCCAGGATGTTCTCGTACA
>JARXKP010000196.1 GCA_030271615.1 Pseudomonadota bacterium
GTGTCCTCGCAGGTGCGCAGGCGAAACACCTTCTGCAGCAACTGGATCGACTCCTTGACCGCCCAGGCGCTGGGATACGGTCCGAAGTAGCGATGACGCTTGTCGATCGGACCGCGGTAGTACGCCATGCGCGGAAACCTTGACCCCGATGCGCTTGCGCTCGGCGTGCCGGTGATCTTCAGGTACGGGTAGCTCTTGTCGTCCCTGAAAAGGATGTTGTAGCGCGGGTTGAGCGCCTTGATCAGGTTGTTCTCGAGCAGCAGCGCCTCGGCCTCGGAGCGCACCACCGTCGTCTCCATCCGCACGATCTTCGTGATCATGTGGCCGATGCGCGTGCCGCCGTGCGTCTTCTGGAAGTAGCTCGAAACACGCTTCTTCAGGTCACGCGCCTTGCCGACATACAGAACGCCATCGTTGACATCGAAGTAGCGGTACACGCCCGGCAGGCCGGGCAGCGCGGCCACGTCGGCGAGCAGTTGCTGGCGCCGAACGTCAGGTTCGGCGTGTGGTTCAGGGGCATCGGACATCGGCATCGATTGTGCCGACCCTCGGATAATTCATCGATGCCCCTACCGCCCTCTGCGAACCACGGAACCGGCACAACCTGGGATCTGTTCTGCCGCGTCGTCGACAACCACGGCGACGTCGGCGTGTGCTGGCGACTGGCGGCTGATCTGGCATCGCGCGGCATCGCCGTGCGACTGTGGATCGACGACGCCCGCGCCCTCGCATGGATGGCGCCTGCCGGTCGGGCCGGCGTCGAGGTGCTGCCGTGGCCGGCGACTGACAGCGACGTGGCCCGCGCCTGGACCGATCCAGCAGGCGTGGTGATCGAAGCATTCGGATGCGGCCTGCCCGAGCCGTATCTGAGGTATCTGGCCGATGCCGATCGGCGATCGACGGCGCCGGTCTGGATCAACCTCGAGTACCTGACCGCCGAGCCCTATGCCGAGCGCAGCCACAAGTTGCCTTCACCCCGGAGCGCCGGCACCGCTCGCGGATCGACCACATGGTTTTTCTACCCCGGGTTCACAACGCGCACCGGCGGCCTGTTGCGCGAGCCCGATCTGATGCAGCGGCTAGCGTCGTTCGAACCGGACACCTGGCTGGCCGACCACGACATCGAGCCGAGGCCTGACGAGCGGCTGGTGAGCCTGTTCTGCTACGCGAACCCGAATCTGCCCGGTTTGCTGCGTGCACTCGCCGCCCACCCGACGCTGCTGCTGACCACACCGGGCCACGCCACCGAGCAGGTTGAGCAGACGCTGGCGGCTGCGGCAAAGGAAGTCGGCGGCCGGCCTTTGCTGCGAACCCAGGCTGTGCCGTGGCTGAGCCAGACCGGTTACGACCACCTGCTGTGGTCGTGCGACCTGAACTTTGTGCGTGGCGAAGACTCGCTGGTGCGCGCGATCTGGGCCGGTCGCCCCTTCGTGTGGCAGATCTACCCGCAGGACGACGAGGCGCATGCCTTCAAGCTCGCGGCGTTCCTGGCTCAAATGCTCGCATCGATGGATCGCCCGCGGGCCGATTCGATCCGTCGGGTAGCGTGGCGCTGGAACGGTTTGGATCGAAGCCCCGTCGCGACATCGACCTTGCCGAAGACCCCTGAACCAGACCCCTGGAGTGCGCTGAACTCGCCCGCAGCGATGGCAGCCTGGAACGCTCGATGTGTGTCGTGGCGGACCGAGCTGCTGGATCAAACCGACCTCGTCACGCAACTGATGGGGTTCGTCGCGGCCAGGCGGTCCGCTAAAGACGCTAAAATCTAAGGCTTTTTGCGGCGTCGCCCCATGGGGCCACTCACGACCGGCCGCAAGCCAACTTCACGGACTTCAACGGACAGCGTCATGAAAATCGCACAGGAAATTCGCGCCGGCAACGTCATCATGCACGGCAAGGACCCGATGGTGGTCCTGCGCACGGAATACAGCCGCGGTGGCCGCAACTCTGCCACCGTTCGCATGAAGCTCAAGAGCCTGCTCAGCAGCTCCGGCACTGAAGTCGTCTTCAAGGCCGACGACAAGATGGACCAGGTCATCCTCGACAAGAAGGATTGCACCTACTCCTACTTCGCCGACCCGATGTACGCCTTCATGGACGCCGAATACAACCAGTTCGAGGTCGAAAGCGAGAACATGGGCGACGCGCTCCAGTACCTGGAAGATGCGATGCCGGTCGAAGTCGTGTTCTACGACGGCAAGGCCATTTCGGTCGAATTGCCGACCAGCCTGGTGCGCGAGATCGTCGAGACCGAGCCCGCCGTCAAGGGCGACACCTCGGGCAAGGTCCTGAAGAACGCCAAGCTGGGAACCGGCTTCGAGATCTCGGTGCCCTTGTTCGTGCAGACCGGCGACAAGGTCGAAATCGACACCCGCACGCACGAGTACCGCAAGCGGGTGTAAAGCCTGCCAGTGGGACGGGAAGCGGGCGCCTTCGGGCGCCCTTCTCTTTGGTCGAACATTTTTTGGGCATGATGCTTCGATGGCTTTCGATTTCAACGCCATCGGCAGTCCGTTCCGCATGCAGCCCGGCCTGCGTCGTCTGGCCCCTGGCGAGGCTCAGCTGACGCCAACGCGCCCCGGCGATCGCGTGCTGCGCGAAAAGCTCGCCGTGCTCGGCACCTATGCCAGCCAGGCCTTGCTGACGAGCCCCGGGTTCGATTCGCGACCGGCGCTGCAGGCGCTGTTCGAGCAGGCCGCCGCCGAGCACCCCGACGCGTGGCGCTGCGACCGCGACGGACCGGTTCAGGCACCTCGACTCGGCTGGAGCGTGCTCGGCGGCCACGCATCGAAGCTCACCCCGCAGGCTTCCGACGAGGTCAGCCGCTGCCTGGCGGCGCTGCCAGCCGACTGGCGCGCGGCCGGATTGTTCTGTCTCGCCTTCGCCGAAGACTTCGCGGTGATCGACGGCAACACCGCCTGCATCCCGTGGCTGGCGGTCTGCCTGCCTTCGCACTGGGCCCCGGAAGGCAAGATCGGCCGCCACTTCGCCGAGGTGCATGCGCCGGTGGCCGACAACCAGTTGCTGATCACCGCCAGCGAGCACCTCGCACGACTGGTCACCGGCACCGACCGCTGGGAGCGTCAGGTCTGGACCATCACGCGCCACCCTCGCCTGCATGCGCATCCGGCGCGGCTCGACCCGCACGACTGGCCGACCGATGTCGATGCCGACGGGCTGGCAGCACAGGCGTGGTTTCGCACCGAGCGGCAGACCTTCATTCCTCTGACGGAACAGCGGCAGGCCGTGTTCACGATCCACGTCGAGTCGCACCCGCTCGGGCAGGCGATCACCGTGCCGGCACACGCGCGGCGATTGCACGATGCACTGGAAAGCATGACTGTATCGGTGCTCGCGTACCGCAGCCTCACCGCTGCTCGCGATCGTCTGCTGGCCTGGCTGCACGCACGTTCGGCAGGCCACGCGTCGTGAGCGACGTGGCGCGGGTGGCAGACCGGGCGATGGAGTCCGCAGACGGCTTCGCCATCACGCTGCCTGCGCTGTGGAAAGACCGTCGCCGCTTTGTCGTTCTGGACGACCGATTCGATGGCGGCTGGTGCTTCCAGCAAGTCCTTAACGCCTGGAAGATCGACCCGCATCGCTGCGAGCAGTTGCATGTGATCACCGTGTCCGCAGACATCGTTGACGGCTGCACCGCCCGTCCGTTGGCCGAAGAGATCGCCGGCGTCTGGCCGCCCATCACCCCGAACCTGCATCGGCTGGCATTCAACGGCGGACGCGTCCAGTGGCTGCTGGTGCCGACGCTGCCGCGCCCCGCGCTGCGCGAGCTGGTGGCCGGGATCGATGCGTTTGCGCTGAGTGCGATGGCGGCGACCGACGAGCCTGCGGCACGGCGGCAGGCCAAGTCGCTGGCGAGGCTAGCCGGTGTCGGCACTTCGGTGTTCTTCGATGTGCGTTCGATGTCTGTCGGCGACACGATGCCATGTGGATTGCGATCCGCGGGCTTTGCACCCGATCCCGTTCCAGGGTTGTCCCCATCCGCCGAAGCTGCGCCGGGATCATGGCCCTCGCGCTGGCGCTATGCGCCGCCGTTCACCCCGCGGCGCGCGCCGATGCGCAGCGGCACGGGTGCGCAGTCGACGGCACCGGTGCTGGTCATCGGTGCCGGCCTGGCCGGCTGCGCAATGGCCTGGGCGCTGGCGGAACAGGGGCGCGACTGCATCGTCTTCGAACGGCATGCCGCCCCGGCGCTGGAAACCTCGGGCAACCCGGGCGGTCTGTTCCACGGCATCGTCAACCCGCAGGATGGTGCGCATGCGCGCTTCAACCGGGCGGCCGCGCTGGAGGCACAGCGCGCAGTCTCTATCGCGCTGACGCAGCACGGCGTTCCAGGCAGCCTGCGAGGCCTGCTGCGGCTGGAGACCCTGCACGACGCCGGTGAAGCACTGCGAACGATGCAGGCCACGCTGGCGCGCCTCGGCCTGTCGCGGGCCTATGTGCAGGCGCTGTCGGCGCAAGAGGCTTCGGCACAAGCCGGGATCGCGCTGCGCTGTCCGGTCTGGTGGTACCCGGGCGGCGGCTGGGTGCAGCCTGGCGGGTTGGCGCGGTCGTTCCTGGAGCGCGCTGGAGGCCGCGCGTCACTGCGTGGGAACTGCGCGGTCGAATCGCTGACGCGCGGCAACTGCGGCTGGCAACTGCTCGACGCGCGCGGATCGACTCTCGCGGAGTCCGAAACCGTCGTGCTGGCAAACGCCGGAGACGCGCTGCGGCTGCTGCGGCCGTGGATGCCGACTTCGCAGCCCGACGCCTGGCCGCTGCTGAAGGTGCGCGGCCAGATCAGCACGATGGCGACAGAGTCCGGGAGCCGATGGCCGCTGCCCCGGATGCCGATCACCGGCGCGGGCTACTTGCTGCCGTCGGTCGATGGAAGGACGATTTTCGGCGCGACTTCACAGGTCGGCGATGACGACCCGGCTGTGCGCGACAGCGATCACCGGCACAACCTCGCTCAGTTGTCGCGCCTGCTGGGTGTCGAGCCTCAAGTGGACGTGAGCTGTTTCGGCGGCCGCACCGGCTGGCGCTGGACCACCGACGATCGCCTGCCGGTGCTTGGAGCCGTACCGGACGTCGCAGCCGCGATGGCCATCGAACGTCTGGAGCAACCCGTGCAGGTACCTCGGCTGACCGGGCTCTATGCCTGCACGGCGTTCGGTTCGAGGGGCATCACGTGGGCCGCATTGGCGGCACAGGTGGTGGCCGCATCGATCACCGGCGCCCCGGTGCCGATCGAGTCGAGCTTGCTCGACAGCGTGGACGCCGCTCGCTTTGCGACGCGACGGTCACGTCGCGGTCGCTAGCAGGCGCCACGCCAGGGTTCAAGGTGTCGGCTGGCCGGCACCCGCAGCGGGAGCTGCACCGACCGCGTCGTCTGCAGACGTGTCCGGCTCACCTTCGGAACCGGGTTTGCGCCCTGCTTTTTCCTTCACTTTCTCTTCCTTCTTCTTCTTCTTGGCCAGTTCACGCTGGCGCTTTTCGAACGAGTAGTTGGGCTTGGCCATGGGCATGCATCCACGAAATTGAATCAGAGGTCGAGATTACGCTGTTTTCATCGCGTTCCGACTGCTTCAGGGCGCATCCGGTCGAGTCTGATAGCGGACGGTCTCGACACCGTCGGGGGTCCCGAACAAGCACAGACTGGCCTTATTGCGCGCAAAGATGCCCACGGTCACCACCCCGGGCCACTGGTTGATGTCGAGCTCCATCGCGAGCGGGTCGGTGATGGCCAGACCGTGCACATCGATCAGGTGGCATCCGTTGTCGGTGACCACCCCGGCCCGCAACACCGGTCGGCCACCGAGTGCCACGAAGCGCCGTGCAATCTGCGCCGTCGCCATCGGGATCACCTCGACCGGCAGCGGAAAGCGACCGAGCACCGCGACCCGCTTCGACACGTCGGCAATGCAAACGAAGCGATCGGCCAGGTCGGCGACGATCTTCTCGCGCGTCAGCGCCGCGCCTCCGCCCTTGATCATGTGTCCCTGCGGGTCGATCTCGTCGGCACCATCGACGTAGACCGGGATGCGCTCGATCGCGTTGCTGTCGAGCACTGCAATGCCGCGCGCGCGCAAACGCTCGCTGCTTTGCTCGCTGCTCGACACGGCACCGGCGATCCGATCGCGAATACCGGCCAGCGCATCGATGAAGCAGTTGACCGTCGAACCGGTGCCCACGCCCACCACGCTGCCCGCCACCACGTGGGCCAGCGCGGCCTGGCCGACCATCACTTTCAGTTCATCCTGGGTCATCGCTGGGCTCATATCAATCCGTCGTTTGAGACAATCGCGAATTATCCCGCGCTGAATTCATGGCCCTCCTTCCCTACGCACTGACCCGCCCTCTGCTGTTCGGCCTCGACCCCGAACAGGCCCATGACCTGACGCTGGACACGCTGGCGCGCATCCAGCACACACCGCTGATGTGTGCCGTGCGTCAGACGCGCATCGAGGATCCGGTGACCGTGGCCGGACTGCGCTTTCCCAACCGCATAGGCCTGGCCGCCGGGCTCGACAAGAACGGTCGCTGCATCGACGGTTTCGGCGCGCTGGGCTTCGGATTCATCGAGGTCGGCACGGTGACGCCACAGCCGCAGCCGGGCAACCCGAAGCCGCGGATGTGGCGCCTGACGGACGCGAAGGCGTTGATCAACCGGCTCGGCTTCAACAACGACGGGCTCGCGGCCTTCGT
>JARXKP010000197.1 GCA_030271615.1 Pseudomonadota bacterium
TGGTCCCGCCGACAGGAATCGAACCTGTATCTGCCACTTAGGAGGCGGCCGTTCTGTCCATTGAACTACGGCGGGAGTGGTCGGATTTTCACACGTGAGATCGCGGCCCTCATCCCCAGCGCCAGGTCCAGATCAGGTCCAGTGAATTCTCGAAGCCCGATTGCGCACGCAGCGTGAAGCGCCGGGCGATTCGGTAAATCAGCTGCCAGCTGCCTTCGGTGGCGTTCAGGCCTCGCTCGTAGCCCACGTACCAGCGACGCGACAGCTGCTTGCCCAGCGAGATCACGGTTTCACGCACCTCGCCGTTGGCCTGTCTCAAGGTCAGCTCGTCCAGTCCGACGGCCTTGGTGAATTGTTCGGTGATGCCGTCGCCTTCACCGGCGAGCAGGGCCATTGCCGCCGTTTGCAGCAACGCGGTGTCGGCGGTACCCAGGCCGTCGCTGGCACGGCCCAGCGCCAGCCACGACAACTTGTCGATCTCGGACACCTCCGGCTCCGAGAACAAGCGAATGCGCGGGTTCAATGCGGAGCCAGTGACCTGCACGCCGACCCGGATGTCGGTGTTGGGGCGTGTGGCTTCGATGTTCAAGCGCGGATTTTCGGGCGGACCGCTGAAGGTGATCAGGCCGCGATCGATGGTCAGCTTCTGGCCGTAAGCCGCGTACGTGCCGTCGGTCGCGCGCACTGTGCCGTCGACCGCCAGCCGTCCACCGGGTGCGGTCAACCGCAACTCGCCACGCAGTCCGGTTTCGATGCCACGGCCGCGCAAACGCAGTTGGTTGCCGAGATCGACTTTCAGGTCGAGCGCGAGGTTGCGGGCAGCCGGTGCCGCCGCTGCCGGCTCTGCGGACGGCTGGCGCGTGCCGGTTCGGCTGCTCGCCGTTGCACCGCTGGCTGCCGCCCGCACGACCTGCACGTCGTCCGACAGTGCGGGGGCGTCGCTGCGGGTGAAGTCGATCAGGCCCTCGTCGATCGAAAAGGCGCCGTTCACGTTCAGTGCGTCGCGGTTGAACCCCAGCTGCGCCGTGCCGCTGGTGACGATGCGGCGATCGACCCGGCCCAGCAGCACGAACCGATCGGCCTTCAGCTGCAACTGCGCGGTCGGTGTCTCGCCCAGCGAAGCACCGCCTTCGATGCTGATGCTGCCGGTGCCGCCCTTGGCGGTGAAACGCTCGATGCGTGCGCTGTCGCCGCGCAGCGAGATCGAAACGTCGCCGTCGCTGACATTCACGCCTTCGAGGAAATTGCGCACGCTCAACGAGCTGCCCTGGATGTTGCCGTTGACTTCGGGCGCGCCAACGCGACCACCGAACAAGGCGCTGGTCTTCATCTGCCCGGCGAGTCGCCAACCGGCTGGAACCCAGGTGCCCCAGGCGCCGAGGTTGGCTACGTCCAGCTCCACTGCGCCCTGGATCGGCGCATCGGCTGGTGGCCACAGCGCCTCGGGTGTCGTGCGCGCGATCACAGCGCCAGCCAGCACGCCCAGCGTGCGGCCGGCCAGGTAGGGCGAGAAGGTCCAGACGCCATCCTGCGCGCTCAAGGCCAGCCGCAGCGCCGTCAGCCCGAGCGACTGGGTGCCGATCTCGTCGGTCACCGTCAGGTCGCCACGAGCTCGTTCGACGACCACGTCGGCCACCAGCCCGCCGTCGCTGTGCACGTCGAGGTGACCACTCAGCGTGAGGTCGCCGCCCCAGCCGAAGCTGGGCTGCAGTCGCGCCAGCAGCGGTGCGATGGGCAGCGGATCGAATGCGAACTGTGCGTCGATCTGCGCCGGTTGCGCCGAAAAGCCGCCCGATGCCGGCAGGGCGGCCTGCCAGTCCAGTCGGCTCCAGCGCGTGGCCACGCCGAGCACATCTGCGCGGCCCGGCTGCACGGTGAGGTGCGCCGGCCCGCCGGACCATTGCGCTTCGATGCCGATGTCCCGGGTTGCGATCCAGGGCGCGGCGTCGTTGTTGCTGGCTTTCATTTCGAATCGCTGCAGGCTGCCGCGCCAGCCGGCGAGGCGTTGGCCCGGCCGATCGATCGCGCCGCCCTGCGCCTGCAGCAGCAGCGTGCTGCGGGCATCGGGCGGAATGCCGGCCGCAGCGGCCGGAGGCGGTGTGGCGGGCAGCATGGAGGTGGATGCCTGCAAGGCCTCGGTCCAGGCCGGCGGCAAGACCTTCGAGCGGGCCCGCAGTTCGACCGCGTGATCGCCGACCGTCCCCTTGGCCGTGAATTGCACCGATTCGATGTTGGGGGATGCGGCCGGCGCCGCAGGTTTCGCCTTTGTCGGCCCGTGGGTGCCAGAAGCGGTGGAGGCGAGCAGTCGCACCTGCGTTGCGCTGGCCTCCACGTCGAGCGGTGCGCCTTCTGCGCTGCCCAGGTTCCAGCGTGCCCGGGCTTGCTGCGCCGTGACGGCCCCGATACGCAAGGCGCTTCCGGTCAGCTCGCCCTGCGCCGTCAGCTCGGGCCAGCGACCGTTGACGACGGTCGACGCGGTGAGCGCGCCGGCCAGTGTGGAGTCGGAGCCCGCGGGCTGCACCAGCCGCCACAGCGGCGCGAAGGAGGCCAGTACCGGCGCGTCGAGCGTCAGGTCCCAGTGATCGGACCGGCCTGCGCCGGCAGTCGCGGCGTTCGCCGTGCCTGGGGCTACCACGGTGGCGAACCGGCCCTGCGCTTGCAGGCGATTGCCCGCTATCTGCAAGGTCAGCGCCGCGTCGGCGTGGTCGCTGTCGAGGCTGCGCAGGCTGGCCTGGCCTTCGACGGGCGTGCCGGCCAGCACGCTGTTGGCGATCACCACCTGCGCGCTGCCGCGAACCGAGGTCAGTGGTGCCGCGCTGTCCTGCGGCCATTGCACGTCGAAGTCACCGGTCGCATTGACGCGATGGGGCCCGCGCCGCCAAGGCGAATCCTCCCGGCCGGGCCACCAGGGCAGCGGGTCGAAGTCGACCAGTGCCGCGCGTCCTTTGGCCTGCCACGGCTCGGACGGCGCTGCGCGCGTCGCGCTGCCTGTCAAGGTGGCACTGGCGCCGCCAGCCCGCGCCCGGGCCTCGTGCAGCTCGATGCGTTGCGAGTCCGCACGCGCATCCAGCGTGAGTTGCACCGTCTTGCCGGCGGTCTGCACCTGGCCTCGGCCCGCCGCCGACGACAGCGTGCTCGCCAGATCGACCCGTACCTCGACCCGAGGTCGGGCGACGACGGGCGTTGAGCCGGGCACGGTGTCCGGCGCCTTGGCGGGTGCGCTGGCGGTGCCCGCCGACCCCGGCGCCTCGCTGCGGGGCGTCAATGCCACCAGTGACACCGGCCCACTGAGCAGCATCTCCGGCGCGCGAGCGTCGAGCAGCGAGGGTTGCAGTGCACGCAGGCTGGCGTCCAGCGTCGAGCGCTCGGCGGTCCAGTGACCGCGACCTTGCAGGCGGCCGGCCGATTGCTCGCGCGTGCCCAGCTCGGCGTCGAAGCGCTTCAGATCGAATGCGGTGCGGTCATCGGCGCGGCCGACCAGCTCGGCGTTCAGGCTGCGCAGCGGCAGGCGTCCCTCGTTCCAGCGGCCTGCGGCGTCGTTGCTGAGCTCGATGCGGGCATCGATCGGCCGGTCGAGGGCTTCGGTCTGGATCGTGGCGCGGCCGGTCAGCGAGGTTGCCGGTGCCGACGGGCTCAGCGCCGACAGGTCGAGCGCGCGGGTGCTGGCCTGCAGATCGGCCAGGGGCCAGTCGGCGAACGGGCGCAGCGCCGCCTGCGCGTCGAGTGACTGCGCGGGGTGCGTCGCCGTGGCCGGCGATCGCACGGTCGCGCGCAGCGCGGGCGTCTCCAGCGGCCCGGACAAAGCCAGCGTGGCCTGCCACGCGGTCAGGTCGATGGGAGGGGCGGATGGCGGCGCCGCAGGCTTGGCTGGGGACGGCGCGTGAACCGGTCCCGGCGGCGTCGGGACCGGTTCGGGCCGAGGGGCGACAGCAGCGGGCACTCGGTCTTGTGAAAGATCGAGGTGCGCCTCCAGCGCAAACGGCGGATGCGTCTCGATGTGCGCGGCACCTTGTGCCTTCAATTTCTCCCACGCGGCGCTCAGGGCGTCGACGCGGTGCGTGCTGCCGCCAGCGGCACCCAGCTGCAGGCGCGCTCGCAGCCCGCGCAGCGGCTTGTCGCCCAGCGCGGCTGTGTAGAGCGCATCGATGCGTAGCGCGGCGATGTCGACCTGCACCGGCGGATCGAGTCGCGTCGGCGGTGTGGACGGTGTTTTCGTCTTGCTCGGGGTCAGCAGCAGATCGAGTCGCGCCGCGTGCAGGTCGGCGAAGGTGAGGTGGGCCCACAGTCCGGGCGCGTCGCTGCGGCGCAGCTGAAATCCACGCCATCCAAAGTTGGTGAGCACGATGCGTGCGGTTCCGCCGGGCAGCGCCAGTTGCACCCGCTGCGCCTCGAAATCACCGAGCAGCACACCGCGTGGCGCCGTCACCTCGACCCCGGGCAGCCGCGACACCACCCAGGCGCTGCCAGCCTCGCTGCGCACCGCCCACCACAGGCCTCCCGCGAGGGCACCGACGAGCAGCACCGTCAGCAGCAGGCCGATCCCGGCGACCCGGCCGAGCACGCGCGGCCAGCGGCGAACCGCGTGCGCCGGCGTCGACGTGGTGGGCGAGGGCGCCGGTGTCGGCACGTCGTCCTCGAGGCTCAAAACGCGATTCCCACGCTGAGGTGCAGGCGCACCTGCTGCACCTTCTGGCCATAGGCCACGTCCAGCCGCAGTGGGCCGACCGGACTGCGCCAGCGCAGGCCGACGCCGTAGCCAAAGACGGGCCGCAGGTCTTGCCAGTGGTCCGCCGCGTTGCCGACATCGATGAACGTGGCCCACCACAACGCCGGTCGGCGTGCCGAGATCGGTCGCGCGACTTCGGCGCTGGCGGTCAGCAGCACGCGGCCGCTGAGCAGCGCGCCATCGACTTTCGGACCCAGCGATCGGTAAGCGTAGCCGCGCACGGAATCGTCGCCACCCGCGCGGAACAGCAGCGTGTCCGGGATACCGACCGCGTGGTTCGTCAGCACCTGGCCGGCCTCGACTCGCGCAGTGGCGTACCAGGCCCCGCCGAGGGGGCGATAGCCGGTGTAGCGGCCGTACACGCGGCCGAACGGGCCGTTGTTTTCATTGCCGCTGCGTGCGTAACCCAGGGCAGCCTGCGCCGACAAGGTGTATCCCTCCGTGGGCAGCAGCACGCTGTCGAGGTCGCGGTAGATCCAATGGTAGTTGCCGGACACGGCATCGTTGCTGGCGACGGTCGTCCCGGCATCGGACGAGGTTTCGAGACGCGAGTGGGTGAACTCGGCGTAGTACAGCCGCTCCACGCGCGGCGTGTCCTGTGTGCGGCCGATCCGGGCCGTCCATGAGGTTCGCACTTCGTCCACGGTCTTCAACTGTTCGGCGCTGCCCGCCAGCAGGTTCCGGTACAGGCCTTCCAGCGGGTACGAGGTCAGTTCACCGCTCCACGATTTCAGCTTCGGCCCGAGCTCGATCTTGTTCTTGTCGATCCAGCGCCAGCCGAACGGTTGCCGGTGCGTGTGCTCCAGCGTGACGCGGGGCCCGGTGTTGGCGCTGTAGCCGGCGCCGAAAGTGGCCTGTTGCAGCGGCAGTTCGCGCACCTGCACGTTCACCGGTGCGGCCTGCGAGGTCTCGGGGTCGACATCGAGCACGACCGAGGCGCCTTCGAACAACCCCACCTTCTGCAACCGCTCCTGAAAGTCGACCAGCTGCGACTCGCGGTACGGTGTGCCGGGCTGCAAGGTCGACAGCTGCTTCACGGATTCGTCGTCGTAGCGGCTCAGGCCGCTGATCTTCAGCGGGCCAAGCCGGTACAGCACGCTGCTGTCGGCCGTCACATCGAGCTGAACCGTGTTGGTCTGCGCGTCGACACGCGCTTTCGAGTCGCTGATCGTGGCGGCCGGATAGCCATCGGCGCGCAGCTTGGCCAACGCGGTGTTCTTCGCGTCGCGCCACTCCGATTGCCTGAAAGGCAGGTCGGGCGGCAGCCGCCAGCTGTTGCGCACCTGGCCCAGCAGCACCTTCGCGTCGAGCGAGCCCGCATCGGAGGCCTGCTGCAACGGCCCCTGCGCCTTGAAGGCGAAGTGGTCGACGATGGCGCGTGGACCCGGCGTGACCTGCACTTGAATCAGCGGAATCTCGCCGGGGCCGGTGGGCGCCTTGGTGGCCGGTTCGCCCCCGGCACGTTCACGTGCGGCGACCTGACTCGAGGCGGC
This sequence comes from Pseudomonadota bacterium, assembly GCA_030271615.1. Lineage (GTDB taxonomy): Bacteria > Pseudomonadota > Gammaproteobacteria > Burkholderiales > Burkholderiaceae_C > PBB1. The sequence continues at coordinate 6,220 of JARXKP010000197.1, forward strand.
GCCGACGCGCGCCACTTTCACCTCCGGGTTGAAGTAGCCCTCGGTTTCGAGCAGCGAACGCACCTGCGATGGAGCGGCAGCAATCAGGCGGTCGATCTCGGCCGGGGTGATGTCCTCGCTTTCCGGCGCGTTCTGGAAACGCGAGAGATCGAGGTAGGTGGTCAACAGTGTGCGCAGCTCGGTCGGCGCCTGCACCTCAAGCTGGTACACCGCCACCACCGGCCTGGAGGGCGTCGCGGCGGGCGTGCCCTTGTCTTGACCGAACAGCTTCATCACGCTGGCGCAGCCGGTCAGGCCCAGCAACAGCGCGGCGCAGGCGCCGGTGACCGCCGCCCGTCGCCAGCTCATCGGCCGAGCGCGCGCATGGCCGCTTCGAGTCCGGGCAGCGTCAGCGGATACATGCGCTGGTTCACCAGTTGCTGAATCAGCGCGATGCTCTGCCGGTAGCTCCACAGTGCCTGCGGTTCCGGGTTGATCCAGGC
>JARXKP010000198.1 GCA_030271615.1 Pseudomonadota bacterium
GGCTGGATCTACCAGTACTCGCTGGTGGACCGCAGCGGCACGCAGGACGCGGGGCAACTGCGTGCCTTGCAGGACTGGTTCCTGAAGTTCGAGTTGAAAACCGTGCCGAACGTCGCCGAGGTCGCGTCGGTCGGCGGCATGGTGCGCCAGTACCAGATCCTGCTCGACCCGGACAAGCTGGCCGCCTACGGCATCCCGCACACCAAGGTCGTGGAGGCGATCCAGAAGTCGAACCAGGAAGCCGGCGGCTCGGTGCTCGAACTCGGCGAGGCCGAGTACGTGGTGCGCGCTTCGGGTTACCTGCAATCCCTTGACGACTTTCGCAAGGTGCCGCTGGTCAGCACGGCGGCCGGCGTGTCGGTGCGGCTCGGCGACGTGGCGCGCGTCCAGGTCGGGCCGGAGATGCGGCGCGGCATCGGCGAGCTCGACGGCGAAGGGGAGGCGGCCGGTGGCGTGATCGTGATGCGCTCGGGCAAGAACGCGCTGGAAACGATCGCTGCGGTCAAAGAGAAGCTGAAGACGCTTCAGGCCAGCCTGCCCAAGGGTGTCGAGATCGTGCCGGTCTACGACCGCTCGGGGCTGATCGAGCGCGCGGTGGACAACCTCGGCCACAAGCTGCTCGAAGAGTTCGCCGTCGTCGCCGTGGTGTGCTTCATCTTCCTGTTCCATCTGCGCTCGGCATTTGTGGCCATCGTGTCGCTGCCACTCGGCATCCTGATGGCGTTCATCGTGATGCATTACCAGGGCGTGAACGCGAACATCATGTCGCTGGGCGGCATCGCGATCGCGATCGGTGCGATGGTGGATGCGGCGGTCGTGATGATCGAGAACGCGCACAAGCACCTGGAGCGCTGGAGTCACGATCACCCCGATCAGAAGCTCGAAGGCGAAGCGCGCTGGCGAGTCATCGGCGACTCTGCCGCTGAGGTCGGGCCAGCGCTGTTCTTCTCGCTGCTGATCATCACCTTGTCGTTCATTCCGGTCTTCACGCTGGAGGCGCAGGAAGGGCGCCTGTTCTCGCCGCTGGCCTTCACGAAGACCTATGCGATGGCGGCTGCGGCAGGTTTGTCGGCGACGCTGATCCCGGTGCTGATGGGCTACCTGATCCGGGGGCGCATTCCGGACGAGAAGACCAACCCGCTGAACCGCTTCCTGATCACGATCTACCGGCCGATGTTGAACGTGGTGCTGCGCGCGCCGAAGACAACGCTGGTGGTTGCTGCCGTGGCCCTGCTACTGAGCCTGTGGCCGCTGCAGCACATCGGCGGCGAGTTCATGCCGCGACTCGACGAAGGTGATCTGCTGTACATGCCGTCAGCGCTACCAGGCTTGTCGGCCGGCAAGGCGGCCGAACTGCTGCAGCAGACCGACCGGCTGATCAAGACCGTGCCCGAAGTGCTCAGCGTCTACGGCAAGGCCGGCCGTGCCGAGACCGCGACCGATCCGGCGCCGATGGAGATGTTCGAGACCACGATCCAGTTCAAACCGAAGAACCAGTGGCGGCCGGGCATGACGCAGGACAAGCTGGTCGATGAACTGGACCGCATCGTCAAGGTGCCCGGCGTGGCGAACATCTGGGTGCCACCGATCCGCAACCGGATCGACATGCTGGCCACCGGCATCAAGAGCCCGGTCGGGGTCAAGGTGGCCGGCACCGACCTGGCTGTGATCGACCGCGTGACAGGCGAGATCGAGAAGGCGCTGAAGGACGTGCCAGGGATCAGCAGTGCACTCGCCGAGCGCCTGACCGGCGGTCGCTACGTGGACGTGACGATCAACCGCGATGCCGCTGCGCGCTTCGGCATGAACATCGCCGACGTGCAGTCGGTCATCTCGTCCGCCGTGGGCGGCGACAACATCGGCGAGACGGTCGAGGGCCTGCAGCGCTTCCCGATCAACCTGCGCTATCCGCGCGAGATTCGCGATTCGCTGGAGAAGCTGCGCGTGCTGCCCATCGTCACCGAGAAGGGCGCGCGGCTTGTGCTGTCGGACGTCGCCGACATCCGCATCACCGACGGCCCGCCGATGCTGCGCAGCGAGAACGCGCGGCTGTCGGGATGGGTCTACGTGGACATCCGCGGCCGCGACTTGCGGTCGGCGGTGAAGGACATGCAGCGCGTGGTGGCCGAGAAGGTGGTGCTGCCTGCGGGCTACTCGATCTCGTGGTCAGGTCAATTCGAGTTCCTGGAGCGTGCCACCGCTAAGCTGAAGGTGGTGGTGCCGTTCACCTTGCTGATCATCTTCGTGCTGCTGTACCTGACCTTCAAGCGCTTCGACGAGGCGCTGCTGATCATGGCGACGCTGCCATTCGCGCTGGTCGGCGGCATCTGGCTTCTGTACCTGCTGAGCTACAACCTGTCGGTCGCCGGCGCGGTGGGCTTCATCGCACTCGCGGGTGTGTCGGCCGAGTTCGGCGTGATCATGCTGCTGTACCTCAAGCAGGCCTGGGACGCGCGCATCGCCCATGGCACGACCAGCACGGCCGACCTGCTCGACGCGATTCGCGAAGGCGCGGTGCTTCGCGTGCGGCCGAAGGCGATGACGGTTGCGGTGATCCTCGCGGGTCTGTTCCCGATCATGTGGGGCACGGGCACCGGGTCCGAGGTCATGCAGCGCATCGCCGCGCCGATGGTTGGCGGGATGATCACGGCACCGCTGCTGTCGATGTTCGTGATTCCTGCGGCCTACCTGCTGATGCGGCAGCAGCGCGAGCGCAAGGCGTGGCGTTTCGCGTTCTGGCGGAGGCAGCATGCGACGGCCTGAGCATCTCCGCGACCTGACTGCTGCCATTCGCGGGGGCGTACATACCCACCGCTGCATCTCGGGTCAGATCAACTCATCTACCAAGCGCGCCATCGTTGGCCGAGCGCGTGGAAACAGCCCGCGCACCGCACTGCGATCACTGATGCCCAGGACCAAGCCGACCTGCTCCTCGTCGGCACCCCGCTCGTAGAGACGGGCCACGACCGTGTGCCGCACGGAGAGGGCGGTCGCCCCCTCGATGTCGGCATACCGGAACAGCTTGCGGTAGGTCTCCAGAATGGGCCGGCACAGGAACCTATGCTGCCCCGCCTCTCCATACGGCGTGATCTGGAAACCACACCCTGTTGCGGTCAGGAACAGCCGGCTGTCGGGATCGAGGCCACGGAACGCGGACGTAGGCCCCAAGCCCTGGCGACTTTCGAGCCGGACACGCAGGTAGGCAGTCAACGCGTCATCGAGCTTGCTGCTCGCGAAGAACAGCGGACGGGACCTGCCGGTGATCGTGGCCTCGGCGCGCAACTCGGATTCCCGGCGCACGCTGCCGTCGGCATGGAGGTAGTCCCGCACCTCGATGCGCGCAATCTCCAGCGGCCGTGCGCCGGTGGCGAACAGCATGTAGAACAACGCTACGTCCCGCGCCGGCTGCGCGCTGCGTCCACGGATTCGATGCACGGCCTGGTCGATCTCTGCGGCGGACACGACACGCGCCTGGCGTGTGCTGCAGGACGGCTTTGGCTCGAAGCGTTCGAGCGCCGCCAGGATCGCCGCCCGCTTGTGACGCAAGCGACGGACAAATGCGGCCCCGCCCTCGTTGAGGCCTGCAATGCCCACCTCGGCACTCAGCCGTGTGGCGATCCCCTTGACCCGACGCTCCACTGCGGTTCGCGTGATGCCGTAGTCGATCGCCACGGCGTCGTAGGTGCGGCCTTCGATGACGGCCTTCAGCATTTCGATCGACCGTGCCGTGGTATTCGTCGCCCCTTCCTGTTTGGTGTTGTGCACGTCTTGTTCCCCTGCTGCTGTCGAACGTCCCATCGTCAATCGAACGGCCAGGGGCAGCCACGCGAAAGCGCCTGCGAAGGCGCGGGGTTTCGGGGTCAGGGACGAGATGCCAAGGCACCGACGTCCGACGCGGCCTCACCCACGTTCTGGTTCTTCGGGCATCGCCATCGCCGCTGTCCAGCGAGCGAACGGCGCATCGCCGCACGCTGAATCGGTCGCGGCGTGGGCACCTTTGCGTGCATCGTATGGGACGCCGATCCGCGAAGGCATGACTGATTGCAAGGCATTGCGACATCTGGTTCAGGACGTTCCCGAGCCGGCGCGGCGCGTTGCCATCCGAAACCGACTTCCCTGCGCATCGATTGCCGTAACTGCCTCGAGTTGAAGGCCACAGGCAGCCCGTACCCGCCGCACACTGACCTTTCCTTTGGCCTCTGGCCGAGGCGCTCACCCGAGCGCCCCTGAGCCCGCTCAGGCGTCGCGGTCGTTACCCGCCCTCTTCCACTCAGGCTCCGCGCTCGCGCGCGACATGCCTCGAAACCCTCCGGACCTCAGCGTCCATGTCCCACCGGGAGCACGTCTCCCTGCTGGGCGGCCGTGTTTCCCATTTTCATTGGAGAACACCGATGGCCCGCATCACTGCGCCCTCTTTGTGGCTGCCCGGCTTCGCACCGGACATCCCCACCCTCAGTCCGCTCGACACCGAGCTGTGATTTCGATCCTTTCCCGCCGCGCTTGCGGTACCAGAAGACGTCGACGTCACCGAGTCGACCGGCAACGCTGCCGACGAGGAGTCGACCGAATTCAATCCCGCTTCGACAGTGGCCCCATCCTGGCGCGTCGGCGCCGGCATCCCGCAGCCGCAAGGCCGTCGTCAGTGGCCCTTGCTGACCCGTGACCACCTCGTCCATCCCGGTGGCGCCGTCGCCAAGTTCGGTTCCAACATGGCGGCCATCGACGCGCTGCGCCGAATCGAAGCCGAGCAGCGTTCGGCAACCTCGGCCGAGCGCGGCATCCTGCTGCGCTACACCGGATGGGGCGGACTGCCGGCCAGCTTCAACCTCGAAGCGACGGACGGTTCCTGGCTGGCACGCGCTCGGGAGTTGCGCGCGCAGTTGGCGGACGACGACTACGAGGCCGCGCGAGCCTCGGTCAACAACAGCCACTACACCGAGGTCCACGTGATCGAGGCAATGTGGCAGGCCATTGAGCGCTTCGGCTTCAGCGGCGGGCGCATCCTCGAGCCCGCCGCAGGCATTGGCCACTTCATCGGCGCAATGCCGCAGAGCCTGGCGCAGAACAGCCAGGTCACCGCGATCGAGATTGATCGGCTGTCCGGAAGGATGCTCACCGCGCTCTACGCGCCGGGCGGCGTCGAGGTTCGCGTCGCGCCGTTCGAGAAGACGCCGCTGCCCGATAGCTGGTTCGACCTCGTGATCGGCAACGTGCCGTTCGGCAAGTACAAGGTCGCCGATTTGAGCAACCGGGCCTACGCCCGATTCAGCATCCACAACTATTTCTTCGGCCGCGCGCTGGACCTGGTGCGACCCGGAGGACTGGTCTGCTTCATCACCACCAGCTACACGATGGATGCCCTGACGACGCGGCGCGCCAGTACATCGGTGCGCAGGCCCACCTGCTGGGTGCCATTCGGCTGCCCAAAGGCGCCTTTGCCGGCATCGCGTCCACCGACGTGCAGACCGACATCCTGTTCCTGCGCAAGCGGGAGCCGGGGGAAGCGGTCGGCAGCGAGTGGTTGAAGCTGTCCGTCGTGCCGGAGGCCTTGCGCCATCCCCACTGCCACGAGCGGTATTTGCAGATCAATGCCTGGTACGCCAGTCACCCGGAGTTCTGCATCGGCAGCATCCGGACCGAGAGCAACGGCTACGAAGAAGTGCCGACCGCCGTGTTCGAAGGCGACCTGGTCACTGCCCTGCCGGAGCGGATCGCCCTGTTGCCGACAGGTGTGTACCGGCCGGCGGTTGCCAACAAAGGCGCGGAACGCACCACGGTGCCATCCAGCGGCGGAGCCAAGCCCGGGAGTTACCGCCTCCACCATGGGCGCGTGCACCGGGTCGAGGGGGCAGAGATGGTCGATGTGCATGACCAGCTCAACGGAACACAGTGTGCGCGGATCGTCGGGCTGTGTGCCGTCCGCGATCAGGCCCGGGCACTCCTCGATGCCCAGCTGAGAGACGAGAGCGACAGCCAGATCGCCCACCTGCGGGCGCTCCTCAACGGCAGCTACGACCGCTATGTCGCAAGGCACGGCTGCCTGTCCACACGGGCCAACGCGTTGGCGTTTCGGCGCGACCCGGACTACCCGCTGCTGCTGTCGCTGGAGCACTACGACGAAGAGTCGGACCGGGCGACCAAGGCGGCGTTGTTCACGCGCCGCACCCTGGCGCGCGTGGTCGAACCGACCATCGCCGGTGAACCGACCGAGGCGCTGGCTGCATCGATGCAGTGGCGTGGGCGGGTCGAGCCGGCCTACATGGCGCGGCTGCTGTCGGCGCCTGAACAAGCGGTGCTGGACGCGCTGGCCGAAGCCGGTCAGGTGTTTTTGGACCCGGCTGACAGCCACTGGAAGACGGCCGACGAGTACCTGTCGGGCAATGTCAAGGAGAAGCTGAAGCAGGCGGTCCTGTCGGGTCCGGCCTGCCGGCGCAACATGGAAGCGCTGGAGCAAGTCCAGCCGGACGACCTGCTGCCGGCCGCGATCGAGCCCCGTCTCGGGGCGGTCTGGATCCCGGCGGTCGAGGTCGAGACCTTCGTCCAGGAAGTTCTGGAATTGAAGGACTGCGAAGTGGGCTACTCGGCACAGGCCGGTGCATGGTCGGTGCGCTATCGGGACTGGGATGCGCGCCAGAACGTCAAGGTGACGCAGGAGTTCGGCACCTCGC
>JARXKP010000199.1 GCA_030271615.1 Pseudomonadota bacterium
CGCGCGGCAAGGTGCTGGGCGGCAGCAGCAGCATCAACGGCATGATCTACATGCGGGGCCAGGCACGCGATTACGACGGCTGGGGTGCGGGCGACGGCTTCGGGCCCAACCCCGGCTGGAGCTGGGCCGAGTGCCTGCCGTATTTCATGAAGCACGAGGATTTCCACAAGGGCGCCGATGCCTTCCACGCCGCTCCGGGGTTCGACCCGAGTGGCGAGCGTCAGGGTGGCGAGTGGCGCGTCGAGCGGCAGCGCCTGCAATGGAAGATCCTTGATGCCTTCGCCGAGGCGGCACGGCAGGCGGGGCTGCCGGCTACCGATGATTTCAACCGCGGCGACAATGAAGGTGTCGGCTACTTCGAAGTCAACCAGCGCAAGGGCTTGCGCTGGAACGCCACCAAGGGCTTCCTGCGGCCGATCCAGCATCGCGACAACCTGCAGTTGTGGACCTGTGCGCACGTTTCACGCGTGCTGCTGGAGCCCGGTCCCAGCAATGGTTCGTGGGAAGGCCGCCCTCATGCAGTAGGCGTCGAGGTGCTGCCACGCGGCAACCGCGGTGACCAGAACCGGGGTGCGCCGTTGCAGGTGCGTGCGTCGCGAGAAGTGATCCTGTGTTCCGGGGCGATCGGTACACCGCAGCTGTTGCAGCTGTCGGGCCTTGGGCCCGCAGACGCGTTGCAGCCGCTGGGCATCGCGGTGAAGCACGCGCTGTCGGGCGTCGGCGAGAACCTGCAGGATCACCTGCAGCTGCGCTCTGTGTATGCGGTCGACGGCGTCGAGACGCTGAACACCCGATCGCGATCGCTCTGGGGAAAGGCGCAGATGGCGATCGAATACGCGATGAGTCGCTCCGGGCCGCTGAGCATGGCGCCGTCGCAGCTCGGCGCTTTCACCCGCAGCGATCCGGGGCAGCCGCACTCGAACCTCGAATACCACGTGCAACCGCTGTCGCTGGATGCGTTCGGCGAGCCTCTGCACGCCTACGACGCGTTCACCGCCAGCGTGTGCCACCTCAATCCGGAGAGCCGCGGGCGGGTGCGGCTGCGCAGCGCCCAATCGACCGACGCGCCCAGCATCCAGCCGAACTACCTCAGCACTGCCGAAGACCGACGCGTCGCGGCCGACGCCTTGCGGACCACGCGGCACATCGTCGCGCAGCAGGCGCTGGCGATTTACAGGCCGCGCGAGATCAAACCCGGGGCGCAGTTCCAGACCGATGAAGAATTGAGCCGGCTCGCCGGCGATATCGGCACGACGATCTTCCACCCAGTTGGCACTGCCAAGATGGGCCCGGCGAGCGATCCCCAGGCCGTGGTCGACGCCCGCTTGCGCGTGCACGGGGTAACCGGCCTGCGCATTGCCGATGCGAGCGTGATGCCGGTCATCACCAGCGGCAACACCGGCGCGCCGACGCTGATGATTGCCGAGCGCGCCGCGCAGTGGATCGCCGAGCAGGCGCGCTACGCTTGAATAGGAGGGCTTGAAGGTTTCGGCCCGCGCAGCAGAAAGAAGCCGCCTTCAGGACAGCAGTTGCTTGCGGGCGCGGTGCAAGCGCACGAACAGGTTGTCTTCGCTGATCGCCAGCGTGCGGCAGACGATATCGGTGGGTTGATCCTGCAGCACTCGCAGACGCATCACGTCGCGCAGGCCGGCCGGCAGGGCTTCGATGCGGGCCAGCGTGTGGGCCAGAAATTCGCGCTGCTCGGCCAGCTCGTCGGGGCGCGGGTGCGGGCATTCGAAGGCCATCGTGCCGTGCGCCGCACTTTCGCCGTAGTCACCCACGTTGTCGTTGTCGTCGAGGCTGTCGTAACCGGCGCGCTGGCGCACGAGGTCGACGATCTTGTGCTTGAGGATGCCGGTCAGCCACGAGCGCAGCGCCGAGCGGCCGGCGAACGAGGCGCGGCCGGACAGCACCGCCTCGAACACGTCGTGCACCACGTCTTCGGCCAGCATCGGGTCGTGCAGCTTGCGCTGGGCAAAGCGAACCAGGTGGCTGCGGTGGGCCACCAGGTCGGTCCAGGCCACCGGGGTCGCGGTGAACGAAGCGATGTCGAGGGTCGCGGTGGTGTGGGCGAGGGCGGTTTGCATGGTGGCTCCGGATCGGTTGAGTCGATGGAGTGACTGTGGCGATCGGACCTCGCGCCACCCTCGCCGAACCTCACAGCCACCTAACATTTCTGTCACGTGGGCTACTGGGTGGTCCCTGGGCGTGGCCGGGCTTCGGGCGGCCGAGCGCCGTGCAGGCTGCTGCATCGCGGTAAGAAGCGCAGGTGCGGCGCGACAATTCGCCCATGCCTGCCCACATCCTCGTCGCCGAAGACCAGACCGACATCCGCGATCTGCTGGTGATGAACCTGCGGCAGGCGGGCTACGAGGTCACCGCCGTCGGCGATGGCGTGGCTGCGTTGGCCAGCCAGAACGAGCAGGCCAGCGACTTGCTGATCCTCGATCTGATGATGCCGGGGCTGGACGGCCTGGAAGTCTGCAAGGCGCTGCGCGGGCGCGGGCGCGGCACGCCGATCCTGATGCTGACCGCCAAGTCGACCGAGCTCGATCGCGTGCTCGGCCTCGAACTCGGCGCGGATGACTATCTGACCAAGCCGTTCTCGCTGGCCGAGTTGCTGGCGCGCGTGAAGGCGCTGCTGCGGCGCGCCGAAATGCTGCGCGCGGCGCAGTCCGTCAGCGGCGCGGCCGGGCAAACCAACGCGAGCACGCTGCGCAACGGCGATCTCGAGATACTGCCGGTCAAGCGGCAGGTGCGGGTGCGCGGTGCGTCGCTCGACTTCACGGCGCTGGAATTCGATCTGCTGCTGCACTTCGCCCAGCACCCCGGGCATGTGTTCTCGCGCGGCCAGTTGCTGAACGCGGTGTGGGGCTACACCCACGATGGCTACGAACACACGGTCACCACGCACATCAACCGCCTGCGCGCCAAGCTCGAGGCGGACCCGATGCGCCCGCAGCTGATCCTGACCGTGCGCGGCGCCGGCTACAAGATGCGCGAGGCGCCGCAGTGAGCTGGCCGGCTCGGGTGATTGCGCCGGCCGCATGAGCGTCCGCTTCAAGATCGCGCTGACGATCTTCATCACGGGTGCGCTGACGGCGCTGGGCGTGATCGCCACCGTGCTGTTCGCCTTCCAGCGCTTCGAGCACGAGACTGCCTACTACCGTGCCAATGCCTTCCTGAAACGGGTCGGCACCACCTACAACGGCATGGTCGACATGCAGCAGCGGCATCCGGAGGAGTTCGCTGTCTTCCTGCGCAGCCTGCTGTTCTTCGAACCCAACAGCCAGCTGTATCTATTGCGTGCCGATGGTTCGGTGGTCGTGTCGACCAGCGCGATACCGCTGCCGCCGACCTACAAGGTGGCGCTGAAGCCCGTGATGGAGGCGATGGGTCCGACGCCGATGCCCTACGTGATGGGTGACGACCCCGAACGGCCCGGCGCCGACAGCAGCGCGATCATCGCCGCGCTGCCGCTGACCAGTGCGGTCATCCGCCCGGATCAACCGATTGCGGGTTACCTGTACCTGGTGTGCCAGAAGCCAATCGCGTCCGAGGGTCGGATAGAGGCGTTCCGCAGCACCTTTGCGCGGCCGGCGCTGGCATCGATCCTGGCGGTGGTGGCGCTGGCGACCTTGCTCACCGCCTGGATCACCGCCACTGTGACCCGGCCTTTGCGGCGCCTCACCGAAGCCGTCGCCACCGTGCAGCGCGACGGCCTGATCGCCGGTGCCGCCACCGAAGCTGCGCTGGCCCGTGTGCCCGACACCTTCGAATTCAATTCGGCGCGTGATGAATTCGGGCAGCTGGCGAGTGGCTTTCGAGCGATGCTGTCGACCCTGCGGGCGCAATGGGAGGCGTTGCGCCGGCTCGATCACTTTCGCCGCGAGGGCGTCAGCAACCTGTCGCACGACCTGCGCTCGCCGCTGACCGCGACGACCGCATGCCTCGAAACGCTGGAAGCCCGCTGGGTCGAAGATCCGATGCGTCAGGCCGATCGGCAGCTCGTCGAAGTGGCCTTGCGCAACACCCGCAATGCTGCGCGACTGGTGCAATCGCTGGGCGATCTGGCGCAGCTCGACGAGCCCGAATTCAAGCTGCATCCCGAGGTGCTCGATGCTGCCGAACTCCTCGACGACATCGCGGTGCGTTTTGCGGCGCGTGCCGCAAGGCAAGGCGTGACGCTGGTGTCCGTGCCGCCCGAAGCCCACGAACTGCCCACGGTCGCGGCACTCGACATCGAACTCTTCGAGCGCGCGGTGGCGAACCTGGTTGAAAACGCGTTGAAGTTTTGTCCGGTCGGCGGGCGCATCACGCTGGCTGCGCGGGCGCGGCAGACGATGGGCAGCGGGGTGATCGGCGCCGACTGCGATCTGTCCTGTCGGCGTGTCGAGGTCCGTGTCAGCGACACCGGCCCGGGCATCCCGACCACGGATGTAACGCATCTGTTCGACCGCTTCTATCAGAGCCGGCACACCGTGGCGCCTGCCTCGTCCGAGGGCGGCAAGGGGCTCGGCCTGGCGATCGTCAAGCGCATCGCCGAGCTGCATGGTGGCGACGTCTCGGTGGCCAGCACCGTAGGTTTCGGTACCACCGTAACGTTGTCGCTTCCCGCCGTATGAGCCGCCGGAGATGTCGCCCGGATGTCGTTTCTCACCGACCGTGACAACCACGCAACAGCGCAGGGAAACCCCGGGTGCCTCGATATGGGGTGCACTTCTAGAGTCCATCTTCTCGCGGAGGCACCCTTGTGGTGACTTCCTGCTGCGGGGGTGATGAGGAGACAATAATTGCGGATGGGGGCGATCAGCCTCACAGTCGCGACGATAGGGCCGCACCATCGGCCCATGTCAAAATCGAAAGGCGCCGGCACACCCGGCGCCTTTTCGTTTTTTGGGGCTGTCGTCTTCGCCTCGCACCGTGGTCTTGCTCCATTCCCGATGTTCGATACCGCGATCCTGACGCTGGCTTCCCTGTTCGCCGGTTTTGTCGATGCCATCGTCGGTGGCGGCGGGCTGGTGCTGGTTCCGGCGCTGTTCGGTGTCTATCCGGGTGCTGCCCCGGCCACGCTGTTCGGGACCAACAAGGGCGCGGCGGTCTGGGGTACCGGCTGGGCCACGCTCCAGTACGCCCGACGGGTGCAGTTGCCCTGGGACGCGCTGCTGCCGGCGGCGGCTGCTGCGCTGGCTGGCAGCTTCGTCGGCGCGTGGACGGTCACGGTGATCGCCCCGACCGGCTTGCGGCGCGCGCTGCCGTTCGTCTTGCTGGCGGTGCTGATCTACACGCTGGCGCGCAAGGATCTCGGACGCGCGCACGCGCCGTGCCATCGCGGTCGCGCCCAGGCGGCGGTGGCCAGCGCCATCGGCGCGGTGATCGGCTTCTACGACGGTTTCTTCGGCCCGGGGACCGGCAGCTTCTTCGTCTTCCTGTTCGTGCGGCTGCTGGGGTTCGACTTCCTGCATGCGAGCGCCAGCGCCAAACTGCTCAACACGGCCACCAACATCGCGGCACTGGTCCTGTTTTCCTTCAAAGGCCATGTGTGGTGGCATCTCGCCGCGGTGATGGCCGCCGCCAATGTCATCGGCAGCCTGCTCGGCACCCGCCTCGCGCTGCAGCACGGGGCCGGTTTCGTGCGCGGGGTCTTCGTCTGCGTGGTCACGGCACTCATCGTCAAGACCGCCTGGGACGGCTACTCCGGCGTGATCTGAGGCCTTTCAGGCCCGGGGCGGACGCCGGGAATTGCGCCGTACCGACCCCGTTTTTCGCTGCACCGGCGCACGGGTGCTTGCATAGCATCGAGTGAAAGCCAAGAACCTGCCCGGAACACATCTATGCCCGTCGATCCTGAACTGCGTTCGCTGAACATCGACATCCCGGCCCAGCCGGAGTCGCTGGTGAAACTGTCCCTGCTGCTCGCCGAGGAAGAAGTGAACCTGCAGCAGATCAGCGCCTTGATCGAGTCCGACATGGCCCTCGCGTCGGCGGTATTGAAAGCAGTGAACTCCTCGCTGTACGGGCTGTCAGGCCGTGTGCAAAGTGTTCACCAGGCGATCACCTACCTCGGTACGCGCGAAGTCGCGGCCGTCACGTTCGAGATGGGCCTGCGTGCCGTTTTCCCGGGGGCGCCGGAACTGTTGCCCGTGTGGGAGCGCGCGGCGGTGCGCGGCCTGCTGATGGGCCGCATCGGCTATGCGATCGGCGTCGATCCGTGGGCCGCACACTCGGCCGGCCTGTTCGAGGAATGCGGCAAGGCGGTGTTGTTTCGCCACGCGACGAAGCGCTACAAGCCCCTGATGTCGAGTGCCGCGAGCGACGAGGAACTCGCCTTCCTGGAGCACCAGGAGTTCGGTGTCAGCCACGATGCCCTCGGCGCCGCCTTGTGCGAAAGCTGGGGCCTGGCGTCTGCGGCTGTGCACAGCGTGCGCTTCCATGTGGTCGTCAATGCGACCCGCGAACTGCCGATCCAGGTGCAGCGCCGTTCGATCTGTGTGCTGTCGGCCGTTGCGCACGCGCTGATGACCGATCCGGAGACGCTCGAAGAGGTTGCCAACGCGGTCGCCCCCCAAGCGCAACTGGAACCCGAACTCGTGCTGCGCGGCGCGCGCCGGGTGCAGGCACAGATCGAAAACGCGATGGAGCGAGCGGCGTGAGCGATCG
>JARXKP010000200.1 GCA_030271615.1 Pseudomonadota bacterium
CACTTCGTGAAGATGGTGCACAACGGCATTGAGTACGGCGTGATGGCGGCGTACGCGGAAGGGCTGAATATTTTGCGCCGCGCCAACATCGGCAATGAACAGCAGCACAAGGCCGAGCAGGATGCCGAGACCACACCGCTGCACGACCCCGCGCTGTATCAATTCGAGATGAACCTGCCCGAAATCGCCGAGGTGTGGCGCCGCGGCAGCGTCATCGGTTCCTGGCTTCTGGACCTGACGGCCTCGGCCTTGCTGGAGAACCCCGCGCTGGCGCCCTACAACGGCCGCGTATCGGACTCCGGTGAAGGCCGGTGGACCATTCGGGCCGCCATCGACGAAGGCGTGCCCGCGCCGGTTCTGAGTGCCGCGCTGTACGAGCGCTTCTCGTCGCGCGGCAATGCAGACTTTGCAAACCGAATCCTTTCGGCGATGCGGCACGAGTTCGGCGGCCACGTGGAGAAGCCATCACCATGACTGCGCCGCATGACCTCGTGTTCCTGCTCGACGTGGACAACACCTTACTGAACAACGACCAGGTCATCACCGACTTGCAGGATCACCTCGCCCGCCACCTCGGCGCGGCAAACGCCAGTCGCTACTGGGTCATTTTCGAGGACCTGCGCAGCGAACTCGGCTATGCCGACTACCTGGGTGCCTTGCAGCGCTACCGGCTTGATGCCGAAGCCGCGCGGCACGACGACCCATGCCTGCTCGGCATGTCGAGCTTCCTCATCGACTACCCGTTCGCGGACCGCCTGTACGCGGACGCTCTCTCCGTCATCGAGCGTCTGAACAACTTCGGGCCCACCGTGATCCTGTCCGATGGCGATGTCGTGTTTCAACCGCGCAAGGTTCAGCGCTCGGGCCTGTGGGACGCCGTCTCCGGCCGAGTGCTGATCTACATCCACAAAGAGCAGATGCTCGACGCGGTTCAGCGCCACTACCCGGCCCGGCACTACGTGATGGTCGACGACAAGCTGCGCGTCCTCACTGCCATGAAGGGCGTCATGCAGAACCGCTTGACGACCGTGTTTCCGCGTCAGGGCCACTACGCTTTGGACCCGGTCTTGATCGCCTCTTACCCAGCGGCTGATTTCAGTGTGGATCGCATCGCCGACCTGCTCGATGTCGAGATGGCCGCACTGGTCGCATCACAGGAGAAACGATGAACCCCAACACCCGCAAGCTCCACGATCTGGGGCAACGCCTGTGGCTCGACAACATCACCCGCGATCTGCTTCAGTCCGGCACGCTTTCGCACTACATCGCGGAGTTCTCGGTCACGGGGCTGACCTCCAACCCAACGATATTCGAGCACGCGATCGGCAGCGGCGATGCCTACGACGACGCGATTCGAGCCCTGGTGGCGCAAGGCTTGTCGACGGAGGACATCTTCTTCGAACTGGCGCTGGAAGACCTCACGCAGGCCGCTGACCTGTTTCGGCCGATGTTTGACGCAAGCGCAGGTGCGCCCTCGGGGAGCGATGGTTGGGTTTCGCTCGAAGTGTCGCCGCTGCTCGCGAGCAACACCGCCCAAACCACTCAGGCTGCCGCGCGACTGCATGCTCGCGCTGCACGTCCAAACCTCTTCATCAAGATCCCCGGCACGCCTGAAGGCATTCCTGCCATCGAGCAGTCGATCTTCGACGGCGTGCCGATCAACGTCACCCTGCTCTTCTCCAGCGAACACTACGAAGCTGCTGCCGCGGCGTATCTGCGCGGCATCGAGCGGCGCGTCAAGGCGGGGCTCGACCCGAGCGTCGAATCCGTCGCTTCATTCTTCGTCAGTCGATGGGACGTTGCCGTGAAAGAGGACCTCCAGCCGCAACTCCACAACCGACTCGGCATCGCCGTGGCGATGCAAACCTACAAGGTCTATCGCGATCTGCTCGCGTCAGAGCGCTGGCAGGTGTTGGCCAAGGCCGGAGCCCGCCCGCAACGCCTGCTTTGGGCCAGCACCGGCACCAAAGACCCGGTGGTGTCCGACACGCTTTACGTCGAGGCTCTGGCAGCTTCGGACACGATCAACACCATTCCAGAGAAGACACTGCTCGCCTACGCCGACCACGGCAAGACAGGCAGCATCTTGCCTGCCGATGGTGGCTATGCGCAGGCGGTCCTCGAGGAGTTCAGACGCGAGGGCGTGGACGACCAGGCACTCGCCGCACGGCTGCAGCGGGAAGGCGTCCAGTCCTTCACCAAATCGTGGAGCGGGCTGATGGCCCGCATTTGGGAAAAGGGCTCCCAGCCAACTCTGGTGAACCCGGCATGAACCCCGGCTACGACAGGGCGCTCTACCTGCTGCCGTTCGACCATCGGCGGTCTTTTGTTGCCGACATGTTCGGCTTCGAGATGCCGCTGACTGCGCAGCAGCGCGACCACGTCACCGACAGCAAACAACTCATCTACGAAGGTTTCAGACAGGCACTGGCTGAAGGCACTTCATCCGAGTCCGCTGGCATCCTGGTGGACGAGGAGTTCGGTGCCGACATTCTCCGCGACGCCCACACCCGCGGCCATGTGACAGCACTGTCCGTCGAGCGGAGCGGCACGGAGGAGTTCGATTTCGAGTACGGTGCCGACTTCGCCAGCCACATCGCGGCTTTCGACCCCACCTTCGCCAAGGTGCTGGTGCGCTACAACCCCGACGGCGACCACGTGCTGAATCTTCGTCAGGTGGCCCGGCTGAAGCAGTTGTCTGAGCACTGCGCGCTCAGCCAGCGGCGCTTCATGTTCGAACTGCTCGTGCCCGCCACCGACGAACAGCTCAAGGGTGCGGGCGGCGACAAGGATGTGTTCGATCGGCAGGTCCGACCCCTGCTGATGCAACGCACCTTGCGAGCATTGCAGGATGCCGGCATCGAACCCGATGTCTGGAAGATCGAGGGCCTCGACCACCCCGCCGACTGCACACGCATCGTCGAGATCGCGCGGCGCGGCGGGCGCGACACGGTCGGCTGCATTGTGCTCGGCCGCGGTGCGGACGAAGCGAAGGTGCGCAGCTGGCTTGCCACTGCGGCGGCCGTGCCGGGCTACATCGGATTTGCGGTGGGTCGCACCAGCTTCTGGGACGCCGTCTCGTCCTACCGTGCGCAAACGCTTTCCCGCACTGAAGCAGCCACGCAGATTGCGCGCCGCTTTCGTGAATGGGTAGACATCTTCGAGGCCGGTCGCAAGGCTCGCCCAACGGGCGCAGCATGACGGCATCCATCAGCCCCGGTGCCGGCAAGCCGGCCCCGGCTTCAGCGCGCATCGACGTGGACCGGCTCGTCTCGGCTTACCACGCCGAAGTGCCCGACCCCACGGTCGCATCCCAGCGCGTCGCGTTCGGCACGTCGGGGCACCGTGGGTCGGCATTCGACCGTTCATTCAACGAATGGCATGTGCTGGCGATCACGCAAGCCATCTGCCGCTTCCGCCAGGCCAAGGGCATCGCCGGGCCGCTCTTCCTGGGCGTCGATACGCACGCGTTGTCGCAGCCCGCCTGTGCCAGCGCGCTCGAAGTGCTCGCGGCCCATGGCGTCAATGTGATGCTGGCAGTCAACGACGAGTTCACGCCAACGCCGGCGGTATCGCACGCCATCGTGGTCTACAACCGTGGGCGTGATACCGGGCAGGACACCGGGCTTGCCGACGGCATCGTGGTGACGCCTTCCCACAACCCACCGCGCGATGGTGGATTCAAGTACAACCCGCCCCACGGCGGCCCGGCTGGCCAGGAGATCACGGGCTGGATCGAAGCCGAGGCCAATCGGCTTCTCGAAGCGCAGCTCGAAGGCTTGAGGCGTATCCCCTACGCGCAGGCGCTGCAAGCCGATACGACGCATCGCCACGACTTCGTTACCGCCTACGTCGGCGACCTCGGCAACGTGATCGACATGGACGTGATCCGCGCCATGAAGGTTCGCATGGGGGTCGATCCGATGGGCGGCGCCGGGGTCCATTACTGGCCGGTGATCGCGGAACGATACCGCCTCGACCTGACCGTTGTCAGCGAAGTCGTCGATGCGACCTTCGCCTTCATGACGCTGGACTGGGATGGAAAAATCCGCATGGATCCGTCGTCGCCTTTCGCAATGCAACGGCTGGTCGACATCAAGAACCGCTTCGATGTCGCCTTCGCATGCGACACGGATCATGACCGTCATGGGATCGTCACCCCGGCCGCCGGGCTTCTGGCACCCGACCACTACCTGGCGGTGGTCATCGACTATCTGTTCCAGCACCGCCCCGATTGGGGACGGCAGGCCGCGGTAGGCAAAACCGTTGTCAGCAGCCGGCTGATAGACCGCCTGGCATCCCGGCTCGGCCGCCGATTGGTCGAGGTGCCGGTCGGATTCAAGTGGTTCTCCGCTGGCCTGCAAAGTGGCGCGCTTGGTTTCGCTGGCGAAGAAAGTGCAGGTGCTTCGTTCCTGCGCCGCGATGGATCGGTCTGGACCACCGACAAGGATGGGATCACCGCAGCGCTGCTCGCGGCGGAGATCACGGCGCGCACCGGCTGCGATCCCGGCCAGCGGTATGCGGCGCTGGCAGACGAATTCGGCAACCCGGTGTCCAAGCGGGTGGAGGCAAGCGCGACGACACAACAGAAGAACCAACTGGCGGCGCTGTCACCCCAGAAGATCGCTTCGACCGAACTGGCCGGCGAGAGGATCGAGAGCATCCTCAGCCACGCGCCCGGCAATGACTCGCCCATCGGTGGCATCAAGGTCAACACGACCAACGGCTGGTTCGCTGCGCGGCCTTCGGGGACCGAAGACATCTACAAAATCTACGCCGAGAGTTTTGCCGGCTCCGAACACCTGCAGCGCATCCTGCAAGAAGCGCAAGCCATCGTCGACGCGGCGCTCACGCCAGCGTCTTCACCGTAAGAGTTGTCGAATCCGAAAGGCTCCCGATGTCTGACCCTTTGTCCCCTGAAACCCTGCAGAAGATGAACGCCTATTGGCGCGCGGCGAACTACCTTTCGGTGGGGCAGATCTACCTGCAAGACAACCCGCTGCTCGAGCGCCCACTCACGCTCGGAGACATCAAGCCCCGGCTGCTGGGGCATTGGGGCACGACGCCGGGTTTGAACTTTCTCTACGTTCACCTGAACCGGCTGATCAAGGAGAACGACCTCAACATGATGTACGTCATCGGCCCTGGTCACGGCGGGCCCGGCATCGTGGCGCAGACATACCTGGAAGGGTCGTACACCGAGCACTACCCGGCGATCGAGAGCAACCGCAACGGTCTTCAGCGGCTCTTTCGCCAGTTCTCGTGGCCGCACGGAATTCCCAGCCACGTGTCGCCGGAGGTGCCGGGCTCCATTCATGAAGGCGGGGAGCTGGGCTATTCGATGGTCCACGCTTATGGGGCTGCGTTCGACAACCCCGACCTCATCGTCGCCTGCGTGATCGGCGACGGCGAAGCAGAAACCGGCGCGCTGGCGGCGAGCTGGCACTCCAACAAGTTTCTGAACCCCGCGCGCGACGGCGCGGTGCTGCCGATTCTTCACCTCAACGGATACAAGATTGCCAACCCGACGGTGCTGGCGCGCATCAGCCGCCAGGAATTGACCGATCTGATGCGCGGCTACGGCCACGAACCGCACTTTGTCGAGGGCAACGATCCGGCGCTGGTGCACCAGGCGCTCGCGGGCACGCTGGATGCGGTGCTGGCGCAGATCCGCCAGATTCAGACCGATGCGCGCGCTCGCGACACGACGCAAACGCCGGAGCGCCCGCGCTGGCCGATGATCGTCTTGTGCACGCCCAAGGGCTGGACCGGCCCCAAGTTCGTCGATGGCAAGCCCGTCGAAGGCACATGGCGTTCGCACCAGGTGCCCATCGCCGACTTCAAGACGCCCGAGCATGTGCAGCAGCTCGAAGATTGGCTCAAAAGCTATCGCCCGCAGGAGTTGTTCGACGAACGCGGCAGCTTTCTGGAAGAGCTGGCTGCGCTCGCGCCGACCGGCCAGCGCCGCATGGGCTCGAACCTGCATGCGAACGGCGGCGCCCTGCTGCAGCCGCTGGCCATGCCGCGCTTTCATGACTACGCGGTCGCGGTGGCCGAGCCCGGCGGCGTCGAAGCAGAGGCGACGCGGGTGCTCGGCAAGTTTCTTCGCGACGTGATGAAGCTCAACCTGGCCACCAGCAACTTCCGCATCTTCGGGCCGGACGAGACCGCATCGAACCGCCTGGAGGCTGTCTTCGAAGTCTCCGGCAAGGAGTGGATGGCCGACATCGAAGAAGGCGACAACCATCTCAGCGCAGAGGGCCGCGTGATGGAAGTGCTGAGCGAGCACCTGTGCGAAGGCTGGCTCGAGGGCTACCTGCTCACAGGGCGCCATGGCCTGTTCTCGTGCTACGAGGCTTTCATCCACATTATCGACTCGATGCTCAACCAACACGCCAAGTGGCTGAAGGTGTGCAACCAGATCCCCTGGCGCAAGCCCATCGCGTCGCTGAACTACCTGCTCACCTCGCATGTATGGCGGCAGGACCACAACGGCTTTTCGCACCAGGACCCGGGCTTCATCGACCACGTCGCGAGCAAGAAGGCCGATGTCGTTCGCATCTATCTGCCACCCGATGCGAATTGCCTCTTGTCGGTCGCCGACCACTGCCTGCGCAGCCGCAACTACGTCAACCTGATCATCGCCGGCAAGC
>JARXKP010000201.1 GCA_030271615.1 Pseudomonadota bacterium
AGGCATCCAGGAAAGTGCTCACCACTACATCGGGGCCCGTCGTGGTGACCAGCTGCTCGGCTGGCTGAGCCTGGTCCCGGACGACGAACCCCTGCAGATCGCGGTCGCCATGCTGGTGGTGCACCCCGACCACCAGCGGCAGGGCATTGGACGCTCGCTCGTGCTTCACGCGCTGCGTCAGGCCGCCGGCGAGGTGTTCTCGGTGACCACCGCGGCCGGCAATGTGCCGGCGCTGGCGCTCTACCGGGAGCTGGGCTTCATTGAATATCGACGCGGAACCCTCGGCCCCGCGGCGCTCGAAGTCGTCAAGCTGCGCATGCGTTCCGGTGCCAGCGCAGGCGCCGCAGACTTGCCGGGTCCGCGCCCGTGATGAGCGGCGGCATTCCCTTGCATCAAGAGGCGTAAATGTTGAAGCCCTGTGCCATCGGCTTTCTGAGCCAACCGACGAGACATCTGTTCTTCACCGGCAAAGGCGGCGTCGGCAAGACATCGCTGTCGACCGCGGCAGCGCTGTCGCTGGCGGACTCCGGCCGGAAGGTCCTGCTGGTCAGCACCGACGCGGCGTCGAACCTCGATGAAATGCTGGGGATCGAGCTTCGCAACATCCCCACGCCGGTACCGGGCGCCCCCGGGCTGTGGGTGCTGAACATCGACCCCGACACGGCGGCCGAATCCTATCGGCAGCGGGTTCTGGCGCAGATGGGTGTCGGCACCAGCGATGCCGAACGCTCGACCGTGCGCGAGCAGCTGTCCGGCGCCTGCACGACGGAGATCGCGTCCTTCGACGAGTTCGCGTCGCTGCTGTCCGATGACGCCGGGCACTTCGATCACATCGTCTTCGACACGGCACCGACCGGCCACACCCTGCGCCTGCTCAGCCTGCCCAAGGCCTGGAGCGGGTTTCTCGCGGGCAACGATCGGGGCGCCTCCTGCCTCGGCCCGCACTCGGGGCTGAAGATGCAGGAAGTGCGCTTCAAGGCCGCGCTTGACGCCTTGAGCGACCCGGCCCGCACGACCGTGATCCTGGTGACACGGCCTGACAAGGGCGCGATCGCCGAGGCGGCGCGCACGTCGCAGGAGTTGCATGAACTGGGCTTGAACAACCAGCGCCTCGCGATCAATGGCGTGTTCCGCGCCAGCGAGCGCACCGACGCGGTGGCCTGTGCCATCGAGGCCCTGGGGCAGCAGGCGCTGCAGGAGATGCCGCCGTCCCTGCAGGCCTTGCCGCAGGATCGCGTGCCGCTGCGGGCGTTCGACACCGTCGGCTTGCCTGCGCTGCGTGCGCTGCTCGTCACCGAAGTCGATCCCGTCGAACCCGCCCGCGCGCTGGCTGCCGACCGCATCGAGCACTTTCCGGGGCTGGACGCGCTGGCCGACGAACTGGCCGCCGCCGGGCACGGGCTGATCATGGTCATGGGCAAGGGCGGTGTCGGCAAGACGACGGTCGCTGCCGCCCTGGCGCTGGGGCTGATCCAGCGCGGCAAGACCGTGCACCTGAGCACCACCGATCCGGCGGCTCACCTGGCCGGCACGCTGGATGGCCAGGTGCCGGGTCTGCGCGTCGACCGCATCGATCCCAAGGTCGAGACGCAGCGCTACATCGACAAGATCATGGCGGCCAAGTCACCCGGCCTCGACGACCAGGAACAGGCGCTGCTGCTGGAGGACCTGCGCTCGCCGTGCACCGAGGAGGTGGCGGTCTTCCATGCGTTCTCGCGCATCGTCAGCGAGGGGCGCAGCGCCTTCGTCGTACTCGACACCGCGCCCACCGGACATTCGCTGCTGCTGATGGATGCCACCGGCGCATACCACCGGCAGATGATGCGGGAGTTCGAAGGGCAGAGCACCGCGCGCGTGGTCACGCCGTTGATGCGGCTGCAGGACGCGGCGTACACCCGGATCATCCTGGTGACGCTGCCCGAGGTGACGCCGGTTTCACAGGCGGCTGCGCTGCAGGACGACCTGCGCCGCGCCGGCATCGAGCCTTACGCGTGGGTGCTCAACAAGAGCGTGCTGGCGGCGGGCACGCACGACGCCTTGCTGGCCGCGCGACTCGCGGGCGAACGCAGGCAGATGGAGCGCATGAACGCCGGGCTGGCCCAGCGCATCTTCGTGCTGCCGTGGCTGACCCGTCCGCCGATCGGGTTCGCCGAACTGTCCCGACTGGTGATCGCCAAAGCAGTGTCGTGACGCGGTCGAGGGGATTCGGAAAGAATGCCCCCATGTCTGCACCGCCAACACCCGACACCACCACCAAGAAGTACCTGCCCTGGGTCGTCGCGACGGCGCTCTTCATGGAGCAGCTCGACGCCACCATCGTCAATACCGCCGTGCCGGCGATGGCGGCCAGCCTGCAGGTCACGCCGCTGAGCCTGAAGGCGGTGGTGACCAGCTACATCCTGAGCCTGGCGGTGGGCATCCCGATCAGCGGCTGGATGGCCGATCGCTTTGGCACGCGGCGGATCTTCACCGCGGCGGTGGCGATCTTCACGATCGCGTCGCTGATGTGCGGCCTGGCGGTCAACGTGCCGATGCTGGTGGCCGCGCGCATCCTGCAGGGCATCGGCGCGGCGATGATGATGCCGGTCGGGCGGCTCACGATCATTCGCACGTTCGCCAAGTCCGAACTGCTGTCGGCGATGAACTTCGTCATCATCCCGGCGCTGATCGGCCCGCTGCTCGGGCCCACAGTGGGCGGGGTGATCGTGCACTGGCTGTCGTGGCGCGAAATCTTCTTCGTCAACCTGCCGGTGGGCCTGGTGGCGCTGTGGCTGATCCGCCGCTACATGCCCGACTACCGCGTCGAGGCGCGGCGGCCGCTCGATGTCGTCGGGCTGGTGCTGTTCGGCTCGGGCACCTCGCTGCTGTCGTGGCTGCTCGAAGTCTTCGGTGAACACCGGCTCGACGCGACCTCGCGGGCGGCGCTGTTCGTGCTGTCGTTCAGCCTGCTCGCGGGCTACGTGTGGCATGCACGCCGCGTGGCCTATCCGTTGCTGCGACTGGGCCTGTTCAAGGTGCGCACCTTTCGCGTCTCGGTGGTCGGCGGCTTCGTCACCCGGCTGGGCATCGGCGGCCAGCCATTCCTGCTGCCGCTGCTGTTCCAGCTCGGGCTGGGCCTGCCGGCCTGGCAGTCGGGTCTGCTGATGATGCCCGCCGCGCTGGCCGCGATGGGCATGAAGGTGATCTCGCAGCCGCTGCTGCGGCACCTCGGCTACCGGCGCGTGCTGGTCGTCAACACGGTGCTGATCGGACTGACCATCGCGCTGTTCTCGCGCGTCGATTCGTCGACGCCGCTGGCGCTGATCATCGCGCTCGGCCTCGCGCAGGGCCTGTTCAACTCGCTGCAGTTCGCCAGCATGAACTCGATGGCGTACGCCGACATCGAACCCATCGATTCGAGCATGGCCAGCACCATCGCGAGCTCGCTCCAGCAGCTGTCGATGAGCTTCGGCCTGGCCTGCGGCACGCTGGTCGCCGGCTGGTACCTGGGCGACCTGCCACAGACCGACCGCGTCGCCGTGACTGGCGCGCTGCACCACGCGTTCCTGACGCTGGGCGTGGTGACGATGCTGTCGTCGCTGTCGTTCTGGGCCTTGCGGCCCGGCGATGGAGACAGCGTGAGCAAGGGGGTGGCGGGGCAGGCGGGCGCGACAGACGTCAAGGGCGCGACCGTGCGACGTTGAGTCGACTGTTCGCGACCCCACGGCGGCGCGCTGCGCGTGTGGGCGATGTCCGACCTGAGGCGCTCCGCCCCTCCGATGGACGGAACCGCGATCGGCGCGCAGCATGCCGGTATGCACCGCACCCCGCCGACCCGATCGCCCCGCCGCAGTCTCTTCCTGCTCCCGCTGTTGTTCACGTGGCAGGCCGTCTTCGCCCAGCAGATCGAACCCCGATTGGTTGTGCCAGCGCCCGAGAAAAGCTACGCCATCCCGGTGGCCGAAATCATCGGCTTCGACCTGTTGTTGAGCCAGTACAACCGGCACTTCAGCAGCTCGTCGGATTACGACGTGAGCTGGCGCTCGATCCGTCACAACTTGCGCGGGCCCTGGGTCACCGACAACGATCCGTTCCAGATCAACCAGTTCGGCCATCCGTATCAAGGCTCGCTGTATCACGGCGCCGCGCGCTCGGCCGGCCTGAACTACTGGGAAGCCTCGGCGCTCACATTCGCCGGCAGCGCCTGGTGGGAGATTACCGGCGAGAAGACCCCGCCTTCGTACAACGACCAGGTCGCCAGCGGCATCGCCGGCAGTTTTCTGGGCGAGCCGCTGTTCCGCATGGCCAAGCTGCTGCTGCACGGCGACAGCGACGTGCCCCAGCTCTGGCGTGAATGGGGTGCGGCTGCCATCTCGCCGGCGGTCGGTTTCAACCGGCTCGTCTACGGATCGCGCTTCGATGGCGCCTTCGTCGACAACCAGCCGGTCTACAACGCCCGCCTGCGCCTGGGTTTCAGCCACGTGACGCGTGACGAGATCGGCAACTCGCGGGACCTGAAGCGCAATGAGGCCGTGGTCGACTTCGCGCTCGAATACGGCCTGCCCGGCAAGCCCGGCTACACCTATCGGCGGCCGTTCGACTACTTCAGCTTTCGCGTGGTGGCGACCAGCGCCAACGGCGTGGAAAACCTCTCGACACGCGGGCTGCTGTTCGGCACCGACTACGCCGTCGGCGACAGCTACCGCGGCGTCTGGGGCCTGTACGGCAGCTACGACTATGCGGCGCCGCAGATCTTCCACATCTCGACCACCGCGCTCTCGCTCGGCACGACCGGGCAGTGGTGGCTGTCGCAGGACGTGGCGCTGCAAGGCACGGCGCTGCTGGGTCTGGGCTACTCGGCGGCCAGCACCGCGCGCGGCGTCACCGATGACCGCGACTACCACTACGGCTTCGCGCCCCGCGCGAGCCTCGGCGTGCGCATGCTCGCGGGCACCCGGGCGATGGCCGAGGTGTCGGGGCAGAAGAACTACCTCGGCAGCATCGCCAACCGATCCGCGGGCCGGGACGACATCTCTCGCGTCGAGTCGGCCGTCACCTGGCGCATCCAGGGACCGCACGCGGTGGCCGTCAAGTACGTGTGGTCGCACCGCAGTGCGACCTACCCGGTCATCGGCGACCGGTCGCAGACGCTGGGCACCATCGGCATCTACTACACGCTGCTCGGTGGCAACGGCTTCGGCAGCGCGGAGTGGCGTGACTGATCGCTGACAGCGAGAGGGCTCGCGCGCCCGGCCCCGTCAAAGCTAGAACGATGGCGAAGGGGTGCCGTCCGTGCAGATCCCCTCGCGGGTCCGGATGTGGGTCACGATGACGGCGGTCGAGCCCTCGGCCGGCGGGTCTTCGCTGAAGCGCTTGCGGGTGGCCATCGAGAAATACTTTCCGGTCTTGCGGTTGATCACCACGCCAGTGGCCGATGCCCCGAGCTGTTGTCCCCGCGAGGGGCACTTGCCTGCGCCTCCGGGTTGAAATCGGTGGCCGAGCCGAAACTGATTTCGGTCTCGTCGATGTTGATCGGCGTCAGCCGCCCGTTGCGGGGAATGGCAATGGCCTTGCGGTCGACATCGATGTTGTATTCGACGCGGAAATCACCTTTTCGCGTCGGCTCGAGTTCGGTGCCGTAGATGATCTCGGTGGTTTCCAGGCCGCTGCACACCAGGTGAAGCTTGGGTGCCGTCGCGCTCGCGGCAGCGCCGAAACACCCGAGCAGCAGCAGGCCGCAGGCCCGTCGGGTGAACCGTGTTCCCGGTGCCCTCATGAGACGTTCTCCGAAAGAATGCGACGGATGCCCGGCCGAGGCCCCTGCGACAGCGGGTCAGCCGAAATGGCAGATGTAGTGCAGCGTCTTCGTGACTTCGATGTCGAAGGCCGCCTGGCCGGGCACGCTGAACGACTGACCGCCCGCATAGTCGACCCAGGCTGTGCTGCCCGGCAATTTCACCCGGCAGGCGCCTTCGACCAGTTCCATCACCTCGGGCGCGCCGGTGTTGAAGGTGAGTGTCGCCGGCAGGATGACGCCGACGCTCTTCTTCGTGCCGTCGGCGAGCTGGATGCTGTGCGACACGCACTTGCCGTCGAAGTAGACGTTGGCGCGGGTGGTGATGGAGGCGGTGATCTGATCGGTCATGGCGGTGGAATCGAAGCGGGTGAAGGTGGTGTGTCGGAGCGGGACTTGCGAACGTTGTGGGTTGCCGGGACTCAGGCGCCGCCGTCGTTCTTCAGGCTCGGCAATGCGGCGCCGCCGCTGTGCGACAGCAGCCCGGCCTGCGTGTAGATGCCCAGCTTGTTGCGGGTGTCGACGATGTCGAGGTTGCGCATCGTCAGCTGGCCGATGCGGTCCTGCGGCGAGAAGCTCGACTCGCCCTTTTCCATCGTCAGCCGCTCGGGGTGGTAGGTCAGGTTCGGCGACACGGTGTTCATGATCGAGTAGTCGTTGCCTCGACGCAGCTCGATCGTCACCTCGCCGGTGATCGCGCGGGCGACCCAGCGCTGCGCGGTCTCGCGCAGCATGATGGCCTGCGGGTCGAACCAGCGGCCCTGGTACAGCAGGCGGCCGAGCTTGCGGCCGTTGTCGCGGTACTGCTCGATGGTGTCCTCGTTGTGGATGCCGGTGACCAGCCGCTCGTAGGCGATGAACAGCAGCGC
>JARXKP010000009.1 GCA_030271615.1 Pseudomonadota bacterium
CTCGATCGCTGCTCGACTTCGAGATCTCGTGTGGCCCGTGGAACGCAGGCCGGTGGTCGATCAAGCGCTCGACCCTGCCGGAACGGGAGGGTTGCACGGAATCGCTCGGCGGGTGCCGGCTCGACGACACGCACGCCCAGGTCACCGATCCGACCGGCGCCTCGAC
Source organism: Pseudomonadota bacterium (assembly GCA_030271615.1). GTDB lineage: Bacteria > Pseudomonadota > Gammaproteobacteria > Burkholderiales > Burkholderiaceae_C > PBB1. The sequence goes on from JARXKP010000009.1 coordinate 167, forward strand.
CTGGCGCGTGCTGGAGTGGAACGGCGATGCGCGGATGTGCTGAAATCCGCCTCCCGTCAGGGTCGGATGACCTGGCTCATCGCACGCGCTGGAGCTCCCCATGATCGTCCGCATCGAAATCGACACCCCGCAGAGCAGCCTGTTCGACTACCGCGTCACCTACGAAGGCGAATCGCTTTACGCCGATGCCGAGCTGCCTTCGCTGGTCGACGCCCTGGTGGCGGCGGTGGAGGGGCTGGCGCCGGACGTGGTGGGCGCCGAAGTCTGGTACCGCGGAGTGGTCTCGGGCACCTACCCGCTGCATGTCATCGCGGGCAATCACGCGCAGATCGCGACGCACGCGGTCAACACGACAGCGGCAATCATGGAAGCGATGCCTGGCTTCGAGTGATGCCGGTGGCGGCGACCGGTCGTGCGGACGCGACATCGGCGTGGATCTTCGGCTTGGCGCTGGCGGCCTCCGTGGCCTGGCACACCCGGTTGCGACCCAGCCGCTTGGCCTCGTAGAGCGCCAGGTCGGCGCGATCGACGACCGCCTCAAAAGGTTCGCTCACGCGCAACTCGGCCACGCCGATCGACACCGTCAACGTCGCGGATCGTCCCGCCGGCAGCTCGTGAACGTGCTGAGCAATGGAGTCCAGCAGCTTGTAGGCCACCAGGGTCGCCGATGCCAGATCGGTGCGCGTCAGGCACACCAGGAATTCTTCGCCGCCCCAGCGCAACACGCTGTCTCCCTTGCGCAGACCGCGCCGCAGCAAGTCGGCCACCCCGCACAGTAGCGTGTCGCCCGCCGCGTGACCGTATTCGTCGTTGACGCGCTTGAAGTGGTCGATGTCGATGACCATCACCGTTGCCTGCGGGTCGAGCGGATCGGTGCGCAGGATCGGTCGCGCGACGATGTTCATCGCTTGCCGGTTCAGCAGGCCGGTCAACGCATCCGAATACGCGACTTCGCGCAGTTGCGTGCGCTCGGCCGCCACTGACAGCACCGCGCTGAACATGTCGGCCAATGCTTCGAACAGACCGACGCCCACCTGCTCGAAGTAGTCCGGCCGGTCGGCGTAAAGCGCCAGCAACCCGCGATCGTCGTTGACCGTCGAGGCCAGCGGCAAGGCCAGCGAGCTGCGGATGCCATGCGTCGCCGCAGCCTCTCGCCACGGACCGTAGAGTGACATCCGAGAGACGTTGAACGGCTCGCCCTTCTTGCTGGCCAGGGTGCGATAGGCCGGACCGATTTCTGTGAAGAAGCTGCGATCGATCGACAGCTTGCGTGCGTAGTCCGCCGCCGGTCCGACGACCACCTGCGGCACGATGCGCGCGGTGTCGACCGGGCCGAACCAGGTCCACGCGAGACGCACATGCGGGGTGACGAAAGTCAGCGCCTCGCAGACGCTGTGGATGACATCGCGATCGTTGCGCCGTTCAAGCAAACGCGAGGCACTGCGCACCAGAGCCTCGGCAACGCGGGATTTTTCGAGTCCGAGATCGAACTCGGCGGCGGCGACCTTCTTGCGCCCGAAAGGAAGGCGCAGCTTCATCGGATGGAGCTCATCATGGCGGGATCGGGCAATCGACTGGACAGAGGGAGACGTTCGAGATACGACGACGTCACGGCGACACGTGATTGCAGGTGGTATCGGCAGTTTCACGGCCGGGTTCAGCCGCAACGGCAAGACGCGGTGCGGACGGGTGGCAGAAGTCTCATCCGCGAACCCTCATCGACGTGCGACATCGCACGGTCGGGCTGTCGATGGCGCGGCCTGCGAAACTCCGCACATGCAGCGCCCTCACTCGCCCTCGAAGTCTGTCCGCACGGCGGCGCTCCCGAGCGTGCTCGCCTCGGCCCTGCTCTGGATGGTCACGCTCGCCATCGCACAGGTCGACCCCTCGTCGAGCGAACTGACGCTCTACGGCATGCGCCTGAAGGACGCTCCGACAGCGGCGTTCATCTCGGCGGCGACGGCTGCCGGCGCCAAGGCGCTCGATCAGCGTCCCGACGGACCGACGAACTTCGACACGCGCGACGCGGGCGTGCCGGCACTGCAGCGCCTGACCCTCATTGCCGACCGGGGCAGCCTCGTCAGCGCGCAGTTCGTCATCAAGCCTTACGGGCAGGACAACGAAGCGCTGCGACAGTTGCTGGTGCAGAAGTACGGCCTGCCCACGATGGCCGACGGGGCGCGGCGGCCCTTTCCGGGCTTCGCCGGCCGATTCGCTCCGCGCGGCAGCTTCGACTGGGACTTCGCCGGCGGCATGAAGCTGATCTACCGGCAGCCCGCGCTCGGCGATGCGACGCTGTCTTACACCGATGTCGAGAAAGCCGGGCGTCTGGCCGCGTCAGCGACCACGCCCGTCGGTACGCCGCCATCCAAAGGCGATCTCGGCAACCGATTCTGAAACCCGCAAGGCACCTGTAGAGTCGGTCTTCATGACGAATGGCCCTCCCCTGTTCCTCGATGAACTCACCGGCCTGTGGCACCGGGCCTTCTTTCTCGACCGGCTCAGCGAAGCGGCCGACGAGGCGCAATCGAAGACGAGAGCCCTGGCGCTGTTGCTGGTGGACCTCGACAACCTGTTCCTGATCAACCTGGAAAAAGGCCGTCACAGCGGCGACCTTGCCTTGATGGCGCTGGCCAACACCTTGCGGCGCTCGGCGCGAACGAACGACATCGTGGCGCGGCTTGGCGGCGATCAGTTCGCGGTGCTGCTGCCGGGCACCACGCTGGGAACGGCGACGCAGCTCGCGCTTGCCATCCGCAGTCTGGTGGGACGGGTGCATGACATCCACCCCGGCTTCGGCATGATCGATGTGTGCATCGGCGTGTCCGCCCGCCCGAGCAGCGGCCCCTGGCGGGCGCAGGACCTGCTCGATCTGGCGGATCTGCGACTGACGTCGGCCAAGCGGTCGCGACACCGCCCGGGCACGCCGCAACACGTGTGGGCCGGTCCCCCGGACCCGGTGGACGACGACAGCGACAAGCGTTGAATCGACCCGAGCGAGTCGGTCGGAGGCTGCAAGACCCGGTTCAGGTCTCGAACGTCAGCTGCCAGCGTGCGATGGCCGCTTCGCACATCTCGCTGGCACGCACCAAGTCGCCCAGGAACAGGTGGGCCGCGCGGTCGATGCACCACTGCAATTCCACGGAGTCGGCGTAGTCGTGGCGTGCGTCATCGATCGCCAGCGACGGCAGCGCCGTGTGCTTGAGCAGGATCGACTGGATGTGGCGACAGACGACATACTCGAAAACGAAGGAGCGATCGACGTCGATCTTCGCGGCCACGGCGAATACGATGTTTTCCAGTTTCATGAGGGCTCCTGTCGAAAATGACCATCTCAGAAAAGACCGGCGACGTTTCGCGCCACCTTGAGATGGATATCGGTCGATGCGCCCGACTCGTGAGGGAATTACGCACGCCGGCGCCGTGTGGATGCGCCCCACGGGCCGATGAAGGTCAGGTCGCAGGTGTCAACGCCGTCTCGGCATACGCGTTTTGATGTGCAGGACGCCAACCCCCTGCGCCCTCCCACCCCGCTGTTTGTTGAAGAGGAATGTGATGAGAACGATCCCCGCAGTCATGGTTTCCGCACTGATCGCGCTCGGCGCAGGTGCCGCGTTAGCGCAAGGCGCGCCCGAGGCGGCGGCCGCACCGCTGTACACCGTGGTCGACGGCTACAAGGTCGACGCCGAGACGATGAAGGGCTTTCGCACCTGGCGCTCGGCCGCTTGCGATCGCTGCCACGGCGCCAACCAGGAAGGTCTGGTCGGTCCGTCGCTCGTCGAAAGCCTGAAAACACTCACCAAGGAACAGGTCGTGACCACGTTGACGAACGGCCGGCTCGAAAAAGGCATGCCGAGCTTCAGCGCCAGTCCGGTCGTGATGGAAAACATCGATCACCTGTATGCCTACCTCAAGGGCCGATCCGACGGCGCGATCACCCGCGCCAAGGTCGAAGAGATCAAGTGACTTGCCGCAGCCGTGTCTCATCGCTTGTCGTCATCCGACAAATATGAACATAAGAACGTTTAATATCGAAGGAAAAATCCGTTCAAGTCGTTGAATTAGAAGGACTATTTTTCAACCACTTTCGGTAACGGCAAAAAACAACCACGTCCATATGCATTTTTAAGCCTAATTGGATGGGGTTATCCCGATATAGTCGCGTCATTGCAACTAAGGGTAAACGCCATGTCCAGTCAACGCTTCGCTGCCATCCTCCTGTTGACCCTTTCGTTCGCTGCAGGCGCGAACGCACAGACGCTGACGCTCGGCTCCGGGCCCTATCCGACGATGGTTCAGGATCCCGGCCCCGTGGTCACCAACTCGTACCGGATCGGTCACCCGGCGTCGCCAACGGTTCGCGGTGGGCACGCCAACTTCGAGCACCCCGCCTTCGCGGCGCGTGTGGAGCACGGGGTGGACGCCAACACCTTCATCGTCGGGCATCCGGCGGCACCGATGTCGGCTCCAGGGGCCGCCGTGTCTGCGCCGGTGGCCGTGCCGGTGGCCTCGCTGCCCATCGTCATCCGCTGAACCGGCGGTCTCGGTGCTCGCGGCACCGGGCTCACCCGTCAGTCGATGGATTCGATGATGGGCCAGCCGGCCTGAGTCGCTGCGGCGCGAAGTCTCGCATCGGGATTCACCGCCACGGGATCGGTGACTGCATGCAGCAGCGGCAGATCGCTGGCGGAATCCGAATAGAACCACGACCGATCGAACGAACCCAGACTCATCGGCAGACCGGCATCGCCGAAACGGCCGGCCAGCCACAGATTCACGCGCGTGATCTTGTGCTGCTGGAAACACGGCACTCCGCTGATCTCGCCCGTCAGTCGCTCATCGGCGACGACAGGTTCGGTGGCCACCACATGCGGCAACCCGAACAACCGACCCAGCGGGTCGGCGATGAAGCGCGTGGTGGCAGTCACCAGCACGCACAGGTGCCCGGACGCCAGATGCGCGCGGACCAGCGCTCGCATCGCCTCCGGAACACGTGGCGCCAGGTGCAACTCGAATTCCTCGGCCCACCGCCATATCTGGGCCATCGGGTAGCGCCCCAGCGGGGTGACGTTGGCGCGGTGCATGTCATGAATGTCCAGCGTCCCCGCAACGTACTGATGGCAGAAGCTGAGGTAGGTGTCGGCCGCCGTCGACGGCAGAACTCCCTTGGCGACGAGGAACTGTGTCCACGCCATGCCGCTGTCGAACGGGATCAGCGTGTGGTCGAGGTCGAACAGCGCAAGGTTCATGCGGCAGCGGGGGTGCTCGGGGTCGCGATCGCATCGGCGGCCAACACGCGGGCCGGCAGTGTGCCGCGCAGCGCGTTGCACACCATCACGGCCTCGGCTCGGTCCAGGTCGTCGCGACTCAGGCTGCGCTCGTCAGCCTGCCAGACCGGGTCTTCGAGCACCAGCCCGCGCATCACACCGGGCAGCGCACCATCCGCCACGGGTGGCGTGTACCAGCGTCCACCGAGTTTCACGAGCACCGAGGTGCGCCCACCTTCGACCAGCCTCCCGTCTTCGGTGAAGAACAGGCTGTCGAACGCACCGACACGCTCGGCCGCGCGCACGCCGTCGTCGTAGTGCTGACGCAGCGTGGTCTTGTGGGCCGACAACGGGTGAGCCTTCGGCAGACGGTGATCGGCGATCAGCAGCGTCACCGCGGCGCCGGTCGGCAGCTCGGCCAGTACGGCGTGCGTCAAGTGCATTCGCCCATCGTGAGACAGCGACAAGCGCAGACGATGGCGCAGCTCAATCGCATCGGACAAGCTTCGCACCTGCGTTTCGACGAGACGCTGCGCCTCGAGGCGATCAAAGACGAAGCCGAGCGCCTGCGCGCTGCGACCGAGTCGCGCCAGGTGCCGATCGAGGTGCTGCACGCCGCGCTCAGTGATCGCCAGCATCGTCTCGAACAGCTCGAACCCGGGCGGCAGCCCGGTCAGGAAACGCGCCTTCAGCCGGCACTCCTCGAACTCGTCGTCGGCACGGCTGTCGAGCACGATACCGGCACCGATGCCCAGCCGCGCCGGTCGCAGGCCGTCGGTTTCCGTGCCGAGCGTGATCGTGCGGATCGTCACCGAGAGACAGAAGTCGCCCAGCATCACATCGGCACGCGGCGCATCGATCCAGCCAATCGCGCCGCAGTACAACCCGCGCGGCGTCGACTCCAGATCGGCGATCAGCTCCATCGTGTGGTGCTTCGGCGCGCCGGTGATCGAGCCGCACGGGAACACGGCATGCAGCAGCTCGGGGAAGCCCACTTCGGGCCGCACGCGGGCCTGCACCGTCGAGGTCATCTGGAACACCGTCGAGTACGGCTCGATCGCGAACAGGTCGGGCACCTTCACCGAGCCAACCTGCGCGATGCGACCGATGTCGTTGCGCAGCAGGTCGACGATCATCAGGTTCTCGGCGCGGTTCTTGATGTCGAGCGACAGGTGGCGAGCGGTCTCGCTGTCGGCCTCGGGCGCCAGGATGCGCGACGCGGTGCCCTTCATCGGGCGCGCTGTCAGCAGACCCGCCTCGTTGCGCAGGAACAGCTCGGGCGAGCACGACAGCACATGCGTGGTGGCGTCGCTGACGGCGTCACCCCGTGCACCCCCGTCGTCGGTCGGCAATTGAATGAAGGCCCCGAAAGCCACCGGCTGTCGCGCCCGCAGCCGACGGTACAGCCCGACGGGCGACCCGTAGGCTTGTGCGTGCAACCGGTAGGTGTAGTTGACCTGGTAGGTCTCGCCGGCCTGGATGGCCTCGTGAATGCGGTCGATCGCCTGCGTGAAGGCAGATCGGTCGACGCTGGCTTCGAGCTGCATGACGCCAGCCGCGCCACGCACGACCGTGCTCGCATCGGTGTCGGCCTCAAGACGTTCGAGCCATCGGTCGGCATCGTCACGCGACAGCTTCGACAGTTCCCCGAACATCAGCACCCGCAACGCCGACGAGTCGTCGGGCGCCAACGCCTGATGCCCGGCCTTCAGCAGCTTGGTGCCCCACTCGTAGTCCGCCAGCACGAGCGCATGCAGCCCGGCGCGCAGGTCGGCGTCGACCTGCGCCCAGGTGGCGCCGAGCGTCGCGGGATCGACGCAGCGGTGCTCGCGAACGAAGCCGGTGTAAAGCCGGCTCGTCGGCCGCTCGCGCGTCGCGTCGCGGTCGTCGAGCAGCGCGAAGCAGCGGTCCATCACATCAGATGTCGTTGGACGCGCGCTTCAACTCCAATCGTCCATGTCGTGCTTGATCTTGTGGCGGTTCGCGATCAGCTCATCGACAGACGGCTCGTTGTTCAGCGCCCGCTTGATCGCCAGCATCGTCGCCTCGTGATTGGTGCGGTACATGTCCTTGCGGTCGAGGTTCGGGTCCTTCGCGCAGCGCGGATCGATCCACACCAGGCTGATGATGCACAGCTCGTTGGCGATGTCCTTCGGAATCGTGCCGTCGATCAGGCAATCGACCACCGCGTCGGCGGTCGCGCTCTGCACGACGCCGCCGAACAGGTCGATGTTGGCGCTGTCCTTCAGCGTCACCTTGGGCACGACGATGGTTGCCGGGCGCACGAGCTGGTTGCAGGCGCGGATCGCGAACATCGCGGTGTGCCCCTTGCTCTGCGCCATCATGTTCGCGAAGGCCTGCCCGACCGGGCCGTCGGTGCGACCGATCAGGATCTCGGGCATCGCATCGGTGAACTGGCCGTCCTTGGCCAATACTGTGGCTTCACCCGCGTGGAAGAGGTAGTTCTTGCTCATGGCTGCAGCTTCCGGAAGTGGAGTTGAAACGGTGGCCGCTCCGCTCGCCTACGAGCGGGGAACGAAGCGGCAAGATGCGAAGCGTACCCGCCCGCGCGGCGCTCAGCAGGCGACGATCAACTCGCCCTTGCCGCCCGCTGCGACATCGCCGAGGTGTCTGCGGATCCCGCGTGCAGGAAGGCCGGTGAACGGTCCGCCGTGGCGGGCGAGGTCGCGCGACAGCAGTTGCCAGAACACCTGCGCATCGGCGACCGCCGGCACGAAGGTGTTCGCGATCTCCGGCGCCGCGCCATTAGCCGCGAACACCACGCTGCCGCGCCGCATGCCGTAGCCGACGTGCGAGCCCGCCGCTCCGCCAATGGCGATCGTGCCGGCGACCATCCGCGACGCGAGAAAGTCGCTGGCATCGCCGAACACCAGCGCGGTGCCGCGCCGCATGCGGTCACCGAAGCGTGCTCCGGCGTTGCCCTTGACGATGAAGGTGCCACCTCGCATGCCGTCCATGCTGCCCGGCAAGGTGCTGGCGGCGAATTCGCCGACGTCACCGGAGATCGTCAGCATCCCGCCCGACATCTCGCAGGCCGCCAGTGCACCGGCGCTGCCGGCGACCTGCAATTCGCCCGCGCTCATGCCACCGCCGGCGTAGTCGCCGACGCTGCCATCGACCCGAATCAGTCCACCGGTCATCTGCCAACCCACGCGGTCGAATCGCGACAGATCGCCGACAAAGCGCAGCTCGTCAGTGTCGCCGGTCGACTCGACGCAGGCCACGCCGAACAACTCGGCCAACGGCAGCGTCTGCGTGCCATGGGTGACGGTCAGCCGTTCGATCTCGGAGGCCGACAACGCAGCCAGCGCCGCCGGGGTGAGGCCACGCAGATCGACCCGAAGTGCAGGCGCCTGTTTCAAGGTCAGGGTGGTGAGGATGCTCATGGCTGACCGCCTTCTGCGCCCTGCCCCAGCAACTTGTGAAGATGAAAGTGGTACGGCCCGAGCTTGCCGCCGTAGTTGCCGGCCGAGATGCGCAGCAGGCCGCCGGCCGCGCCGATCAACAGGCAGGCGTCCATGCCGGCGCGCATCGCCGCGCCGACGGCGCTGTCGGTCAGACCGTCGATCACGATCTCCATCACGCAACGGGTCTCCGGGCTCAGCTCGGTCCTTGCTGCAAGCCCGATCAGGCTCGGACAGAACGCGTCGTTGGTCGAGGCGCCGAGCGCCGGATACTTGCTGCCGACCTTCGACCCGGATCGCACCACGCCGCCTGGGAACGGCATGATCACGTCGGGCACGCGCTTCATCGCGATCACCGCGGCCTCGGCCGCGGCCAGGGCCGAGTCGGTGTCACGCGCCAACAGCAGCAGGTTGCCCCCGCCGACGGCCTTGGTCACGCAGACCATTTCCTGCGCCACGAACTCGCCATCCATCACCGGAACGCGCCAGTAGCGCTGGCCGCCGATCACTTTCGAGATCTGCCAGCCGTCGCCGAAGAAGCGCAGGTTCTTGCCGAGCGCGATGCGGTCGATCACGTCGGGCCCGTCGGCGATGCCGGCGAACACCGCCGTCGTCGGGCAGGTCAGCACGCACTGGCCGACGCGGCGCTCGAGCTGCTTGGCGAGTTCCTTGCCCGACATCGAGAACAGCATGACGCTGATGCCGGGGCGGCCGTCGGGGGTCTCGCTGGGGTCGAGCTCACGCTCGATCGCGGCTTCGCAGCCGCAGGCGATCACCGAGGTCGCGAAGCCGGTGGTCGCCACCGCCGCGTGGCGCGCCCAGGTCAGGTTGTGCGCGGTGATCACGATGCGCGTCGCCTTCATCGGGAAGGCTTCGGCGAAGGTGTCGTCGATGGTCACGCCGTTGACAACCAACGCCGCCTTCGTGGTGTCTGCCGAGGCCGCGCTCAAGTCGTCGCTCCTTCGAAACAGGCGGTGGGCAACAGGCGCCCGCCGTTGCAGCAACTGCACAACTCGTCGCGGCTGATGGTGAGGTGGTCGAAGTTCACCGAGCCGTGCGCCGCGAGGTGCTTACGCAGCGTCTTCTCGATGCCGCGGTCGTAGTCGGGTTCGACGAAGTGCGTGCCGCCGGTCGGCACCGCGACGATGCGGCCGGCGCGCGACACCAGCGTGCCGTCCTTGAACACGTACTCGGGCGTGGTGAACATGGCCTCGCGGTCGGCGTCGTCACGGTAGACCGCGATGTCGGCCGCCGCGCCTGCACCGAGGTGCCCGCGATCGCGCAGGCCGAGCAGCCGCGCCGGGCCGGCGCGCGTCAGCACCGCGATCTCGTACAGCGACAGCTCGCGCGTGATCGAGCGCAGCGCCGACGTCGCCGCGATGTCGGGATGCAGCTTCGCGACCTGCTCGTCGCGGAAGCTGCGGTCCATCAGCAGGCGGATCAGGTGCGGGTAGCTGGTGAACGGCCCGCCGTTCGGGTGGTCGGTGGTAAGCACGACGCGCCACGGATCGTTGACCAGCAGGAAGATCTCCAGCCCCAGCGACCACTGCAGTGCGTTCACGTAGCTCTGCTCGCGGTACTTGAACGGCACGACGCCGCAGCCGGCATCGCATTCGATGTCGGCGCCGATCCACTTGCGCGGCGTGCCGAGATCGGCATTCGCGTGCTGGCGCATCGTGTCGCCCGATGCGGTGACGGTCTGGCCGAACATGATCTGGCCGATGTCGATGCTGATGTTGGGGTTCGCGTTGACGGCCTCGGCCAGCTGCACCGCGGCCGACGAGAACTTCTTCGGCCCTTCGGTGCCGTAGGCATGGAACTGGATGTGTGTCAGGTGGCCTGGCAGGCCATCGAGTGCGGAGATGGTGTCGAGCGTCGACTGGATGTTGCCGGCCACGCCGAGGTTGCTGCCGTGGATGTGCAGCGGGTGCGGCACACCCAGCTCGCGCAGCGCCCGCGCCAGCGTGTGAACCACCTGCCGCGGCGTGACGTGCCAGCGCACATGCTGCTCGTCGACATCGAGCTTGCGCTGGTTGAACTTGAAGGCCGAGATGCCGGCCGGGTTGACGACCTTGACGCCCATCGCCTTCGACGCGTGGATCGTCCAGCCCATGTAGTCGCGGATCTGCTGGAAGTCCCGGCCCTCGGCCAGCATCTGCAGGAACAGCTCATCGTTGCCGAGCATCACGTAGGCGCCGTGGTCGAGGATCGGCACGTCGCCCATTTCCATGTGGGCGTGCCGCGCGTTGGCCGACACCATCGCGGGCTCGAACGCCGCCGTGTAGCCCATCTCGACGTAGCGGTAGCCGGTGGCCAGTGTGCCCGGCGCGCAGGTGCCGCACGACGCCAGCTCGAGCCGGTTCTCGGGCAGCGCGTACGGGTTGCCGCCGGTGCGATGGTCTTCGGGCAGCAGCATGCGCGCGAGGTTGACCTTGCCGCCGCCGATGTGGCTGTGCATGTCGATGCCGCCGGCCATCACGACGCAGCCGCTGGCGTCGATCTCGGTCGTCACCGCCTCGTTCGGCGCCAGATCGACGATGCGGCCGTCGCGAATGCAGACATCGCGCACCACGCCGTCGACGCCATGCGTCGGGTCGATGACCCGACCGCCCTTCAATCGCACCGTGGTCATGCCGAGGCCCCCTGCTTCAGCGAAGCAATGGCCGAGGTCAGGCGCGAGATCACGCTGGCGGCCGTCGGCAGGGTGTCTGCATACACCGCATTCAGCGGCATCAGCACGACGCCATCGGTGCGGAACAGATGCCCGCCGCTGCCGATGCCGGGGGTCGAGACGGGAATGAACACGGTGGGGGCACCGGATGCAGAAACGGAAAGATCCCTCGCCAGATCGGGATGCCCGATCACGACGCGAGGCAGCGCGGTGGCGGGCAGCGGGTCCGCGTTGAAGCTCGACAGCCACAGCAGCGCATCCGCCGCACCGCCGGCCAGCACGCGCTTCGCGTCGAAACACAGCGGCTCGTGTTCGAGCCCGACAGGCCCCGCACGCGAGCGCAGCGGCAGCCCGGACAGCCAGCTGAAGACCTGGTTCACCGTCGCGGCCCCGTTGCCACCGCCGAGCTGGAACCCCGCCGCACGCGTCGTGCGGTTGAGCAACCCGACGATGTGGTTGATGGTCGCGACCAGCAACGCACCGTGCGCCGGCAGTTCCGGGTTCTGCCACACGATGACGCCGTAATGCGCCGCACGCAGCCGCTCGGCCAGCGCGACCAGGGTCGGAGGTGCTCCGCTCACCACGCGACGTGCAACCAGGGCGGCAAGCATCGAGGCGGTGTCGAACAGGTCGCCATGCAGATCGATGGCCTCGGCGGTGATGCCTCGAGAACCGCTCAAGGTCGCCAGCGTGGCCGGCACATCGTCGCCGGCCGCCGCACCGAGCAGCACGATGTGCCGTGCGGCGACCAGATCCTCACCGATGCCGCAGCGGCGGAAGAACTCCGGGTGCTGAACGGCCGGCGATCCGCCGAGGCAGACGATCAGATCGGCGCGGGTCCGCAATTCGGCGAAGGTGCTCGTGAACTGCCCACGGTCCTGCATCGCTCGCAGGCCGTGCATCAGCGCATCCCCCTGCGCTGCGTCGCTGATCGCACCGGTCTCGCAGGCCAGGCGGTACAGCGCCCGTGCACCCGCCACGTCGGTGCCCAGCCCGCCGAACAGCGGTTGCCGGCTGGCCGCAAGCACACGCGCCGCCACTTCCACGGCGCTCGCGAGATCGCATGGCTCCCCGTCGATCTGCGGCGTGGCCGCTGACGGCGTGCCGCTGAACCGCTGCAAGGCACGCGCAGCCCGAGGGCAATCGCTGCCTTGCAGCTTGAGCGGGATGGCTGGCTGATCAGGCGCGGTCGTGACCCCAACGTTGTCGCACAGCAGAGGACAGAACGGGCAGGTCCACGCTATGTCGGACTCGCTGGCAGATGGGGCCGGTGACACAGAAACGCTCATGAAATCATTGTGTCGCAAGGCACAGGCCAGCGCCCTGCGGGGAACCCCACGCCGGCTTGCCCGGGCGTGGGCTCTCCGTCAGGAAACCGATGCGCTCTTGAAGGGCAACACTCTGTGCCACTTTGTCGTGACACTGTGCTGGCCGAATCGGGGCCGGCGTCAGCGCCTCACAGGGGGCAATCTGAGGTCGTGCAGAGCCGATGCGACCAACCAGCCGCTGGCGCCGGCAGCGCGGGCACGTTCGAGGTCGCGCTGATCGCGCACGCCGCCGGCACCGAACCACCGGACCGACGCATTGAGACACCGGAGTGCGGCCAGGGTATCGAGGTCGGGACCGGCATCGGTGCCGACCTGCTCCAGCGTCATCGCGATGACACGCGTCGGCCACAGCTCCGGCAGCGTCCAGCAACCGGCCGCATCGAGCCGCACGCCGTCCCGGCGGTCGAGCGACAGCAACCGGTCATCGCGCGGACGGGAGCCGTCGTTGCCCACCGGCCCAAAGGCCTGTTCAAAGGCCTTCCGTGAGTGCATCGACTCGCTGGCCAGCACCGGAATCAGGCGGCCTGGGGGCGCTTCGACCGCCGCCAGCAACTCGTCGGCGCCGGTTGCATCAGCGCAGCCCGCATCGACCCAGAATTCGGTCTGCGGCAACGCGCGCTGCACCGCACGCAGCAGTGACACCTGGGGCCGGCCACCCGTCAGTGCATCGAGATCGGCGATGTACAACTGATGCGCATCGCAATGGTCGCGCAACACCAGGGCCACGGTAATAGGATCGCTGCTGTCGCACAGCCTCGATTCGATCGGTCGGTAAGTGCCGCGCTCACCGCGGCGGGCGCGCACCACCTGGCCGCGCATCAGATCAATCACCGGAATCAGGTTCATGGCGGGACAGCGAATTTCTCGAAGCATCCACAGAAAATGACGACGCGGCGCGTGTTCTTGTTCGAGTATCTCAGCGCCAGCGCGGGCGAACGCGGCGATGGCGCCGCCACCGAACTGCACACCGAAGGCCTTGCGATGCGCGAGGCGATGCGGGCCGATCTGGTCGCCTTGCCGAATGTCGATCTCAGTGTCGCCGTCGACCGTCTGGCCCCGTCGTTCGATGCCGATAACAGAGCCTCGACCCAACCCGTCTGCGCGCTCGTTGGAGAGTCTCTGCTGGACTTCGTCGCCCGACAGGCGAAATTGCATGACCTCGTGTGGGTGGTTGCGCCCGAGACCGGCGGCCTGCTCGCGGCACTGAACGAGGCGGTGTCGCCGCAACGATGGCTCGGCTGCGCCGGCGAGGCCATCCGGCTCGCATCGAGCAAGCAGTCCACCTTGTCCCGACTGCATGAGCGCGGCATCGCGACACCGCGGGACTTCATGAACGATGCCAGCGTGCGGCATTGGGTCGTCAAGCCGGACGACGGCGCGGGCAGCGTGAACACGCGACGGCACGGCGACCGAGCGGCCGCGCTGATCGACTGGCAGCGACGTGAACAGCGCGGCGAGACAGCAACGCTGGAGCCCTGGGTGGACGGCGATGCGCTGAGTCTGTCGCTGCTGGTGCACGACGACGGCGCAGAGCTGCTCGCGGTCAACCGGCAGCGGCTCGCGATCGATGGTGACGGCTCGGTGTCGCTGATCGAAGTCGACATCGCCGCAGCCGATATCGATGCAGCGCAGCAGCATGCGCTTGAGCAGACTGCCCGCGACGTCAGCGCCGCCCTACCGGGGCTGGCCGGCTGGGTCGGCATCGATCTGGTCTGGCATGCCGGGCGCGGACCGGTGGTCGTCGAGGTGAACCCGCGCGTCACCAGCGCGTACGTCGGGATGTCGGCCGCGCTGGGCCGCAACCTGGCGGAGGAGATCCTGGCAGCACACGAAGTAACGCATCCCCAGCCCGCAGGTTCAGATGCCGCGCACTGACACGGTCATCGTCGGCTGGGACATCGGCGGCGCACACGTCAAGGCCTGCGTCACGCGCGGCGGCGAAGTCGTCGATGTGGCGCAGTGGGCCTGCCGCCTGTGGCAAGGGCTGGATCAGCTCGACCTCGCGCTTGAGCAGGCGCAGGCGCGCTGGCCTGAGCTAAAGGGCAGCGTCAGCCATGCGGTCACGATGAGCGGCGAGATGGTCGATGCGTTCACGCACCGCGAAGACGGCGTGCAGCGCATCGCGGATCGGCTGGCGAAGATGCTTCGCGGCCCGGTGCACCTTTACGCCGGCGACCTGGGCTGGATCGCGCCGGCCGATGCCGCAAGGTGCTGGGCGGAGATCGCGTCGGCCAACTGGCTCGCCACCGCGCAGCATGCGGCATCCGTGTTCGGCAACGGCGTGCTGATCGATATCGGCAGCACCACGACCGACCTGATCGCGTTTGCGGGCGGGCGGGTGCAAACCACGAGCCGAAGCGACCACGAGCGGCTGGCGAGCGGCGAACTGGTCTATCACGGCGTCGTGCGCACGCCGCTGTGCGCGCTGACGCAGCACATTGCGTTTCGCGCGCGCTCGGTCAACGTGATGAACGAGTGGTTCGCCACCACCGCCGACGTGTACCGCCTGACGGGTGAACTCGACCCCACGCACGATCAGCAGCCCAGCGCGGATGGCCAGCCGAAGGACCGGGCGGCCACGCAGCAGAGGCTCGCCCGGATGGTCGGTCTCGATGCGCGTGACGCGTCGGACGAAGAGTGGCGAGGCTTCGCGCAGGCGTGGCGGGACGAACAGGTGAACGAGATCGCCGGACAGTTGGCGCGCGTGGTGGATGCCGAGGCCGCGCTTCCTGCGACGACAGGTGCCGAAGCACACACCCGGTTTTCCATCACCGCCGCCGCAGCGACCCCGCCTGCCGGCACGATCGTCACCGCCGGCTGTGGCGCCTTTTTGGCGGCCGCCGTGGCGGCGCGCGTGCCGGCACTGGCCGGGTGGTCGTGCCGCGCTTACGGCAGCGAAGTGGCACGTATCGCCATCACCGATGGCCGCACCTCGAATGACGACAAGATGGCCTGGGCGCAGGTCTGCGCGCCCAGCGTCGCGGTGGCGAACCTGCTGGCCAGGGAGCGCGGCTGATGTGGGTGGTCAAGCTCGGCGGCAGCCTGAGCGAAGGAGCTCAGGCGGGTGACACATCGCAGCTGCGCGACTGGCTGTCGATGCTCGCGCAGGCCGGCGCCGGCCGCGTGGTGATCGTCCCCGGTGGCGGCCGCTTCGCAGATGCCGTGCGCCACGCTCAGGCGCAGTGGCGCTTCGACGACCTGACCGCCCACAACATGGCGGTGCTCGCGATGTCGCAGACCGCGCACCTGATGTGCGGATTGCACCCGGCACTGCGGCTCTGCAATCTTGAAGATCAGCTCATCGAGGTGCTGCGGCGCGGCCAGACCGCCGTGTGGTCGCCGATCGAACTGCAGCGCGAAACCGCCGATGCCGACACAAACTGGGACGTCACCTCCGACAGCATCGCGCTCGGCCTGGCGCAGCGGCTGGGTGCAGCGCGGCTCGTCGTCGTCAAGTCCTGCGAGGTCGATCCGACGGCCACGCTGGAGCAGTTGAGCGCGGCCGGGGTCATCGATCGCCGCTTCGCGACACGGGCAGCCGACGGCTCGATGCCGATCGACGTGGTGGGTTGCCATCGGCTGATGGAGATCGATACGGCGTTGGCTGAAACAGATTAAAGAAAATAGATGTTTAGAAAAACTAATTTTAAGTAACATATATGTAATGCCAAAGCGTTCACTCGCCCTGTCTTCGATGCCAGCCCAGGTTGTCGCCCAACTGAAGCAACTGGGCGACAACCTGGCCGTCGCGCGCAAGCGGCGACGGGAGACGCGCAAGGCTTGGGCGCAGCGCATCGGCGTGTCCGAGCCCACGCTCGGCCGCATGGAAAAAGGCGATCCCAGCGTCAGCCTGGGCGCTTACGCCACCGCGCTGTGGCTGATCGGCCGGGCGCAGGCCATCCCGGAATTGGCAGCGCCGCAGCACGATCACGGCGCACTCGAAAACGAAGTTCGGGCCGCCCAGGCGCGCGCGGTGCGCAAGCCCGCGTCCATCGAAGGCCGGCTGAACCAGTCCGGCGACGCCGCACCCACCCCGACGCGGCCGCCGCGATGAGCGCACCACCCTTCGATCTCAGCACCTACGTGCCCAGCGACACGCTGTACCTGTGGTGGCTGAGTCGGCCCGAGCGGCCGGTCTTCGTCGGCGTCTTGCAGACGGTGCGTGCCATGCAGGGGGTCTCGCTGCGTTACGCGCCGGGATGGCTTCAGAACGGCTTCGCGCTGAGCGAGGACCTGCCGCTGATCGACATGGAATTCCTGCCCGCCGAGAAGCAGACCGCCGCCGGTGCTGTGGACGACGCGCGGCCAGACCGTTGGGGCGAGCGCGTGATACGCCTGCTCGACAAGCCACCACGGCTGTCGCTGCTGGACTATCTGTTCTACGCCGGTGACGAGCGCTTCGGTGCCCTTGGCGTGTCGGTATCGACCGACGACTACCGGCCACGCCCATTGGGACCGTTGCCGAACTTGTCGGATGTCAAAGCCATCGCCACGCTGGTGAAAAAAATCATCGCCGGTGAGCCGGTTCCGCCCGAACAGCGACGCCTGATCGCCCCCGGCGTCACCCTGGGCGGCGCGCGGCCGAAGGCATTGCTGACGCTGGACGATCACCCCTGGGTGCTGAAGTTCGCCGAGCCCGGTGATGCCGTCGACACCCCGTTGGTCGAGCACGCGACGATGACTCTGGCGGCACGGGCCGGCATCCGCGTCGCCGAGACGCGACCCATCGCCCTGCCCAAAGGACACGCTGTTGCAGTGAAGCGCTTCGACCGCGTCGGCACCGGACGTCGGCATGCGTTGTCGGCCCGTGTGGCACTGAAGGCTGCGGGCGAACCGACGATGGGCTATCCGGAACTGGCGCAACTGCTGCGCCGTCGCGGGGTGGTGAACGGCGGTCGGCGCTCCGAGCAAGCGCGCGAACAGATGTGCGAGTTGTTTCGCCGCATGGTCTTCAACATCCTGATCGACAACACCGACGACCACGAGAAGAACCACACATTGCTTGTCAACGACCGCGGCGAAGTCACGCTGTCACCCGCCTACGACGTGCTGCCTTCCGGACAAGGGCTCGGCTACCAGCAGATGCGCGTCGGCGCAGAGATGGCCGATTCAACCCTGGTCAACGCGTTGTCGGAGGCGAGCCAGTTCGGTTTGAAAGCCGCCGAGGCGATGCAACAAGTTCGCGGGGTCGCTGCCGTGGTGGAGGGGTGGAAAAAGCATTTCGCAGCGGCCGGGGTGACACCCGCCGATATCGCCACCCTGGCCCAGCAGACCGATCGGCCGTTCCTGGCGGAGCAGCGCTCCGCACAATCACGCTGAGGACGCTCGAAGAGGGTCTTCGTTCCCGCACGCGGTTTTCAGCTCAAACCGGCATCGGCGGCGGCGTCCGCACCAACGCCGCCAGTTCGAGCACCCGCTCCATGTCGAGCCGGGATGCGCGATCACCCACGCACACCGCGCTGCGAAAGCCCGCGAAGTCGGGATGCAGGCCGGCCAGTTGATCGACGTGCATGGCGCGCAATGCGCCGGCCAATCCGACCATCGCGTTCGATGAGCGGACCGTGGCAATGAAGCGCTGCAAGGCCTCGGTCGTCATCACATCGAACAGGCTGCCAGCACGCTTGTCGGCGGTGTCGACCATGATCGCGAGGAAGGCTGGCCCGGCCGACGACCGCGACGCACAGGCCCGCGCGACGAGCGCATCGTCGAGCCCGTGGTCAGCGATGAACACCGGCACCACGGGCCAGCCGCAACCGGCCAGTGCGTCGATCACCGAAGCCGCAGCGGCATCGCGTTCGATACCCACCTTGACGTAGTCGACGCCGCAGGCACCGACCGCCTCGACGCGGCGCAGGATCTGCGCCACGTCATCCATCGGCAGGTCGCCGATGGTGGCGCTGATCGGCAGCGTGACACCGCATTGGCGCAACGCGCTCACGACATCGCGAATCGTCGCCAGCGGCAGTCCGCCCAGCGCGCCGTCACGCGGCTCCTTCAGGTCGATGAAATCGGCGCCGCCCTCGGCGGCCGCCAGCGCCTCCTCGACACTGCGCACGCTGACCAGCATGCGCATCTTTCGCGGCCCGACGGCGGGCGAGGTCGCTGCGGCAGCCGCCGTCATCGGCGTCACGGCGGCCCTTGCTGGCGGTGACGCGCAACCGCCTCTCGCAACCAGCCCCACGCTTCATGCTCCTCGGGCCCGGCGGTCTTGTCGATGGCGATCTGCAGATATGCCATTTCGCTGTCGACCTTGCCCGGCGGCAGCATCTTCAGGCGGCTGACCAGCACCGCGCCTTCGACCACAGCCGCCTGCGCGCGGTTGATGCCGACGAACGGCGCATGCACCGCCTCGTGGACACGCGCCAGCCGCAACACCGTGCGCTGGTCCTCGTCCTGCCGCGACACAAGCCGCAACTCGATGTGACTCAGCGCGCAGGCCAGTCGCACGCCAGTGATCCGCTCGGCAGGCCGCGTGTCCCAGACCTTGCGGCCCGTCACGCTGCCGGCGAACACCCGCGTGTCGACGACGATGTTGAGCACCGCCTGGCCGGTGGCGACGATGTTGTCGAGCGTGGTCGACGGCCGAAACGGCATCAGCACCACCTCATCGCCCCGGTAGCGGATGCCCATCGGCGCCACATGGGAGACGCCCTGCGGCGACTGCGTCGTCACCACGGTCTCGAAGATCACGTCGTTCATCGTCAGGGCTTCTCGATCGGATCGTTGGCTTCATCGGGCTTCGCTCGCGCCGTCCCCGTGCGCATCGTCGTGCCTGGCGCGCACCAGCCGGCCAGATCGACCGGGGTGCGCTCGACCGCGCAGCCCCAGTCCAGCGGCTGGTCCTGCACATAGCGCTTGCCGAGCTGGAGGGCGATCTCGGCATGCGCCAGCTCGACGCCCATGTAGAAGGCGTGGCTTGCGTCATCTTCGAGCTTGAGCTGCGGCCACAGCTCGAACGCACCCTGCCCCAGCCGCAGGCCATCGCGGTTGTAGACATGCAGACCCTGCGGCGACACCTGGATGCGGAAGTTCGGATCGCGCACCTGCGCGGCCGTCGCCGCAATCTCGTCGGGCGTGTCGGGAAACGGGTGCTTCGCATGCACCGTCATCAGCGCATCGCTCATGCCCTTGGGCAGCGTCTGGTGGCGTGCGGCGGCGTGCATGATGCGGCGCGCCCAGTCGGCCTCGCGCACCGCGCGGCGTGCATGCGGGCTGACCTGCGTCGTCAGCACCGCGGCCACGTTCAGTTCGGCGCAGATACCGAACAGCACCGCGTTGATGCCGCTGGTGTCGGCCTCGGTCAGCTCGGTCACGTTGCCCACGCCCATCATGATGGCGACGTCCGGGTAGCGCTCGCGCAGCCGGTGGTAACGAACGATGGCAGCAGTCATGCCGAACGGAATCGGGTCGAGGATCGCGTCGGCGAGAAATGGTTTGCCCTTCGCCTGCATCGCCTCGATCGCTTCGTGCAGCGAGGCTTCGTCGGTCGGTGAGCGGCCGATCAGGATCGGCGTGGACGGCACCTCGTCGGCGACCCACAGCGTGTCGAGCGTCAGGCTCAGCAGGTAGTCCGCTCCCGCGCGGCCACCGCGCAGCAATTCGTTGGTGTTCAACGAATCGACGCTGACGGCAAAGCCCTCGGCCTTCAGCGCGCACACGCTGTCCTCGAGGTGGTCGAAGCGCGTGTCGGGCAGGCCGCCGAGGTCGATCACGTTGGCGCCATCCGCCGCCAGCGACCGCGCACGCTCGACGATCTGATCCACGCCGAGGGCATGCGCATCGACGATCTCGGCAAAGATCGCGACCTCGTACTCCGTCAGATCGACGGGCTTGGCCGCGCGATTGAAGTAGCGCGGCAGGTCTTTCAGTTCTTCGGGTCCGCGCAGCACCGGCACGCCGTAGTGCTGCGTCAGCGCGTCGAGGTCACCGCGACAGCGGCCGGGCACGATGACTCGATCGGCGCGGCGCGGCGGAATACCGTCACCGGCCCCAGTCACGACAGGGGCCGGCACGCGGCGGCAAATCAGGTCGGCCGTCATCAGCGCGGCGACCTGCAGCCCGATCTCGCGCACCTCCCAGGTGAACGGCAACGCCTCGATCCCGGCCAGCACCCGCAACAGACTGGGCTGCGCGAGGCGACCGGTCAGGAAGACGACGTGGTCCATGCCAGCGACAGCTCGATCAACCGCACATCGAGCCAAGCCTCGAGTTCGGCCGGGGTGGTGACGACGTGGCAATGGTCGATGCCGCGCAGGCGTTCGACGTTGTCGAGTTCGATGCGCCGCGGGCGCAGCGTGACCCAGTCGTGCGGCGATTTGGTCACCACCACTGGCTCGGTGTCGCAGGCGAACACCACGCCCGGAATGCCCAGCTTGCCGGCCTGCGCGAACATGTTGGTCGGCAGCGAATCGCTGATGCCGAAGGCGCACTTCGCCACCGTGTTGCTGGTGGCCGGCGCCACGATCACCGTGTGATAGACATCGTCGTAGAGCATGCCGACCGGCACCGCGCTCGCGGTCTTGTCGCGGAACACGCGGAACGCCGGTTTCAAATCCTCGATGCGCATCTGGTAGATCGGCAGCACCTCTTCGGCTGCGGCCGACAGGAACAGATCGACCTGCGGCAGACGCGCGGCAATCGCCATCGACTCGTCGAGGAAATGGCCCGATCCGGTGACGCACCAGGCAAAGCGCGACCGAGGCTTCGTGTCGATCGGAGAGGTGTCTCCTTCAGGGATCGGAGTTACCGAGGGGCGGTCATGGACGAGCGTCACAGATGAGGTTCACGGGTGAGAGGTCGGGGATGCAGCGTCAAGGATGCGAGATGTCGATGTGCAGCTTGCGCAGCTTGCGGTACAGCGTGTTGCGACTCACGTCGAGCGCCTTCGCGACGTTGCTCAGGTTCCAGCGGTGCTGCTCCAGCAGCTGCATCAACAACAGCCGTTCGTTGGCCTGGATCGGATTGAGCTTCAGATCGACCGGTGGTGCGGAAGACGGCTCGCCGGAATGGCCCGACGCGCCATCGGCATCGATCACCGACCTTGCGCCAGACGGGGCGCCCGATGGCGCTGCCAGCACCGACACCGTCAGCGAAGGCAGGTGCTCGGGTCCGATCGGTGCACCGTCGGCCAGCGCCGCTGCGCTGCGCAGCACATGGCGCAACTGGCGCACGTTGCCCGGCCACGGGTGGCACATCAGCAATTGCTCGGCCTCTCCATTGATGGACGCTTCGGTGCCAGCCTCGGAAACCAGCACGCTGCGGATCAGTTCGCGCTTGTCGCTGCGATCACGCATCGCGGGCAGTTCGAGTTCGATGCCGGCCAGGCGGTAGTACAGGTCTTCACGGAAGCGCCCTTCCCTCACCAGCGTGGGCAGGTGACGGTGGCTCGCGCTGAGCAACTGGAAATCGACCGCATGCGTCTCCTCGCCGCCCAGCGGCGTGACCTCGCGCTCATCGAGCACGCGCAGCAGCCGCGCCTGCAGTTCGAGCGGCATGTCGCCGATTTCGTCGAGGAACAGGGTGCCGCCATCGGCCTGCAGGATCTTGCCGCGGCGCCCGGTGCGCTGCGCGCCGGTGAACGCGCCGGCGCGGTAACCGAACAGCTCGGACTCGATCAGGCTCTCGGGCAGGCTCGCGCAGTTGATCGCCACGAAGGCACCCACCGCGTGCGGGCTGCCGTCGTGAATGGCGCGCGCGAACACCTCCTTGCCGGAGCCGGTTTCGCCGCACAGCAACACCGGTGTGCCACGCGCGATGACCCGGCGTGCCGTCTGCAAATGAGCGGCGAGGCGGGCATCCTTGAACGTGGCAACCACCGCGGGACTGGCGGGACGGGCCGCTGCCGGACGCACAGAAGAACGGCCCGACATGAGGGTCGAAACAGCACCCATCGGCATCTCGGCCAGTGGCAGCGAAAACGGCATGGCCTTCGAAGCCGCCGCGGAATCGCTGGCGGGACGCCGCGCCACGGCGAAGAACCGGTTCGAGGCGTTGGCGCGGAAGGTCACCACCGGATGGAACGACGAGGACGCGCTGCGTTGCAGCAATTCGCCCAGCGAGGTCTGGAATACATCGTCGATGCAGCGCGAGCGGATGTCGTCGACCGACTGCACACCCAGCTGAAACAGCGCGCTGCGGTTGGCAGCAACGATGCGGCCATCCTCGGCCACCGCGAGCTTGCCTTCGTGCAACGTGTAGACGAACTCGGGGCGGCTGTGGAAGTGCAGCGGGTGCGCCAGTGGAAAGCGCTGGTCGATCAGCCGGTTCTCGATCATCCGAGCGGTCATGCCGAGCAGCACCAGCAGGTGCTGCTGCATCAGGGTCGAGCGACTGGTCACGTCGAGCACGGCCGCGAGCTCGCCCGACGGGTCGAACACCGGAACCGCCGAGCAGGTGAGCTGGGTGAACTGCGTGAAGAAGTGGTCTTCGCGCTGCACTGCGACCGGACTGGCGGAAGCGAGGCACGTGCCCATGCCGTTGGTGCCGGCGGCCGTCTCGCTCCAGACCACGCCAGCGCGCAAACCCAGCGGTGCCACCTCGGCGGCAAACGCGGGAGCCGCCACCATGTGGACGATGACACCGTCGGTATCGGTCAGCACCACCGCCGCCTCGGCATCGGCAAGTTGCTCGAACAACGTCGACATTTCGTGGCGGGCGCACTCGATCACGTCGCCGATGCGCACGCGCCGCTCCTGCAGCGCGCTGCGGGCAACCACCGTCGGCTCGTGCGGCCGGTCCGGGTGCAGACGGTAATCGTGGACGCAACGTCCCCAGGAGCGCGTGACC
The DNA here is from genome assembly GCA_030271615.1 of Pseudomonadota bacterium. Lineage (GTDB taxonomy): Bacteria > Pseudomonadota > Gammaproteobacteria > Burkholderiales > Burkholderiaceae_C > PBB1. Next base: position 23,643 of record JARXKP010000009.1, read on the forward strand.
AGGTCGTTGGTGGCGACGCTCGGCTCACCCCGACGCAACGCGTCGAGAATTCGTTCAGCGTGCCGCTCCGCATTTTGCAGACTCAAGGCCATGGGGTGCTCCTGGGCTTTACGGCGCACGCGCCGATGCCGTGTCGAAGGGGGTTTGGCAGCACCTGCGGTGCTCATCGATGGTGGCTGGTTGACACAATTCCGTGCGCCGGATGGCGCTACAACCCGAGCGGCATCCAGTGGCTCGATGCTTGCAGCAGGTATGTCAATATCGCATTGTCGCGGCTGTTTTCATACAGACAAAACACCTGCTCCGGAGACTCTCTTGACCACCCGACCCGACCCCGGTTTTTCCACATCGCCCACGCCATCGGCCCGAGCCGTGGCGGCTGCCGACGCATCGCAGCCCATGGACGTGATCTTCATCGAGGGCTTCGTCGGACAGACGGTCATCGGCATTCACGATTCCGAGCTGCACCGGCCGCAGCCGATCGTCGTCGACCTGCACGCCGGCTTGTCCCGTGCGAAGGCCTGTGACACCGACCAGATTGCCGACACCATCGACTACGGCGTGGTCCGCGAACGACTGCAGGCGCTCTACCGCGAGCACAAGCTGACCTTGCTCGAATCGTTCGCCGAAACCATCGCCGAGATGCTGATCGTCGATTTCGGCGCAGCCTGGGTGCGGGTCAAGGTGGTGAAACCGAAGAAGTTCGACGATGTCGAGGCGGTAGGCGTGGTGATCGAACGCACGGCGGCAGCCTTGCCCGAAACGCCTCGCACGTCCGGCGTCCTGCGCCTGATCGGCGCTGGCATGGTGCCCGGGGGACATTGACGAACGGCGACTTTCGAACGCTTCAAACCCACAAAAAAGCCGATCGAATCATCGATCGGCTTTTCTGATTTCTGGACCCGCTGCATGCGACCCGGTGGGTCGCATGAATCAGACGTGTGCAGCGAACGGGTGAGGCGAAGTACCCTTCTTCGCGACCACTTCAGCAGCGGTCGGCGAGCCGGTGACAGCGCGCTTGATCGACTCGCGGACGGCCTGGTAGTTGTAGTCCTGGATCTTCTTGTCGTCTTCGGCCAGCCAGTGAATGAAGACACCGACGCAGATGAACAGGTTGTCGGCTTCGTCGAGCGGAATCGTGCCGTCTTCGACCGAATCGGCCACCGCCATCGCGACGCCGCGCTGGGCCGGCCCGAACATCTGGACGGCTTGCTTGGCGCCCTTGATCGTGACCTTGTTGAACATCACCGTGGCAGGCTTGGTCAGCAGGTTCGGAGCGACAACGGCCAGCAACGACGTGAAGCCGTCCTTGTTGTTCACCAGCGCGTTCGCGAACGCGGATTCAGCAGCACTGCCGCGTGGGCCGATGATCAGGTCGATGTGCGCCACTTCGTTGCCGTCGCCGACGAGCGATTCGCCAACCATCAAGCGGTCAATTTTTGCCATGATTTTCTAGCTCCTGTCTGGGGTGATGAGGTCTTGTCTCACGGACTGGATGCCCAGCCGGTCAAAGACAGTATCACGATCCGTGCCATTGGAAAATCCCGACTGAACCCCGGGAAAGCCCGATCACGCAGCGCCGGATCTGCGCGCCAGCAAAGGCTGCGCAATGAGTGCCAGAAACAGCGATGCGACCGTCAGATCGGCCGTTGTTCCCGGATTCAGCCCGTTGCCCTTCAGAGACTGATCCCATTCGACGAAGGCCGGATCGGCATCGAGACCGGATCCGCTTTCCGCCAAGCGCGGATCCATCTGCCAGCGGGCCGCAACTTCCATGACAGTGTGTGCCACCGCTGATCCACGTTTTCGCACAATGTGTGAATCAACCGCGTGCGCGAGCAACGACAGGTAGGCACGCAGCACGGCCCGACCGACGCTGGCCGTCGGCATCACGACACCACCGACCGTCGGTTGCGCAGATTCCCGCGCATCGCCAGCGCGGAACTCGTCACCGAGCGCGGCGACACCGGTGTCGAACAGATCGGCATAGCCGTCACGGTAAAGCCGCGCGATGGCGTCGCGATCGGCAGCAAGGGCCATCGCCGACCGCAAGCCGACCGTCGGCGCGCTGTGCACGTCCTCGCGAGGCGCGCTGCCGAGCCCCCCCGGATGGGCCTTGGCGATGGCACGGTAGGCGGCGCGGGCGTCGTCCACATCGAGGCTTGCCAGCACCGATTCGACCGCGTCGCGCAGCGCCGGGACGGATGAGGTCTGCGGGTACCGTTCAACCGCGACAGCCACCGGCGCGCACAGCAGCACGATGCCGAGGTTGGTGTTGCAGCCGGCGACCGCCCAGGTCGCATCGATGGCCGACTCGATGCGTTCGCCGACGCAGGCGCCGCGCGCAAACAGCGAAGCGGCCGACGCCCGTGCACTGTCGATGAACTGCTGCGCCTGCATGCCGTGCCCGGCTGACGCGAGGCTCACATTGCCAGGCTTGCGCACCGCGACATCGAGCTCGCAGGCGCGCAGGTAGGCCATCCGCGCCCGGTCGATCGCGACATCGATGGCGTGATCGGTGGAGTTGTGTTCGGAGCCCACGTTCACGCGCTGCGGGCAGCCGACCGCGGACCCGCCGCTTGCTGCAACGCCGCTCCGGCATGCTTGCGGTCCAGCAGGTCGTCGATCAGGGCGGCCGCGATGTTGAAGTCGGTGACGCGTTGCAGGCCGTGCCAGGCGGCCACGCCATTGACCTCGATCACCTGCATCTCGATCTCGTGCGTGTCGGTTGCAACGGGCACGATGTCCACACCGGCGTAGTCCAGGTCCAGCGCCGCCGCCGCGCGCTCGGCCAGCGCGGCAAGTGGCGTGGTCAGCGTCTGCGGCTCGCAGCGCGCGCCCTGTGCCACGTTGTGGATCCAGTGCCGGCTGACACGGCGCATCGCGGTGACCGCGCGACCGCCGACGACCAGCACGCGCCAGTCGAAGCCGGGGTCGCAGACGGGTGGCACAAAACGCTGCAGATACGCCATCGAGCCGTAGCCCCGGTCGAGCGGTGGCAGCGGGTGGTGCACGCCGTCGACCTCGCCCACCAGTTGCAGCCCCTTGCCTTGCGAGCCGAACAGCGGCTTGAGCACCAGCGCATGCCCGGCTGCGCCTTCGCGGATCGCGATGCGCTGCGCCTGGGCCGCCGACTCGGTGGCCCAGGTCGGCGGCGTCGGGATGCCGGCCGCGTGCAGCAGCAGGCTGGTCATCGACTTGTCGACGCTGCGCTCGATGGCACGCGCGTCGTTGTAGACCGGCACGCCGAGTTCGCGCAGCGCGTGCAGCACGCCCAGGCGCTTGGTCACCTGCTCGAAGGTGCCACCGGCGATGCCACGCACGATCGCCGCGTCGGGCAGCTCGCGGCCGTAGCCGGGGATCGCCAGCCCGTGCCATGCGGCGGCGGTGTCGATGCGGCAATCGGCCAGATCGACACAGCGCCCGACCACACCGCGACGCCGCAAGGCAGTCTGAAGCTGGCGCGTGTGCCAGCCGGTTTCGTCGGTCAGGATGGCGATACGCATCGGTCAGGCTTCTTGAAGCCAGAGCTTCTGCAGCAACGACATGTTCAGCGCCCCGGCATGCCAGGTGTTGCCGCTGTCGACGTTGCTGACCCAGACCTCGGCCGGCGCGAACAGCGCGCCGTCGATCTTGTAGAAGTCGTAGCCCGCCTCCTTGAAGATGTCGGCGAAGCCGCGGCCATAGTCGCGCGAGTTCGACGACGGCAGGCGCTTCGCCAGATCGCGCGCCGCGGCGTCGTCGCCGCGCACGCTCAGGTGCACCCGGCCGCCGTACAGGATCGCGTCGTTGGTGCGGCCCATCGCCACCACGCCATCGGGGCTCGGTGCCGGCAGCGGGGCGGATGCCAGGCCGTCGACGATGTCGCCGAGCGCGAAGCCCAGTTCGTGCGCCTTGTGCAACGCGACTTCGAGCACGCGCGCGACGACCTGCGTGCCACCGGCCCAGCTGGTGGTCGGCGTCAGGATCAGCGTCAGCCCCTCGGGCTTCAGGCCGCAGTCGTTCAGCACCTTGTCGATGACGATCTTCGGCGGCAGCCGGTCGACTTCGAGCACCAGCACCCCGGACTCGGCCCGGTCGCGGTAGCCCAGCTCTGTGAACAGCGCCTCCTTGCCGGCCAGCGCACGGGCCGGACCGGAACCGAGCGAGAAGAACTTCTTGCCGCCGGTCTCTTCCTTCGTGGCCGCCAGGCTCCAGCCCGCGTACTGGCTGCCCAGGCACGACAGCACCGGCTGCGCGCTGCGCACCTGGACCCAGGTCGGCCAGCCATCGTCGACGCCGGTGCGCAGCGTGACGTCACCGAGTCCGCCCATGCAGATCTCGCCGATCAGCAGGCCGGCGGCGATGCTGCTGCGGGTCTGGATGCCGGCATCGACGATGCACACGCCGGTCGGGTCGGCGATGACCTTGACATTGAGCTCATCGGCTTCGCTCAGCAGGCGCTGCACCCGCGATCGTGTGAGCGCGTTGACGCTCAAAGGGCTGCCGGCCAGCGGCGGTGAAGTGTCGGTCATGGTCATCTTTCCAGTGAATTCAAAAGCGCCTTGCGGCTCTCGATCAATCGGGCCCGGACCGCGTCGACGGTGGTGTCCACCGCAGCGATGCTGCACAGCGGATCGCCGGGTGTCAGTCGGGTTCCGGCGACAGGCAGGTCATGGGCGCCAGGCCATCGCGACAGGTGATTCGACATCGCGCTGTCGAGGTGCAAAGGCCGACACGCGTAGACGATCTCGACGCCGCCAACGCTCGCTTCATCGTGACAGGAAAGCATCACCGGCAGGTCGTGGTGCAGGCAGGCTTGCACATGCGCCTCCATCAGCCCGTGGCTCGATCGCGCCTGCGCGCCACCGAAGCGACAGGCCTCATACAGGGCCATGCTGGCCGGCGGACGCGGGTTGATCTCGAGCACCGAGACCGTGTCGCCGTCGAGCAGGAAGTCGAGGCTGCCGAGCCCGCGCAGCGCCCACTCGGCCACCAGTGCCCGCAGGATGCGGTGGATCTGCTGCGCTGCGGCAGCGGGCAGATGCACGGGCCCGACCGCACCGCAATAGACGTGCGGCTTCGCGCCGAAGCGCCGCGTCTGCAGCTGGTTGAAGCCGAGCACACAGGCATCGACGCCGTTGGCGATGAAGGTCACCGACATCGGCCGGCCGGTCGCCTCGCGCTGGAAATACAGCGCCGACGAACAGGAAGGCAGCAAAGCATTCCGACCGGTCCAGCGCCGGATGTGCCAGCCGCCCGTGCCCTGGAAATCCTTGATGAGCCAGCTCGACGCGTCACCGTCGCCCGGCGGGACGGCACGCACTTCAGGACGCGGCACGCCGAGCCGATCCAGGCATTCGAAAAAAATCTTCGGGTCACGCACACGCCGCACCGTCACCGCGTCGTTTCCGATCAGCGGCAAGATCGCAGCGCCCTGCTCCAGCAATTCCGCCCGGCCTTCGAACCCTGCACCCGGACACCAGCCGATCACATCGCCGCGCTGCGCCAGACTTGCCAGCGCAGACATCAGGCGGTCGGCATCGATGCGCAGCGAACCCGGCTCGCCGAGTGGCGACCAGCGGCTGCAGGCCGCGCGGGTGTCGGTGTCGCCGAACAGGTCGAGCGCGGCGACCTGATACCCGTCGCGCGCGGCCGACTCGGACATCACCCGCGCAGAAAGGGCGGCCACCGCCAGCATCGTCATCAAGGGTGCTCGCGCGGTTCAGGCTTTGCCGGCGGCCTGTTCCTGCAGGAAGCACCGAGCCGTCGCGAAGGCTTCCGGGAAGCTCAGCACCAACGGCGCGTGCGAGTCATGCATCTGCACCAGCAACCGGTGCTGCGTCTGGTACTTGACGTTGCCGATCGCCAATGCACCGATCCCGACCGCCTGCGTGCCCGCCAGCGGAACGCCGCTGTCCATCACGCCGACGCCGGCGATGCCGGTCGGCGGCACCGCGTTCACGTCGGCGGCCACCTTCAGTTGCTTCGCATGCGACAGGTCGTCGGCCGACAGCACCTGCACTCCGGCCGCCGCGCAGGCGAGGACCACGTCCGCATCGGCCAGCGACGCGTGCACCGTGTCCCTGCTCTCGCCCGACACGCCCTTCAGCGTGACGCCGAAGCGCACGCCGGTGACACCGGCCGCCGTTTCGGCTTCGACCAGGCCATCGCGGTTCGACAGGCAGACCCGTGCGCCGGCCTGCGCCGCGAGCACGCAGGCGATGCGCCCGACCGGTCCGGCGCCGCCGATGACGACGACCTTCTGACCCTCGAGGCCGTGGCGGTGCGTGCGCTGCAGCGCCGCCTCGACGCAGGCAATCATCGCGGCAGCGGTCGTGTAGGCGCCACTCGGGTCGGCCATCACCGACACGACGAAGGGCTTGACCATCGCCTTGACCGACTTGTCGAGCATGTCGGCCGCCTGAATCGCGTCGCGCCCGCCGAGGAAGATGCCGGTGCGCGAGACGCCTGTCGGGCCGCGCGAGAAGATCACGTCCTGCGTCAGCCCGGAGATCGCGCCGATGTCGACGCCGCTGTACGGCACCACGATCTGGTAGCCCGCATCGGCGGCCATGTTGATGTCGAACGGGCTCATCTGGCGACCCGGCGTGAACATGTGGAGGATGTAGGGACGTTCCATCGCGGACCTCTCTCTGGCTGTCTCTTGTGGTGTTTCGCGCAGGGTCACGGTGTGTCGGACGGCCGGTCGTCCAGCGTCGCACCGTGGTTGCGGCCGCGCACGATCTTCACCGTCAGGTGCGGCTCGATCACGTGTGCGGTGCGCGCGGCTTCGACCAAGGCTTCGGCCTGCTGCTGGCTGGGCAATATCGCAAAGCCGGTCGGACCCCACGAGCTTTGTCCGATCGCCGCACCCGATTCACCCCCGGCCGCCTCGCCGATCCATCGCACCAGGCGGCCGACGGCGATGCTGGTGTACGGATCGCCACCTTGCGCCGGTGCAAAGTGCGCACCGAGCTGCTGTTGCACGTGGGTGATGCCGGCTGCGAACGGCGCGAACTCGGCGCACGCTGCGCCGGGCAGCACGCGCATCAGCACCTGGTGGCAGATGTCGGCGGCGACAGACTGAGGCATCGGGGGCAAGGCCGCGATGGCCCGCTTTTCCTCATGACCCGACAGTCCATGATGCTGCGAGTCGAGCACGACCACGACGCGCCAATCCTCGGGCAGCGCCACCCGCGACAGCACGGGCGCGGGCTGGCCGTCGGCGCCCGGCCCGCCATCGACCAGCAGGCCGCCCTGCTCGAATCCGCCGATGCCGACCCCCGACCGAAGGCCGCGACCCAGCCAGTGGGCGAGCGTCGCCGACCGCACATCGAGCCCGTGCCAGATCGCGAACGCCCGGCCGATCGCCAGCGCCAGCTGCGTGCCCGAGCCGAAACCGGCATGTGCCGGCAGCACCTTTTCGAGATGCAGACGAAGGGGCTGGCCCAGCCCCGTCTGCCTTCTCAGCGCATGGAGACAGGACTCGGCGCGGTCGATCTCGGATAGCGCCGACGGTGTTTCCGCGGTCACCCGATGAGCGCTCGCATCGGACAGATCGACCTCGGTCTCGAACCCATCGACGACCAACCCGAGGCTGCCGTAGCGCCGGCCCAGCGAGCCACCCGGATCGAGGAAGCCCAGGTGCAGACGGCCTGGCGCGCGCACCGACACCACGCGCCGATCAGCGGGGCGTTCAGGTCGAGTGGCGAGTCCGGGCGCGTTCATGGCAAGAGTCGCCGGCATTCTGGCGCAGCACCGACAGGCGGCTTCAAACCTTGTCGATTCGAACGGCAGTCACCTTGAATCCGGGAATCTTGGCGGCCGCGTCGAGCGCATCGCCGGTCAACTTGTTGGCCGCCGCTTCCCAGAAGGCAAACGGCAGGAACACCTGCCCGAGCTGCACCTCGCCACTGAGGCTGGCCCGCGTGCTGACGCTACCGTGGTGCGTGGTCAGGTTCACCACCTCGCCGTCGGAGATGCCCAGCCGCGCGGCATCGATGGGATGGATCACAGCGAGCGCTTCGG
>JARXKP010000010.1 GCA_030271615.1 Pseudomonadota bacterium
GCCTCGCTCACCGGCCACCTGGTGCTGGCCACCCTGCACACCAACGACGCGCCAAGTGCGGTCACGCGGTTGACCGATATGGGCGTCGAGCCGTTCCTGCTCAGCTCCAGCCTGTTGGGCGTGCTGGCGCAGCGGCTCGTTCGCAAGCTGTGCCCGCACTGCAAGAAGGCCGATACGGACGGGCGCTACCACCCGGTGGGCTGTCCTGAATGCGGGCACACCGGCTACAAAGGTCGTACCGGCGTGTACGAAATGATGGTGGCCGACGACGCCGTGCGCTCGCTGATCCACAGCCGGGCCGCCGAGTCGCAGCTCTTCACGGCCGCCGAGCAGGCTGGACTGCGCTCGATGCGCGAAGACGGTGAGCGCCTGGTCGCGGAAGGCGTGACGTCTCCTGAAGAAGTCATGCGTGTGACGAGAGAATGACCCCCACGTTGCTGCGCTCCTGCCCCCCCGAGGGGGCTGAGGCCGCGCGCGAGGGCCAGCGGGCCTCGCGGCTGCCGAAGGCCGACGGGCCTGCCAGCCCGTCGGCGCCAACCCGGTGGCCGGGCAACCCGTCCACGGTTGTTGCTTGATGGGCGCGTCGCCTCGCTTGCTGGTGTGGGTTGATTCAAATGCCGGCATACAAATTCGAGGCACTGACTACCGCTGGCAAGTCCACGACGGGCTTGATCGAGGCCGACAACGCGCGCGCTGCACGCGCGCAGCTGCGGGCACAGGCTCTGGTGCCGCTGGAGGTCACGCAGGTTGCATCGGCCGGAGCCAGAGGTCAGGGACTGCGCTTCACGCAGCGCGTGTTTTCGACGACCGGCCTAGCGGTGTGGACGCGCCAATTGGCCGGCCTGGTCGGCAGCGGGCTGCCGCTCGAGCGCGCACTCACGGCGCTCAGCGACGAGGCCGAAGATGCACGCGAACGCGAGCTGGTGGCGCATTTGCGCTCCGAGGTCAACGCCGGCGCTCCGTTCGCTCAGGCACTGTCGAGCGCCGAGCGCGAGTTCGATGAGGTGTATCGCGGCGTGGTGGCGGCTGGCGAACAAAGCGGCGCCCTGGGGGCGGTGCTCGAACGCCTGGCCGACGACCTCGAGGAGCGGCAGGCGCTCAAGGCCAAGCTGATCGGTGCCACGCTGTACCCGGCCATCGTGTCGCTGATCGCCGTGGTGATCGTGATCTTCCTCGTCACCTATGTGGTGCCGCAGGTCGCGTCGGTGTTCACCAGTTCGAAGCGCGCGCTGCCGTTTCTGACGATTGCAATGCTGGCCGTCAGCGGCTTTCTGCGCAGCTATGGCTGGCTGCTGCTGCTGGCGATCGGCGCAGGCGTCGGCACGCTGATGCTGATGCTGCGCAACCCGCTGTTCCGCGAACGATTCGATGCCGCCTGGCTCAACCTGCCACTGGTAGGTCGGCTCGCTCGCGGCTACAACGCGGCCCGTTTCGCGGGCACCTTGGCGATGCTGGCAGGTGCCGGCGTGCCGATCCTGAAGGCCCTGCAGGCGGCTGCCGAAACGCTGTCGAACCGTGCGATGCGCGCCGATGCACTCGATGCGCTGGTGCGGGTGCGCGAAGGTGCGCCCCTGGCCTCTGCGCTGGCCGGCAAGAAGCGCTTTCCAGGCCTGCTGGCGATGTTCGCCCGCCTCGGCGAGCAGACCGGCCAGTTGCCACAGATGCTCGACCGCGCCGCGAAGCAACTGGCGACCGAGGTGCAACGTCGTGCGATGCAGATGGCGACCATCCTCGAGCCGCTGCTGATCGTGGCGATGGGCGCCGTGGTGATGCTGATCGTGCTGGCCGTTCTATTGCCGATCATTCAGCTCAATACCTGGGTCAAGTAACAGCCCCCCAGCCGCTGCGCTGCCGCCTTGCAGGCCGCACTGGGCCAGCGGCCCAGCTCCTCGCCAGGCACAAACAGTCCACTGGACTGTTTGCGTCCGGGCTCGGCCCCCGAGAGGCGCCCCCGTTGGCCCGGGAGACCCGGGCTTCGGGGTGGCTTGATGGGGCCGCATCGCTTCGCTCGCGGCCGCGTGGCATGCAGCGTGCATGGCGATTGGCATGTCAATGGAGTGCTTCTCCGAGGCCGGCGTGCCTCAGCTGCGTGGTTGAATGGTTCCAGTGAGCTTTGTTATTCGGAGGTTCGATGTCTGCTTCCCATGAACTGGTCAAGGTGTCTGGCACCCGCGGCGGCATTCCGATCGCTCGCATGCGCAGCCTCTACCGCGTCGACGATGTCGGCCGCAAGCTCGACAAGTTGCCCCACAAGGAACACGAGAACCTGCGCTCCACTTACGAACGCATGCTCGAACTCGGTCCGGAGCGCTTCCAGGTCAAGCCGTCCGGCCTGCCGGAGATGGACCACCTGTATGACGATCTGCCGAATTTCGCCGACGTGCTCGACGACGTGAAACGCCAGCTCGCGCTGTGCGAAGACAGCCGCGATGCGCTCGAGATCACGCCGTTGCTGCTGCTCGGCCCGCCAGGTGTCGGCAAGACCCATTTCGCGCGCGAGCTGTCGCAGTTGCTGGGCACCGGCATGGGCTTCATCTCGATGAGTTCGATGACCGCTGGCTGGGTGTTGTCTGGCGCCTCAAGCCAATGGAAAGGCGCACGGCCAGGCAAGGTGTTCGAGACCCTCGTGGACGGCCAGTACGCCAATCCGGTCATGGTGGTCGACGAGATCGACAAGGCCGGCGGCGAACACGCCTATGACCCGCTTGGCGCGCTGTACAGCCTGCTCGAACACGATACCGCCGGCAGTTTCATCGACGAGTTTGCCGAAGTACCCATCGACACCAGCCAGGTCATCTGGGTGGCGACCGCCAACGACGCCCGCGGTATCCCCGACCCGATCCTGAACCGGATGAACGTCTACGAGGTACTTGCGCCTGATCGCGAGGCAGCGCGACATATCGCGGCGAAGCTCTATGCATCGATACGTGCGAGCCACGACTGGGGCAGCCGCTTCGATGAACAACCGAACACCGACGTGCTCGACCGGATGAGTGAAATGGCACCGCGCGAGATGCGGCGCGCCTGGATGACGGCCTTCGGCAACGCCAAGCTGGATCGTCGCTCCCAGGTGTCGGCGGCAGACCTGCCGGACGCCAACCTGCGACGCACCCCGATGGGCTTCGTTCAGTAACTCCGCGGGTTGGCGATGCGCGGCGGCAGCCATGCGCCGCCGTATCATCGATCGCATGCCTGTTTCCCTGGATGGCCAACTGGTCGTCGCGATCTCGTCACGCGCGTTGTTCGACTTCGAAGAAGAGAACGAGGTCTTCGAGGCCACGGACGACCGGGCTTACATGCGACTGCAACTCGATCGGCTGGACGTCACCGCGAAGCCCGGAGTGGCATTTTCGCTGGTCAACAAGCTGCTCGCCTTCAACCGCGCCACCACACAAGACGCTGGCGATCCGCCATCGGCGCAGCGCGTCGAGGTGGTCATCCTTTCGCGCAACGACCCGGTGTCCGGCATGCGGGTGTTCCGCTCAGCCAAGCAGCACGGCCTGCCGATCCAGCGGGGTGTGTTCACGCGAGGAGGTCCGCCGTGGCGATATCTGCAACCGCTGAACGCCAACCTGTTCCTGTCGACCAACGAGGCCGATGTGCGCTCGGCCCTCGAAGCAGGTGTGCCGGCGGCACGCGTCTACCCCCATTCGGCACGCGCCTCGGCGGCTCACCCGAACGAGGTGCGCATCGCCTTCGACGGCGACGCGGTGCTGTTCTCCGACGAAGCCGAACAGGTGTTCCAGAGCGCCGGTCTCGATGCCTTCCAGGCGCACGAACGTGATCGCGCCGAGAAGCCCCTTGCCGCCGGGCCGTTCAAACCGCTACTGGAAGCTTTGCAACGGCTGCAACGGGCCGCCACGCCGGCTATGGGCATACGTACGGCACTGGTGACTGCGCGCAGCGCACCCGCCCATGAACGCGCCATCCGTACCCTGATGGACTGGGATATCGAAATCGACGAGGCGATGTTCCTGGGAGGTCTGCCCAAGGGCGAATTCCTGCGCGAGTTCGAACCCGATTTCTTCTTCGACGACCAGACCGGCCACATCGAAAACGCGGCACCTCATGTGCCCGCAGGTCTGGTCGCTTCGGGTGTGTCGAACCGCTGAGGACGGAACTGGGCCTGCGCTTCAGCTCAAGGTCACACGCGCGAATTTTCGCTTGCCCACCTGCAACACGTAGGTTCCGACTGCGAGCTTCAGACCCCGATCACTGACGACGGCGCCATCGACGCGGACGCCACCGCCGTCCACCAGGCGCAAGGCTTCGCTGCTCGACGGGGCCAGCATCGCCTCGCGCAGCAAGGCGCCGATGCCGAGTGGCGCACCGGCGATCGACAGCTCGGGGATGACATCGGGGACACCACCCCGAGCACGCAGGTTGAAGTCGTTCTCGGCGGCGTCAGCGGCCGCAGCGCTGTGGAATCTGGACGTGATCTCCTTGGCCAGCAGCACTTTTGCATCTTTCGGGTTGCGACCGGCGTCGACCTCGGATTTCAACCGCGCAATGTCTTCATCGGATTGGAAGCTCAACAGCGCAAAGTAGCGCCACATCAGCGTGTCGCTGATCGACAGCAGCTTGGCGAACATGTCGTTCGGTGCTTCGCTGATGCCGATGAAATTGCCCTTGCTCTTGGACATTTTCTCGACGCCGTCGAGGCCTTCGAGCAGAGGCATCGTGAGGATGCACTGCGGCTCCTGTCCGTATTCGCTTTGCAGGGCTCGACCAACCAGCAGGTTGAACTTCTGGTCGGTGCCACCGAGTTCAAGATCGCTCTTCAACGCGACAGAGTCGTACCCCTGCATCAGCGGGTACAGGAACTCGTGCACGCTGATCGGTGTGCCCGCCTTGAAGCGTTTGGTGAAATCGTCGCGCTCCATCATGCGCGCCACGGTGTAACGCGATGCCAGCTGGATCAGGCCGCGCGCGCCCAACGGGTCACACCATTCGGAGTTGTAGCGAACCTCGGTCTTTTCCGCGTCGAGCACCAGCGTGGCTTGCTGATAGTAGGTTTTCGCGTTGCCTTCGATCTGCTCGCGAGTCAACGGCGGGCGGGTGGCATTGCGTCCGGACGGGTCGCCGATCATCGACGTGAAGTCGCCGATCAGGAAAATCACCGTGTGACCGAAATCCTGAAGCTGCCTCAGCTTGTTCAGCACCACCGTATGGCCGATATGGATGTCAGGCGCTGTCGGATCGAGTCCGAGCTTGATGCGCAGCGGCACGCCGGTTGCTTCTGAACGGGCGAGCTTGTTCAGCCAATCGGCCTCCGGTAACAGTTCGTCGCAGCCCCGTTGGGTGGCACGAAACACCGCCCTAACGCGGTCAGTGACCGGATATTGAGCTGTTCTGGCGATCGTGAGGTCGAGCCGGTCGGTGTGCGACATGTCGGGAAACTACTTAACGAAGGAAGGAGAGGAGGCGCGCTAATCGTGACGAATCTGCGAATAGCCATCGCTATACTTGCGCTCCCGGGACGACCGGTGAGAAACACGCTGAACACGAACCAGGCTGTCCAGAAACCCTGTTCGGATCGCCCCGGAGTCTAAGGGACCGATCTACGCAGAACGATCAACCCGGCCCGCCGTGCGCAGGCCCCACCCATAGAGCGTACGGCTCCCAGCACTTTGACTTCATCTGATTTTCTCGATCGAATCGCAGTTCAACTGGGTCAATGTACCGGTGATTTCCTGCGTAAGCACCCACGCCGCGGTTACGCAGCGATCGTGTTGGTCCTGGCGGGCTTTGGCGCCACCGCCTTCGGTGTTGCACCGCTCAGCGCCAGTATCGACTCGACGCCGCAGCAGTGGGTGACGGAATCGGTCACACCGAGCGATCTGGGCGAACAGGTCTTGTCGCTCGCTCAACACGATCTGTCGTTGTTCCGCAACGAAGTGACGCGACCCAGCGATACCGCGGACAGTCTTCTGCGAAGACTGAACGTTGATGACACCTTGGCAATCGCCTTCCTGCGCGGCAACAGCATTGCGCGTGAAGTTCTGTCGGGCCGAAGCGGGAAGATGATCCAGGTGCGTACCAATGCTTCTGGCGACTTGGACGAACTGGTGGCGCGCTATCCCGCACGCAGTGCTGCACAGTTCAGCACCCACTTTACCCGGCTGCGGATCACCCGGGAAAATGGTCAGTTTGTAGCGCGCCTCGAAACGGCCCTCCTCGCTGCGCAAGCGCGCATGGGCAGCGGGACTGTCCGCAACTCATTGTTCAATGCTACCGACGACGCGGGTATTCCGGATTCGGTTGCAAATCAACTGGCCGAAGTTTTTTCGACCGATATCAATTTCCACCGTGAGCTGAGGCGCGGCGACACGTTCAGCGTCGTGTACGAAGCACTCACTGCCGATGGCGAACCAATCACATGGAATGAGTCTGCAGGTCGAGTACTGGCCGCTGAATTTGTCAACAACGGGAAAGTACATTCAGCGATCTGGTACGAGGGCTCGGAGGCAGGGAGTCGCGGCGCTTACTTCGACTTCAGCGGTCACAGCAAGCAGCGATCTTTCCTGGCCAGCCCAATGGAGTTCTCGCGCATCACCTCGGGATTCGCGATGCGGTTCCACCCCATCTTGCAGAACTGGCGTCAGCACGCAGGCGTGGACTACAGTGCGCCGATTGGAACTCCGGTTCGCACCGTGAGTGACGGCATCGTCGAGTTTGCCGGCTGGCAAAACGGCTACGGCAATGTCGTGCTCGTCAAGCACGTCGGTGACCGAAGCACGCTGTATGCGCATTTGAGCCGCATTGACGTGCGCAAGGGTCAAACTGTCCAACAGGGAATGCACCTCGGCGCCGTGGGCGCAACTGGCTGGGCCACTGGGCCACATCTGCACTTCGAGTTCAAGGTCGGCGGCGTACAACGTGATCCCGTGGCGATCGCCAGCTTGACAGACACAGTGACCCTCGCCCCCGCCTCGCGGATTCAGTTCGAACAATGGGCGCAGTCGGCCAAAGTTCAGTTGAACGCAGCCGAGACCTTGTCTCAGGCGAGTTCCAGTTTCGAGTGAAGCACGACACTGTCAAGTGCCAGGCTGATACTGATCAAGCCCGCTGATGCGGGCTTTTTCTTGGGTGGAGAGCTGAGACCTGTGGCTGAACTGTTCATCGGATTGATGTCAGGCACGTCCATGGACGGCGTGGACGGCACGCTGGTCGAGTTTGGCGGTTCCGAAGGTCAGCTTTCCATCACCGTGCGCGCACATGTGCACCGTCCATTCTCATTGGAGTTCGCCCACGAACTGCTCGCACTCAACACCCCTGGGTCGAACGAACTTCATCGTGCCGCAGTGGCTGGCAATGCGCTGGCAAGCCTCTATGCAGGCGTGGTGAATGATCTGTTGACAAGCGGGCACGTCGCGCCGGCAGAGGTCATTGCCGTCGGTGCCCATGGACAGACCGTTCGTCACTGCCCCGGCGAATTCGATGGCGTCGGCTACACGCTGCAACTCAACAACCCCGCCTTGTTGGCGGAGCGGACCGGCATCGATGTCATTGCCGATTTTCGTTCTCGCGACGTGGCCGCAGGGGGCCAAGGCGCACCGCTGGTGCCGGCCTTTCATCGAGCCGCATTCGGCCAACCGGGCGAAACTGTTGCCGTGCTGAACATCGGCGGTATCAGCAATCTTTCGGTAATTGAGAAAGACGGCGCAACGGTCGGATTCGACTGCGGGCCAGGCAATGTGCTGATGGATCACTGGTGCCAGTTGCATCGCGGCGAAGCCTACGATCGCAATGGAGCTTGGGCAGCGTCGGGCACTGTCGACCCAACCTTGCTGACGGCGATGCAGCATGATGCGTACTTCGCTCTGCCCCCCCCCAAAAGCACCGGCCGGGATTTATTCAACTCGATATGGCTGGATCGTTGCCTCCGACAGGCTGTCAGTGCCTCGACAGTGACTTCAAAGGATGTGCAAGCCAGCCTCGCGGAGTTGACAGCGTGGTGCTGTGAGCAATCCGTTCTTCGCCACGCCCCAGACGCGACTCGGCTGTTGGTCTGTGGCGGTGGCGCCTACAACGGGAACCTCATGCATCGTCTTGCTGCCCGACTCACCAATTTGCAAGTCGAGTCGACAGCACGGCATGGGCTTCCGGCCGATCAGGTCGAAGCAGTGGCTTTTGCCTGGCTGGCCCGCGCTTGGGTCCATCGCCATGCGGGAAACGTCCCAGCTGCGACCGGCGCATTGGGGTCCCGGGTGCTCGGGGCGTTGTACCCGGCCGCTTGAGCGTCATCGAAATGAAAAACGCCGCCCAGAGGCGGCGTTGGCACACATGATCGCCGAAGCCGTTGATCAGACCGAGAAACTGGACCCACACCCACAAGTCGTGGTCGCATTCGGATTCTTGATCACGAATTGGGCGCCTTGCAGGTCGTCCTTGTAATCGATCTCCGCTCCCATCAGGTATTGCAGGCTCATCGCGTCGATCAGCAAGGTAACACCGTTCTTGTCCATCCGTGTGTCGTCTTCATTCAACACTTCGTCGAACGTGAACCCATACTGGAAACCGGAGCATCCGCCTCCTTGAACGAAAACCCGCAATTTCAAATCGGGGTTACCTTCTTCATCAACGAGTTCCTTGACCTTCGCGGCTGCGCTGTCGGTGAAGACCAGCGGCACAGGGGGCTCATCTTGAAGTGACGTGACGTGGCTGTGTTCTGGGGTGACACTCATGGGATTTCCTCGAAACCATCAAATTTATTGTTTGATTATGGACGTTGTGTCTTGAACGAAAAAGGCCGCCCGAAGGCGACCTTTCGTTCTGTCGGAAACAACCGATCAGCGCTTGCTGAACTGCTTGCGTCGACGTGCGCCGTGGAAACCGACCTTCTTTCGCTCGACTTCACGAGCGTCACGGGTCACGAATCCAGCTCGGCTGAGCTCGGGCTTCAACGCAGCGTCGTAATCGATCAGCGCGCGCGTGATGCCGTGGCGCACCGCACCAGCCTGCCCCGATTCGCCACCGCCATGGACATTCACCTTGACGTCGAAAGCCGCATCGTTGGCGGTCAACATCAGTGGCTGCTTGACGATCATGATGGAAGTCTGACGCCCGAAGTACTCGTCGACCGTCTTGCCGTTGACGAGGATTTGCCCGGTGCCCTTTTTCATGAAGACACGAGCGACGGACGACTTGCGACGGCCTGTCCCGTAGTTCCAGTTACCAATCATCAGTGTCCCCTTAAATTTCGAGCGGCTTGGGCTGCTGTGCGGTGTGCGGATGCGTGTCGCCCGCATACACCTTCAGCTTCTTCACCATGGCGTATCCCAATGGGCCCTTTGGGAGCATGCCCTTCACGGCCTTTTCAAGCGCACGACCAGGGTGCTTGGCCTGCATGTCCTTGAACTTCGTAGCGATGATGCCGCCCGGGTATCCGGTGTGACGGTAGTAGATCTTGTCATTGGCTTTGTTGCCCGTGACACGGATCTTGTCCGCGTTGACGATGACGATGAAATCGCCCGTGTCGACGTGAGGCGTGTAAATGGCTTTGTGCTTTCCGCGCAAACGGAGGGCGACTTCACTGGCCACCCTTCCGAGGACCTTGTCGGTCGCGTCGATCACAAACCACTCATGCGTCACTTCGGCCGGCTTGGCACTGAAGGTTTTCATGGTTTATCCAATACGAGAAATCAGCCAGTGGGAAGGACGAGGAATTTCGCGCTTCCGAAATCGCCGTTGGAACCGCTTCTTGTCGTGGCGGCCTCTCGAACGATCTTTGACGTCGACTCAGGAACTCATCGAGTTCTCTGAGTCACGCCGACCGACCTGTCGGCTTAGTGTTCAGGTCAGCCTACCAGTGTAGCAGACCCGTTGAAGTGCAGAAGCGATGAGCTTCCCGCGATTTCGGGACCTGCGCCGCCGTGTCGAAGCAGAAAGCTCAGCCGCGCTCCATTTTTGACCACGGGGCTTTAGCATCTGCTGGCGCTGCGCAACCTGCTCGATGCGCGGCCCGCTCAGCTCAAACCACTTCGACCCGTGACCTCCATCCCTTCACCCCTGCTCCTGATGTTCGCCGTCGGTTTGGCGGGCGTCCTGCTCGGCGGCCTGACGGCCTGGGCCTGGCTGACGGCACCGCGGGAAAAATCACCGCCACTCCCTGCGACGTGGGCGCTGTCTCCGCGGCTCGTTTTCAACGTCGGCGAACGGCGCCTGTATCGGCAGCTCAAGACCGCCTTCCCGAATCATGTCGTGATGCCCAAGTTGCCCCTGGTGCGCCTGTGTCAACCCAAGGATCTGGGGAAGGTGCATTACTGGTACGGCCTGCTCGGGTCGACGCATGTGACCTTCGCCATTTGCAGCCCGAATGGCAAAGCCCTGTTGGCCGTTGACCTGGAGAGTCGCCGTTCGCGCTCGAAGCGGACCATCGAGATCAAGGAATCGGTGCTGGCGACGTGCGGGGTCAAGTACTTCAGCATGGCAGCGGACGGGATTCCCACTGCGGATGCGCTCCGACTGCTGATGCCGCGCTGCACCGCAGAGGCGGCCCCGGTCGACGCCGCGCCTGTGGCATTGGTTGTGGAAGGCGAGGCCCTCATGGCTCCGGTGAGCAGCGGCCCGGTTGATCACTCCGGGAAATGGCGCGACCCGAGTGTGTTCCTCGACTCGTTCTTCGCGCCGGACAGTCGCCTGGGGCCAGCGTTCGACGCCGAGTCTTCTCAGGCATGGCCCGACCCGACCCCACCGGCGTCGGGATCGGCCATTGCAGATCCGTCGCCGTTAACCGACGACCCGTCAGGTGACGTCGCACACCTGGAGTTCGACGGACCCGATTCGGCGGTGGACTGGCGTCGGCAAAGCGACGTCGGCGGCATTGGCGGCGTCGTGGTCGATGACGACACCCTGGTTGTGATTGAGCGATCCTCAGCCGCTGGCGCAGTGGTCCGTTGACCGACCGCTTACGATCAACGAGTGCATTCATCACCATCACCCGACCCCGCCCTGCAAACCCCATTTTCCGGACTGACCCCGGCGGTCGTCCTCGACGCGATGGACAGCGTGGGCCTGTACGCAGACGGCCGGATCTTTCAACTCAACTCCTATGAGAACCGGGTCTTCCAGGTTTTCCTGAGCAACGGTCGAGCGGTCGTGACGAAGTTCTACCGCCCGAATCGCTGGACCGACGCACAGATTCTGGAAGAGCACTCCTTCTCGGCGGAACTGGCTGCGGAAGAGATTCCGATCGCGGCGCCATGGACGCTGGAAGCCGATCGCGAATCTCCGATGCAAGCCACGCTCAGCGGCGATCCCGCCACGCTCGCGCAGATTTCCACACCGACGGGCGACTACCGTTTCACCGTCACCGAGCGGAAGGCCGGACGAGCCCCGGAACTCGAACACCCGGACACCTTGGAGTGGATCGGTCGTTTCATCGGCCGCATGCACGCGGTGGGCGCACGCAAACCGTTTGCGGTTCGTCGCAGCCTGACGCTGGATGAATTCGGCTGGGGCTGCCGGGACTGGCTGCTCGAGCACGGAAACATTCCGCCAGAGATCGCCCCGGAATGGAAGAGGGCCGTCGACGCCGCACTCACTCTGGCCCAGCGAAGTTTCGAATGCGTCCCTGACATCCACAACATCCGCTTGCATGGCGACTGCCACGCGGGCAATGTGCTCTGGACGGACGCCGGCCCGCACTTCGTCGATCTGGATGATTGCCTGACCGGCCCGGCGGTGCAGGACTTATGGATGCTGCTGTCGGGCGACCCCGCCGCAGCCCGCCAGCAAATGAGGTCGCTGCTGACCGGCTACGAGCAGTTCATGGATTTCGATGACCGCCAGCTGGCTCTCGTCGAACCGCTGCGTACCTTGCGCATGGTTCACCAGAGTGCCTGGCTGGCCAAGCGCTGGTCGGACCCGGCGTTCCCGCCGAGTTTCCCGTGGTTCGCCAGCGGGGCCTACTGGCAACAATCAACGCAGCAGCTGATGCAGCAGGTGGGTCAGGGCTGACTCAGCAACAGCCCGTTGACACGCCTCACGTACGCGGCAGGGTCTTCGAGGTGCCCCCCCTCCGCGAGCACGGCCTGATCGAACAGGATGTGGGCCAGTTCGTCGAAGTGGTCGCCGCTGTCGAGTCGCCTGACCAGCGCATGCTCGGCGTTCACTTCGAGGATCGGCATCGACGACGGCACACCGGACTGGCCGGACTGCTTCAGCAGCCGGGACAGGTGGCCGCTCATGTCGCCTTCCTCGACCACCAGGCAGGCCGGTGACTCGACCAGACGGGTCGTCACGCGCACGTCCTTGGCCCGGTCCTTCAGCGCCGCTTTCAAACGGTCCAGCACGGGCTTGAAAGCAGCCGAGGCCTGCTCGGCTTGCTGCTTTTCTTCCTCGTCCTGCAACGAGCCCAGATCGACCGAGCCCTTCGCGACGCTCTGCAGCGACTTGCCGTCGAATTCATGCAGGTGGCTCAGCATCCACTCGTCGACGCGATCTGAGAGCAGCAGCACCTCGATGCCCTTCTTGCGGTAGATCTCGAGTTGCGGGCTGCCTTTCGCGGCGGCCAGACTGTCGGCCGTGATGTAGTAGATCGACTCCTGGCCTTCCTTCATGCGGCTGACGTAGTCGGCAAACGACACGCCCTCATCGGCATGGGTCGATGCGAAGCGCAGCAGCTTGGCCAGCCGCTCGGCGTTCGCGTGATCCTCGCCCACGCCTTCCTTCAGCAGCGAGCCGAAGTCATTCCAGAACGCCGCGTACTTGGCGCGCTCGGATTCCTCTTCGCTGTTGGCCAGGGCCTCGAGCATGCTCAGCACGCGCTTGGTCGAACCTTCGCGGATCGCGCGCACGTCGCGGCTTTCCTGCAGCAGCTCGCGGCTCACGTTCAGCGGCAGGTCAGCGCTGTCGATCACACCCTTGACGAAGCGCAGGTACACCGGCATCAGCGCCTCGGCGTCGTCCATGATGAAGACGCGCTTGACGTACAGCTTCACGCCGCCGCGCTTGTCTCGGTTCCACAGATCAAACGGCGCCTTGGCCGGGATGTACAGCAGCTGCGTGTAGTCGCTTCGTCCCTCGACGCGGTTGTGGGTGTAGGCCAGCGGCGCTTCGGTGTCGTAGCTGATCTGCTTGTAGAACTCGTTGTACTGTTCTTCGGTGATGTCGCTCTTGCTGCGCGCCCAGAGAGCCGCGGCCTTGTTGACCGGCACCCACTCGTCGCGCTGGACCTGCTTGGCGGCTTCGGCGTCCCACTCTTCCTTGCGCATCAGGATCGGCAGCGACACGTGGTCGGAGTACTTTCCGATGATGGATCTCAGCTTCCAGCCGCTCAGGAACTCTTCCTCGCCATCACGCAGGTGCAGGATGACCGAGGTGCCACGCTCGCCCCTGACGATCGATTCAATCTCGAAATCGCCGGTGCCTTCGGAACTCCAGCGGACCCCGTCTTCGGGCTTCGCGCCAGCACGACGCGACTCGACGGTGATGCGGTCGGCCACGATGAAGCCGCTGTAGAAGCCGACACCGAACTGGCCGATCAACTGCGCATCCTTCTTCTGGTCGCCGTCGAGTTTGGCCATGAACTCGCGCGTGCCGCTCTTGGCGATCGTGCCGAGGTTGGCCACCGCCTCTTCGGCGCTGAGGCCGATGCCGTTGTCGCGAATCGTCAGCGTCTTCGCTTCGGCGTCGAAGCTGACCCGGACCTCGAGGTCGGGCGAGTCTTCGTACATCTCTGGGTGATTCAACGCTTCGAAGCGAAGCTTGTCGCAGGCGTCGGACGCATTGGAGATCAGCTCACGCAGGAAGATTTCCTTGTTCGAGTACAGCGAGTGCGTGACGAGATGCAGGATCTGCTTGACTTCGGCCTGGAATGAAAGTGTTTGTTTGGTCATGGTCGCTTTGGAAAGTGATCTTTGATGGCGAGCGAGCGAAGGTGAACCCACGTCGGTCTTCCCCGCAAGACGGTAAATATGGGGGCCGGCCCTGATGGTTCAAGACCCGGCCCTTCCGAGTGCGAACAGCAGCACGAAGCCGACTGCCGCTGCCGCCATCAGAAAGGGCAGCGAATACAGGTGAAAGCTCAACCAGGCCCGGGAGTCGTTCGCCATCCGCAGCGCGATCAGGTTGGCCAGCGACCCGACCATCCAGCCGAAACCGCCGACGTTGACGGCGTAGGCCATGACCCGCCAGTCACGCGAATACTCGGCCAGCGCGATCGCCGCCGGCACGTTGCTAACCAATTGCGAGGCACCGATGCCGGCTCCGTACAGCCGCATCGGGTCGGCCAGCCCCAGCCCGCCGATCACACCCTGCACCGCGTCGAGCCCGGCGACCAGTCGCAGGTCTATGAACATCAGCACAAAGACGAGCAGCAAGCCCCAGTCGACCCGGGCCAGCACGCGCGGTCGCAGCACGGCCACCACGGTGGCCACCGCAGCGCAAGCCCACGCCGCGTCGCCACGATCGGTCAGCACCAGGAACGGCAGGTACATCGCCAGCGCCGTCAGCAGCAAGGGCCGATCGAGCGGCCCGTCGGGCAACCGGTCTTCGACGTGCAGCGGTGTTTTGGCGAACACCAGCGCCGTCAGCGCCAGCAGCAAGACCGACAGCACCACCACCAGCGGCGCCATGTGCCAGGTGAACTCGGCGAACGACGAGCCGGACAGCTGCCACAGGAACAGGTTCTGCGGGTTGCCGATCGGCGTCAGCGCCGAGCCGGCATTGACGGCCAGCGCCTCGAAGACGATCAACCGCGTGGCCGGCAGCGGGGCGATGCGGCACAGGCCCAGCGTCAGCGGCACCACGACGAACAGCGCCACGTCGTTGGTCAGGACCGTCGACAGGATCGCTGCAGCGGACACCAGGCACAGTGCCGCGATGCGCTCGGTGGACATGCGTCCGACCAGCCAGTGCCCGAGCCGACCCAGCGCACCGCTGGACTCGACAGCCTGCGTCAACGTCAGCAGCCCGGCCAGCGCGGCGATCGTCGCCCAGTCAACGAGCCTCGGGTAGCCGGGAATCTTCTGCGGTTGCGCCACGGCGAGACCCGCCAGAACCAGCAACAGGATCCAGAAAAAACGATCCTGCTTCAGCGCAGCAAACGAAGAAAACCAGGGCGTCTTGGAGTCGATTGGCGACGATGAGTCAGCCATGAAGCAGCGAAGCGTCCCAGGCGCGTGCGGCCTGGAACTGCTCGCCCAGCCCATCGATGCCGAGGCGCATCGAGTCGCCGTTTTCGAGCTGGTACTCGCGCTCGGACACATCGTTGACCACACAGTACCCGGCCACTTCGGCCAGCGCCGCGTCGTTCGGCCCGCAAAGGCAGATCGTCGCGTTCATGAACAGCACCGGCTCGGCGGGCACCGGCAGCCCCGATTCGGCCGCGTGATTGGCGTCATTGAGCCCGACCCCGACGAACTTGTTGCAGCCCGTGTATGGCACGCCGATGCGCCCCGGCTCGACCGCCGGCAGGCTGGCCGGATCGATCTCGCGCAGGCGCTGCAGGCTGTGCGGCGACAGGGTCGCCGGCACGATGTCCGACAGCACACCGGACAGGTCTCGAACCACCCCCGGCGCATCCACGAGGGCAGGCTTCTCGGACCCGAACGGGCCGTAACGCAACAGCTTCATGAGCACGAGAGAAAAATAGAAGGTGGCGCGATTCTCGGGCCAGTTTTTTGTGCCGAAACCCCAGACGAGCGGCACGCCATCACTTAATTACCATCCAATTGGATGTCAATTAGATGGTGATAGGATGGCCTCATGAAGTCGCAATCTGTCAAACCGTCGTCGGTCGCACCGCTTGAACCGGTCGATCGAGTGCCCGCGTCTGCAAGCCCCAGCGCGCGCAATGTCAAGCCGAGCGATTCGGAAAAGATCACGATCAACCTCGGTCATGTCGATCTCGGGCAGGTCGATCTGCTGGTCAACGAAGGCTTCTACAGCAATCGCACCGATTTCATCCGCACCGCCATCCGCAACCAGTTGACGCATCACGCTGACGTGCTCAAGCAGGTGGTGGCCCGCAAGATGCTGGTCTTCGGCATGCAGCACATCAGCCGACACGACCTGCAACAGCTCCAGCAATCGCGGCAGAAGCTGACCTTGCGGGTCGTCGGCCTCGCGACGATCGCAGCGGACGTGACGCCCGAGTTGGCCCTGGACACGATCGACACGCTCGAGGTGCTGGGCGCGCTGCACGCCAGCGCCGAAGTCAAGCAGGCCCTGGCCGGGCGGCTCAAGTGATCAACCCCGGATACCACTCACTCCTTCGGCGCCTCCCCACCTCATGAAAGCCACCCTGTCCCAAACAGTTCAACGCTGGATGAAAGAAGTGGCCCGGTTGACCCGATCGGGCCGACTGGCCGAGGCCACCCACGCCATTCAACACATGCTCGGCCGCCGAACGGCACCCATGCCGCGGCCGGTGTCGGCGCCAGTGCCACCTGCGGCACAAGACCAGAACGGCGTGATCGACGGCTGCGTTGAAGAACTCGCCACCGAAGCCGCACCGCTCGAACGCACACAAGTCGATGACAAGGGATCGTCCCGGACCGGCGAGCACAGCGAAGCCGGATTGACGCGCAGCTACCAGCTCTACCTGCCGCCATCGTCGGTCTCCGCGCGCGCGGGCCGACCGATGCCGCTGGTCGTGATGCTGCACGGCTGCACACAGGACCCGGACGACTTTGCCGCCGGCACCGGCATGAACGCGCTCGCCCGCGAGCAGGGCTTTGCGGTGCTGTACCCAGCTCAGGCTCAAGGTGCCAACCCGTCACGCTGCTGGAACTGGTTCAAGCACAGCCACCAGCAGCGCGGTCGCGGCGAAGCGGCCGTGCTGGCCGGCATGACACGCGCGGTGATCGCCGAATACGGCCTCGACCCTCGCCGCGTCTACGTGGCCGGGCTGTCGGCCGGCGGCGCCATGGCGGCCATCCTCGGCCAGGCCTACCCCGACCTGTACGCAGCGGTGGGCATCCACTCCGGACTGGCCAGCGGGGCGGCGAACGATCTGATGTCGGCGCTGTCGGCCATGAAGAGCGGGCCGGCATCGCCCGCCTCGCCCCCCGGAACCGTCAACCACGGAGAACCCGGCAAAACCGTTTTCGAAACGACGGCCATCGGCCCGGTCCCGACAATCGTGTTCCACGGTGACAGCGATGCAGTGGTGCACCCCGGCAACGGAACCCAGGCCATCGCGGTGGCGATCGGCCAGACCGGCGGCGCCCGCAGAGCTGACGAAACAGCCTCGGAGCCGCTCGTCGAGCAAGGCGTGTCGGCCCAAGGGCGGCGCTACACGCGCACCACGCACGCCGGACTCGATGGCGCACCGACCCAGGCCGAGCATTGGGTGGTGCATGGCGGTGGACACGCCTGGTCGGGTGGCAGCGAGCAGGGCTCGTACACCGATCCGAGCGGGCCGGATGCGACGCGCGAGATGTGGCGCTTCTTCAGCAGCCATGCTCAGCCCGCGAAGCGACCCGTCGCAGATTGAGCGGTGATGCGGGCCCGCGATGGTGAGCACCCGGCGCCGCCATTGGCGAAGCCTCGGGCACTGCGCATCGTGATGCCAGTGCTCGACGAAGCCCGGCATCTGCGCGAACGCTTGCTCGACCTGCAGTCCTTGCGAAAGCGTGGCGTCGAACTGGTGGTGGTCGATGGAGGCAGCGTCGATGACACCGTCGCGGTGGCCCGGCCGCTGGCCGATCGGGTGCTGTCTGCGCCGCGCGGACGGGCGACCCAAATGAATGCGGGGGCGCAGAACGGCGTGCCGTCCGGTGACGATGTGCTGCTCTTCCTGCACGCCGACACGCAGCTGCCCGAACAGGCCGACACCCTGCTGCGGCAGGCGGTGTCCGACGGTGCGGTCTGGGGACGCTTCGACGTGCGCATCGACAGCCCGTCGTGGTTGTTGCGCTGCGTGTCGACACTGATGAACCTGCGATCGCGGCTCACCGGCATCGCCACCGGAGACCAGGCGATGTTCGTGCGGCGCGAGGCGTTCGATGCGGCCGGAGGCTTTCCGGCGATCGCCTTGATGGAGGACATCGGCCTGTGCATTGCGTTGAAACAGATCGCGCCGTGCACGTGCCTGAAGGCACGCGTCATCACCTCGGCACGTCGCTGGCAAGCCCGCGGCCCGATGAGAACCCTTCTGCTGATGTGGCGGCTGCGTGCGGCATACTTTTTCGGCGCCGACCCAGAACACTTGGCGGTGCGCTACGGTTACCGTCCTCGGGACTCTTGAGCCCTACAACGCCGGCGTGATCGCCGCGCCGCAGTCAAATGGCCGCGCGTTGTCAGCATCACTGCAAGGTTCGCCTGCTTCAAGCCGCGTCGAAACGGCCCGGGCTCGGCAACATCATGCCGGTGCTCGGCGCCGAGATAATGGACCATGCCTCCGATAACCGACGATTCGAGATCGGCTTTTGACGTTCGGCCCATCCGCGAGCACGTCCGCCACCAGATCGCTTGCGCGCAGCTGCCAAACCGGGCCTTCGATGTGACGCCCGCTGGCGCATTGCCGTATTTCGAACGCTGCGAAGACTTCGCAGCCTTGTATGACGCTTTTCTCAAGAGGAAGGAATGAGCATGCTGGCCATCATTGGCGGTACCGGTCTCTACGAACTGCCGGGCATGGTGATCGATGCCCGGCTCGACGCGCCGACACCGTTCGGCGCACCGTCAGGCGTGATCAGCCAGGGGCGCGTCGGGCATCACGGCGTGCTGTTTCTGGCGCGCCATGGCACGGGCCACCGCCTGCTTCCGCACGAGGTCAACTACCGCGCGAACATCTACGCCCTGAAGCGCGCTGGAGCGACGCAAATCCTCAGTTTCTCGGCGGTCGGCAGCTTGGCCGAGGCCATCGCGCCGGGACATCTCGCGATGCCGGACCAGTACTTCGACTGGACGAAGGGAGATCGCAAGCGCACGTTCTTCGGAGATGGCGTCGCCGCGCACGTGTCGACGGCAAGGCCGGTCAGCGCCAACCTGATCGACTGGGTCGCAGCCGGCGTTCAGCAGCACGCGGCAAGACACCCCAGTCAAGCACCGATCACGCTGCACCGGGATGTCACTTACGCCTGTGTCGAAGGGCCACGGCTGGGCACTCGTGCGGAGAGCCTGTTCATGCAAGGCGCGGGCTGTCAACTGGTCGGCATGACCAATGTGCCGGAGGTGTTCCTGGCGCGCGAAGCCCAGATGGGCTACGCCACGATCGGCATCGTGACCGACTACGACTGCTGGATGGAAGACCCGAGCAAGCACGTCACCGTGAGTTCCATGCTGGCGCTATACCGGCAAAGCATCGCTGCCGCGCGCGCGCTGCTGGAAACGCTGCTGACGGGCCCGCTCCCGACACCCGAACCCGAGATCCGAAGTGCCCTCGAACATGCGCTGATGACGCCCGAAGACCAGTTGACGGCCGCGCAGAGCGAATGGTTCAGCGTCCTGCGTCGCTGAGTTCAGCGGCACCGCCGCTCTCTGCGGCCGCAAGCGAAGGCCTGTCGCGCGGGGATTACCTCACCGCGCTGGCCGTGGTCGTCATTTGGGGGTTGAACTTCGTCGTGATGAAGGTGGCGCTGACCACGCTGAGCCCGATGATGCTCGGCGCGCTGCGCTTCGCGCTGGCCTCGCTTCCGCTGTTGTGGATTGTTCCTCGCCCCCGCGTGCCCTGGCGCTTCGTCGTGTGCTACGGCCTGCTGCAGGGGCTCGGACAGTTCGGATTGCTGTTCACCGCGCTGCGCTTCGGCATGCCGGCCGGCCTGGCGTCCACAGTGCTGCAGGCGCAGGTGTTCTTCACCGTGCTGCTCGCGTTGCCTGTGCTTGGCGAACATGCTCGATTGCACCAGTGGCTGGGGCTGCTCGTCGCCGCAGGCGGCCTCGCGTTGATCGCGTCGGTGCACGGCCACGGTCCGCAGGACATGACACTGCTGGGCTTCGTCTTGACGGTGGCGGCAGCGCTGTCGTGGGCGGGGTCGAATCTGCTGACACGGCTGCTGGGGCGTACGTCAGGGCGTTACGACCCGTTCCATTTCATCGTCTGGAGCAGCCTGGTTCCGGTGCTGCCTTTCCTGATGCTCGCGGTGTGGCTGGACGGCGCCGATGCGACCTGGCGATCACTGACCGGAATGGGTGGGCGCGAATTGATGGCCGTCGCCTACCTGTCGCTGCTGGCCACCCTCGTCGGCTATTCGCTATGGACCCGACTCTTCCAGCGTCACCCGGCCGGTCACGTGGCCCCATTCTCGATGCTGGTACCCGTGGTGGGCTTGTGGGCAGCGTCGTTCTTTCTCGATGAGCACTTGAACCCCAGCCAGTGGACCGGCGTCGGTTGTGTGTTGCTGGGGTTGCTGCTCAACCAGTTCGGCGGGGTCGTCGCGAAGGCAGTACCCGGGGCCGCAGGACGCCGACCGTCCGCCTGACATTCGTTCTGCCGCCGTCAGGTCAAAGCTGCATGGCGCTGCGGCCTGACAGGTTCTCGGAGAGATTTTCAGTTCGCTGACGGTCGATGCCGATCCACTCTCGAGCCTTGCACAGCGCGAACATCAAGGACTCATCCGCACTCTTCCAGCGATGCCCGCACGCCAGGCTCTCGTCGCGGAACACTTCTCGCGCTTTGGCCTGGGTCCCGCCCACGCGGCTGACGACAACCGCCGCGATGTAACCATCGCCCTGCAACACGTCCAGCGCACCGGCGTAGATCCGGTAATCACCATCGATTCGTTCATCGAATTTCATGATCCGCTCCCCGTTCGCGTGTCGAACTCGACAGGACGAATGATCCGTTTGAGCGTCCATCCGGAGAATCCATCTGGGGGTGGCCCCCTTTGGAGGGGCATACCCCAACCTCGCAAGCCGTCTCTGGACACAGTCCTGTGGCGAGCCCTCTGCCGCGAATGAAGTGTGCCGCGCGCTTGCTACCGACGCATGACAGCGCGCCGCTTCGGCAAGGGCATGAATTCGACAAGGCCCCCGTGGGTCCTGCCTGTTCTCGGGGTCAAGCAGCGGCGACTCGCTCCGCCAAGTGAGCCAGTGCTTCCTGAACCTGGTCGACCAGGATCAGGCACAGATCGCCGGGCTCCAGTCGATCGAGTGCCCGGTCGATGGCGACGAACTCGCCGCGGATTTCCTCGACCTGCCGGGAGCGCTTGGCATCCGCCAACCCCTCGCGCAGCAGTTGAAGCACTTCGCCGTCGGCGCGCCCGCGCTGGCAGGCATCCTGGAACAGCAGGACGTCGTCGAAGGCGTCGCCGAGGATCTGGGTCTGCTCGCGGATGTCTTCATCGCGCCGGTCGCCAGCGCCGCTGATGACCACCGAGCGCCGACGCGCCGGCATGGCCTCGACGGCGGCGACCAGCGCGCGCATGGCATCGGGGTTGTGGCCGTAGTCGGCAATCACCGTTGCACCGCGGTAGCTCATCACGTTGAAGCGGCCAGGCACGTTGTCGGTGTCACCCGAGAAGCTGGCGAGCCCGCGCCGCACCGCATCCCAGGCCAGACCCGCGCCCCAGGCGGCGGCCATCGCGGCCATCACGTTCTCGACCTGGAAACGGATCGTTCCGTTGCGGGTCAGAGACACGTCGCGCAACGCGACGCGCTCGCGCCAGGCACCCTGCGCCGCGACCAGCCACTCGCCTTCGACGCACACCGTGCGGTAACCCTGAGCCCGGTGCGTCACCATCACCGGATGCTGACGATCAGCGGCGAAATAGATCACCTCGCCGGGGCAGTTGGCCGCCATCGCGACCACGTTCGGATCGGTGGCGTTCAACACCGCGAAGCCGGTCGCAGCGACGTTCTGCACGATCACCCGCTTGAGCACGGCGAGGTCTTCGACGGTGGTGATGTAGTTCAAACCGAGGTGATCGCCGCTGCCGATGTTGGTGACCACCGCCACCTGGCAGCGGTCGAATCCGAGCCCCTCGCGCAACACGCCGCCGCGCGCGGTCTCGAATACCGCCGCGTCGACGTCGGGGTGCATCAGCACATTGCGGGCGCTCTTCGGGCCGCTGCAGTCGCCGCTGTCGATCTGCCGGCCTTCGACGTAGACGCCGTCGGTGTTGGTCATGCCCACGCGCAGGCCGCTGGTCGAAAACAGGTGCGCGATCAGCCGAGCAGTCGTGGTCTTGCCGTTGGTGCCGGTGACCGCGACGACTGGAATGCGGCCATCGTCGCCGTGCGCGTACAGGTTGGAGATCATCGCTTCGCCAACCGGCCGCCCCTTTCCGTACGACGGTGACAGGTGCATGCGCAAACCCGGCGCGGCGTTGACCTCGACCACACCACCCCCTTGCTCTTCCAGCGGACGCAGCACGCTTTCGCACACCACGTCGACGCCACAGATGTGCAGGCCGATCGTCTGCGCCGCGGTCACCGCGCGCGCCGCCATTTCGGGATGAACACTGTCGGTCACGTCGGTGGCCGAACCGCCGGTGCTGAGATTGGCGTTGTTGCGCAAGACGACACGTCGACCCTTCGCGGGTACGGTATCGGGGCCGAGCGACTGCTCGGCCAGACGCGCCACGGCAATCTCGTCGAAGCGGATTTTCGTCAGTGACGTGGAGTGGCCATCGCCCCGCTTCGGGTCGGCATTGACCCGATCGACGAGTTGCCGAACGGTGTGCACGCCGTCGCCCAGCACCTGGGGTGGATCGCGGCGGGCGGCGGCCACCATGCGGTCACCCACCACCAGCAGCCGGTAGTCGCTGCCCGGAAGAAAGCGCTCGACCATGACCTCGCCAATCTCTGCGGCAGCCCGATACGCGATGTCGAGCTGTTCACGGCTCACGATGTTGACGGTGACACCCTTGCCCTGGTTGCCGTCCTGAGGCTTCACCACGACAGGCAACCCGATCTCCAGTGCAACGGTCCAGGCCTCATCGACGGTCGAAACGGGTCGGCCATAGGGCACCGGCACACCGGCGGCCAGCAGCAGCTTCTTGGTCAGGTCCTTGTCCTGCGCAATGGCCTCGGCCACGGCACTCGTGGCGTCGACCTCGGCCGCCTGGATGCGCCGCTGACGCGAGCCCCAGCCGAACTGCACCAGACTGCCTTGCGTCAGGCGCCGCCAGGGGATACCGCGCGCAGCAGCGGCGTCGACGATCGACCCGGTGCTCGGCCCCAGACGAACGTCTTCGTGAGTCTCACGCAAGCGCGCGATCGCCGCCTCCACGTCGTAAGACCGATCGAGCACGGCGGCACTGACAAGCGCCTGCGCCAGTTCGAGTGCCTGGCGACCCACCGCCTCCTCGCTGTATTCGACGACCACCTGGTACACGCCGGGGTCTACCGTGGCGGAGGTGCGACTGAAGGTCACTGGGCAGCCGGCCTGCGCCTGCAACGCCAAGGCCGCCAATTCAAGGACATGCGCGAGTGACTTGGACTGCTGCTGGCTGGCGGAATGCAAGGCGCCGATGGCAGGAAACAGCGCACGCACGCGGGATTCGAAACCGGCAATGTTGCCCAGGATGCACTCCGGCGCAGCGCAGGAGACGATCGCCTCGATGGCTGTGTGCCGGGTCCAGAGGTTGGGTCCGCGCAAGGCACGAACACGAGAAACATTCATCGAAAGCGCTTTCTGCTCGAAGGAGCGGGGCCGCAGGTCGGTAGCGAGTTCAGTGAACCCCAGCGGTTGCCGGGGCTACTGCCTGAGCCAGCGCCGAGGTGTCACCGGAGGCCGCCGCCCGTGCGAGAGTTGAAAGGCTGGGCGACACCATCACCCCTGCCGTTACGGCGACCGGAAAGGTCTCGATGCCCGCCGCCATCAACTCGGGCGAGATGCCGAGCGCCCAGGCGGTCGCTACCGAGGCCAGCAACACGTCGACCGGATCTGCAACCGGCGCCAGCGCATGGGCCGGTAAGGCAAAGCGGCGGCTGGCGAATGAAACGTTCGAG
This sequence comes from Pseudomonadota bacterium, assembly GCA_030271615.1. GTDB lineage: Bacteria > Pseudomonadota > Gammaproteobacteria > Burkholderiales > Burkholderiaceae_C > PBB1. The sequence goes on from JARXKP010000010.1 coordinate 23,845, forward strand.
CAGAGCGTTTCGATCGGTCCCATCGCGAGCACGGCACAACCGTCCCGAACGAAAGCGATCCGGCCGCCCGCCGCACGGTGTGCGACCAGCGCCTCGTTGCCCCCGTCACGCGCATACAGCACGACCTCGCCATCGCACAGCGAGGCCATGTCGGCAATGCGCGGATCGGCCGCATTCAGTACGGCGACGCCGCCCGACGTGACCACATCGATCTGTGTCCGCAACACCTTCGCCAGTTGGTCGGATTCGTGCACATCATGATCGGCCAGCGCCGCCGCGTCATGTTCGTTGATCGAAAGATCGGCGACGACCCCGACGTGACATCGGTCGTAGGCCAGACCGTCGTCCAGCACCGATGTGGCGCCGTTCTCGATCACCACCGCGTCCACCGAGCGGTTCAACAGCAGGCGGTGGCCGGCTTCCCAGCGCGCACCATCACTGCGATCGATCTGTCGGCTGCCCAGAAACAACCCGTCGCGACAGGCCAGACCGACGCGTCGACCGCTCAGGTGCAGCAGCCAGGCGACGAGGCGCGCCATCGTGTGTGTTCCCAGCGACCCGGCAATGCCGACGATATCGATGCGACCGGTGTCGCCTTCAGGAAACAGGTGGTCGACGATCGCCTGACCGACCGGACGCGGCATGCCTTCAGCGGGCTGCAGATGCATCAGCAGCCCCGGACCGGCATTGACCTCGACGATCGCACCGCCTTGCGCCTGCAGCGGCTTCGAGATGTCCTCGGCGACGACGTCGATGCCGGCGATATCGAGCCCTACCACGCGGGCAGCCAGCGACACCTGGTGCGCCACCTCGGGGTGAACTTCATCCGTGCAGTCGATCGACACATTGCCGTTGCGCTGGATCAGCACCCGGCGGCCCGGCGCAGGGACGTCATGCGGGGCGAGGCCCTGACGCTGCAGATCGAGCAGCACGGCGCCGTCCTTGCCGACATCGATGAGGCCGAGCGGATGGCCTTCGGTCGTGCCGCGACGCGGGTCGCTGTTGATCTGCTCGTCGATCAACGCGACAAGGGTCGATCGGCCATCGCAGGTGACCCATGCGGATTCACCACGGGCCGCCGCGATGACGTTCCCACCGACGACAAGAAGTCGGTGCTCATGTCCGCGGATGTAGCGCTCGACGATCACGTCGCTGCCCTCCGGCTCCGCCACCGCATAAGCGGCCTCGACATCCTCTCGCGTCATCAGGTCGAGCGTGACGCCGCGGCCGTGGTTGCCGTCGGTCGGCTTGACGACCACCGGCAGCCCCATCTCCTGCGCCGCCTCCCACGCCGCCTCGGCGCTGGAAACCACCTCGCCCTCAGGCACGGGCACGCCGCACGACTTGAGCAGCGTCTTGGTCAGATCCTTGTCGCTGGCAATGCCTTCGGCGATCGCGCTGGTCTGTTCGGTCTCGGCGGTCCAGATGCGGCGCTGCCGCGCGCCGTGACCCAGCTGGACCAGATTGCCTGCATTGAGCCGGATGTGCGGGATGCCGCGTTCGGTGGCCGCAGCGACGATGCTGGCGGTGCTGGGGCCGAAATAGCAGTCGTCGATCTTCTCTCGCACCTGCTCGACAGCAGCAGGCAGGTCGAAAGGCAGGTCGTTGATCGTGGACATCAACAGTCGGTGGCCAGCGGCCAGCGCCGTGCGAGCGACATGCTCGTCGCGGGCTCGGAACACCATGCGGTAGACCCCCCGCCGGGAAGTGCTGCGGGTCTGACCAAACCCTGTGGGCATGCCCGACAGGTTCAGCAACTCGATCACCACGTGCTCCAGCACGTGACCGGCCCAGGTACCCGATTGCAGTCGTTCCAGGAAACCGCCGCGCTCGCCGACGCCGCAGTGGTGCTCGACCAGTGCCGGCAGCAGCGTCACCAGACGATCGTTGAAACCGGGCAGCAGGTGGCTGGGCAGGTCTTCCAGTTCACCCAGATCAAGCCAGGTTTCGAGCGCCGGGCGGTAGGTCCAGATGTTGGGGCCGCGCAGGTAGTTGATGCGGAGCAGCCGGATATCTTCGATTTTCTTCATGTTTTTGATGAGATGTCCTCATGACAGGCCACTCGGCGAGAATCACAGACCCTGTTCGATGGCGAGGAATTTCGGTCGCTCAGCGGTGCAAAACCCATATGCAGCATCTCCATACGATTCAAGATCCCAAATCTGCACTGCCCGTCGACGTGACTCCGGACGCAGTTCCACTCGAGTCCGACGAGAACGCGCTCGGAACGCTGCTGGTTGACTTATCCGAGCAACTGCGCTTCGTCCGCGGGCAACTGGTCCTGACCGATCGCCGGTTGCTCGCGTGCGAGCCGCCCGCCGTGACGGTCGATAGCGATGCCGCGCCGTGGACCGGCTGGCGACTTGACGAGCCGGCGGCCGACCGGCTGCGCCTGCGGCACCTGGACCACGCCGGCGTCGGTACGCTGGAACTGCACGACGACGAGCGACGATTGGCAGTGTGGCGATTCACCCTGGCGCAAAACGTCCACGCACTGCGTCTGGTGACGCTGTTCGAAATGCAGCAGGCACGTCAGCCTTGGCGGGGCGGCACGCCCACAGGGAATCCTCCCATGGACGAGCTGACGCTGTGCCCCTCATGCCGGGCCCCCCTGCCGCCCGACAGCGAAGAATGTCCGGTGTGCACCCGCGAGGTACAGGCGGTGCCATCGACCTGGGTGCTGCTGCGGCTGTGGCGTTTCGCACGGCCCTACCGCAAGCCACTTGCTGCCGGTTTTGCGCTGACCCTGGCTTCGACAGCGGCCACGCTGGTGCCTCCGTACCTGGCTATTCCGCTGATGGACGACATCCTGATCCCGTTCCAGAACGGGAAGGCGATCGACCCGATGCTGGTGTTGACCTACCTGGGCGGGCTGCTGCTGGCCGCACTCCTGGCCTGGGGCCTGGGCTGGGCGCGCACGTATCTGCTGGCGCTGGTCAGCGAACGCATTGGCGCCGACCTGCGCACGGCCACCTTCGAACACCTGCTGCAACTGTCGCTCGATTACTTCGGCGGCAAGCGCACCGGCGACCTGATGGCGCGCATCGGCAGCGAAACCGACCGCATCTGCGTCTTTCTGTCGCTGCACGCGCTCGATTTCGCGACCGACGTGCTGATGATCGTGATGACTGCCGTCATCCTGTGCTCGATCAACCCGTGGCTGGCGGTGGTCACGCTGCTGCCGCTGCCCTTCATCGGCTGGATGATCCATACCGTGCGTGACCGGCTGCGCACCGGCTTCGAGAAGATCGACCGGGTGTGGTCGGAAGTCACCAACGTGCTGGCCGACACGATCCCCGGCATTCGCGTCGTCAAGGCCTTTGCACAGGAAGGCCGCGAAACGCAGCGCTTCAAGGATGCCAACCAGAGCAATCTGCAGGTCAACGACCGCCTCAACAAGACCTGGTCGCTGTTCACGCCGACGGTGTCGTTGCTGACCGAAATCGGCCTGCTGGTGGTGTGGGCCTTCGGCATCTGGCAGGTCTCGAAGAACCAGATCACGGTCGGCGTGCTGACCGCGTTCATCGCCTACATCGGGCGCTTCTACGGCCGACTGGATTCGATGAGCCGCATCGTTTCGGTGACGCAGAAAGCGGCGGCAGGTGCCAAACGCATCTTCGACATCCTCGACCACGTATCGAATGTGCCCGAGCCGGCGTCGCCGGTGGCGCTGACTCAGCCGAAGGGCCGCATCGAACTCAGCGGCATCGGCTTTCGGTATGGCAACCGTTCGGTGATCCGTGGGCTCGACCTCGACATCCGCCCGGGCGAGATGATCGGCCTGGTCGGCCACAGCGGCTCCGGCAAGAGCACGCTGGTGAACCTGATCTGCCGCTTCTACGACGTGACCGACGGGGCGATCAAGGTCGACGGCGTCGACATCCGCCGCTACAGCGTGGCCGACTACCGACGCCACATCGGGCTGGTGCTTCAGGAGCCGTTCCTGTTCTTCGGCACGATCGCCGAGAACATCGCCTACGGCCGGCCCGAGGCCAGCCGCGAAGACATCGTCGCCGCCGCCCGTGCCGCACACGCGCACGAGTTCATTCTGCGACTGCCGCAGGGCTACGACTCGCTGGTCGGAGAGCGCGGTCAGGGTCTGTCGGGCGGTGAACGTCAGCGCATCAGCATCGCGCGCGCCCTGTTGATCGACCCGCGCATCCTGATCCTCGATGAGGCGACGTCTTCGGTCGACACCGAGACCGAGAAGGAGATCCAGACTGCGCTCGACAACCTGGTGCAGGGCCGCACCACCATCGCGATCGCGCACCGCCTGTCCACCCTTCGCAAGGCTGATCGGCTGGTCGTGATGGACCGCGGTCTGATCGTCGAGGTGGGGCCGCACGACGAGCTGATCTCACGGCGCGGCGCGTACTGGCGCTTGTACGAAGCACAGGCACGCCAGGTCGATGCCAACGACCAGGACCACCGCAACGTGCTCGAGTCGACGCTGCTCGCAAGCACTTCCAGCCATGCGGAACGCCCCGTATGAGTGCGCCGGATCGCCATGGGCCAAGAAGCGGCCCCTTCGAATCCCGGGTCGATAGCGCCCTTGTGGCGGTACAGCACGAAATGCGAATGGGGCGCCAATGAACACCGAACCGTTTCAACTTGAGCGCAACACCCATGGGCGGCTGCTGCTGACCACGCCCGATGGCGTATGTCACGACGGCGTCGTACCGGTGCGGGCGTTCCCGATCGCCGCGCCCCACGAGGGGCTGTCGATGGTCGATGCCGACGGCCGCGAGTTGGTGTGGGTCAACGAGCTTGCCCGACTGCCCGTGCCGCTGCGGACCCTGATCGAAGAAGAACTCGCCAGCCGCGAGTTCACACCCGAAATTCATTGCATCGTCGCAGTGTCGACGTTCTCCACGCCGAGCATCTGGCAGGTCGAGACCGACCGTGGCGCCACCAGTTTCGTACTGAAAGGCGAGGAAGACATCCGGCGGCTGAAAGATGGCGCGCTGTGGATCTCGGACAGCCACGGCATCCAGTTCATCGTGCGCGATCGGCGGGCACTGGACCGCCGATCACGTCGGCTGCTCGAACGCTTTCTTTGATCCGCAGAACACTACGACCCGCCTTCGATCCAGCCGCCGTCGTCGGCCATATCCTGAGCAAACGCGAGCCCTCGATCCAGAAGGGCATCGAACGACAACGCGTCGATTGCTGGCGAACACAATGAGCCTTGGTACTGGGTGCAGCCGGTGTTCAGCATGAACAGCCGCTGCGCTTCGGTCTCCACGCCTTCGGCGACCATGTCGAGATGCAGTGCCTTGCCGAGGTTGACGATGGCGTTGACGATGCCCACGTCGGCCTCGTCTTTCGGCAGGCCGCGCACGAAGCTGCGGTCGATCTTCAGGCGACCGATCGGGAAGCGTTTCAGGTATGCCAGGCTGGAATAGCCAGTACCGAAATCGTCGATCGCCAGCTTCACGCCCAGTTGCGCCAGCGCCTGCAAGCGATGCAACGCCTCCTGCGCATCCTGAATCAGGATCGACTCGGTCAGCTCCAGCTCGAGCCACTGCGGATCGAGCCCGACTTCGGCCAGTGCCCGCGCCACGCTGTCGACGAAGTCGGGCTGCTGGAACTGCAGGGCCGACACGTTGATGGACATCAGCAACCGGTGCCCGCGGCCGTGCCACAGCGCGGCCTGCTGCACCGCTTGGCGCAGCACCCACGCGCCGATCGCAACGATGAATCCGCTGCTCTCGGCCGCAGGAATGAACTCGGCTGGTGGAACATCCCCCAACTCGGGGTCACGCCAGCGGATCAGTGCTTCGGCGCCGACGATCTCGCCGCTGTTGAGATCGACCTGCGGCTGATAATGCAGCCGGAAGCGCCCCGATGCCAGCGCCTGTCGCATCGCATGATCGAGCTTCATGCGCGTGCGCAGCTTCACCACCGTCGCACCGACAGGCTGATGATGGAATCGGTACCCGGCACCACCGCTCGCCTTCAGGTCGTTCATCGCGTCATCAGCCGCCTGCAACAGCTCGTCGGACGTGCTGCCATCGCCGGGATACAGCGAAATACCGATGCTGGCGGTGATCGTCAGATTCATTCCGTCAACCGTGAACGGCGGCTTCAAGGCGTCGAGCAAGCGGCGCGCGGCACCCTCGGCACGCTGCATGTCCGCTTGGTGCACCAATATCACGTACTCATCCGCGCCAACGCGGGATACCGCATCGACCTGCCGCATCGTGGCAATCAACCGCTTCGACACTTCGACCAGCATGCGATCACCGGCTGCCGAACCGAGTGCGTCATTGATCGGCTTGAATCGGTCGAGGTTCAGGTGCAGCAACGCAAAAGCCACCCCCTCGCGCTGCGCGAGGGCCAGCGCATACTCGATGCGGCTTGCCACCACTCGCCGGTTGGGCAGCCCGGTCAAGGCATCGGTGTTGGACAGGGCATCAATGCGCCGATTGGTTTCGAGGCTCTCGCTGACGTCACGAAATGCGAACACGCGCCCGATCGGCTGACCGCGATTGCGCTGAGGCAGCGTGCGCCGCTCGATGACCTTGCCGCAGCGCAGGGTCAGCACGTCGCTGCCCTCCAGCGTGCTCGACTCTCCGATGGCATGCAGACGCTTCGTGTAACTCACCGGGTCCGACACGCGTCTCAGCATCCACGACGAGACAGCCGCGTCGTCATGCTCCGTCAGCAGCGACTCGGGAACTCCCCACAGCGCAACAAAGCGCGGGTTGAAATTCACGATGCGCCCAGAAAGGTCCGTCACCAGAATGCCGTCGGTCGTCGAATCGAGTGTGGCACGCAGCTCTGACAGCCGCTCTTCGAGCTCGGCCTGCGTGCGCAACTCCAGGCTGCGATCGCGCATGACAACCAGATAAGTTTCGTTGCGCGCCCCAGGTGCCGAGCCGCGTCCGGGGCCGAACCGAATTCGAGTGACGCGCCGCAGCACCGGCACCAGCTTGCCATCGGCGCGACTGACAAAGGTCTGCACATCGACGCTGTCAGTCAGCTCGCCCACACCCGATTCCCAGAACGCGATGTCTTCGGGCGTCGCTGAGAGTTCGAGCGCATCGGTGCGACATAGCGTTGACACGTCGATGCCGAGCAAGGTCGCAGCCGCCGCATTCGCCGCCAGGATGCGCAGACTGTCCGGATCGACCAGCCAGGCTGCATCGAGCAAGCCCTCTATCAAGGGAGACAGCTCCTGCAACGAGTCATCACCGTGAACCGAAAGCGACGGCGCGGCGGGCACCGGTCTTGGCCGGGGCGGGGCATCCACCCCGTGAATCGCACGAGTCGTTCTCTGCACCGTCACGGCAGGACCTCCAGGGGACGAGCGCTTTCGAAAAAATAGCTCGCCCGTGGGCGCGGAGAGAGGTAGTCCAGCGCCAGCTCAGGCAGCGCCATCGGTTTCAGGCTGCGGCGGATGCCCAGCCCGGCAGCACCCTCCAGG
>JARXKP010000202.1 GCA_030271615.1 Pseudomonadota bacterium
TCGCTGACCAGGTGCATGACGTCTGGGAGGCCGCCTTCGTCTCCTTGGCGGAGGTGCAGTTCCCGCTAGACACGGGGCGGCCCTACTTCTTCGACTACGACGCGGAGCGGCGACGCGTGGAGGCGGACCGCATCGAGGCCTGGCGAGCCGCAAAGAGCGCGGCGTGGTCCAAAGGCGTCGAGGACTATCTGGCGGCCGCGCTGAATTACTACCGCAGCGACTACGGCGACGAAGGCAAGGTGGCGTTGCTCGAAGTCGTGGATCGGTTGGCCGGGAATGCAGGGTGGCACCGTGGTTTCGAGGTGCTGCGCAATGCGCGCTTCTTTGGTTTCCACTGCGTCCTGCCGGTGCTGATGTCCATTCGGCTCGACCAGCCGGTCGGCTACAAGCTGGCCTCGGTGTATCAGGTGATCGAGGCGGGGTTGCGTAGCGGCAGCCGGGTGGGAAAGCATGCGTTCGCCGTGCTGTACCTCTGGGCCTACAAGGTGTACCAGCCCACGGTTGCAGCCAAGCAAAGGCAATGGTTGCGCGACTACGCTCGTGAACTCAAGCGGTCAATGGATGAAGGCGAGGAAACCTACCGGCGCGACGCGGCCTTCGACGAGGCGATTGCGCTTCTGTTTCCGGAGATCGAGGACGACCTGGCAACATCGTTCGGCGCTGCCGATTGAGTCTTGAGCCAACACACTTGAAGAGTCGCGCGTCGATGAGATTCTGAACGCATGGACACGCACAGGGCGTGTCCCGTTGCCCTTGTTCAGGAGCCTCAAATGAAACTCTCCAAAGCCGAAATCGACGCGATCATCGCGACGTCGCCCCGCACCACCGTCCCGTTCGACAAGCTCGTTCTCTCCGAGACCTATCAGGCGCGACCGAGCGACAGCAAGTCCCGGTTGAGCATCGCCGAACTCGCAGCCTCGATCAAGGACAGTGGCGTCCTGCAGAACCTGGTCGTGATCAAGGGCGCGCGTGGCTTGCACGAGGTCTGCGCAGGCGGTCGCCGCCTCGACGCGCTGGCGCTGTTGGCGCAGAACGCCGACATCGCCGAGAACTACCCGGTGCCGGTGCTGGTCGTGCCGGCCGATCAGGCCTTGCTCGCCAGCCTCGCCGAGAATGTGTTCCACGAGCCGATGCACCCCGCCGACGAATACATCGCCTTCGCCAAGCTGAGCGCCCAGGGCAAGTCGGTCGAAGATGTGGCCGCAGCGTTTGGCGTCACACCGTTGGTAGTCAAGCGGCGCATGAAACTTGCGACTGTGTCGCCCCGGCTGATGGCGCAGTTCCGCGCGGACCAGATCGGCCTCGACTGCCTCATGGCGCTCGCCTCGGTGGACGACCATGCGAAGCAGGAGCAGGTCTGGGCCAACCTGCCGTCGTGGAACCGCCGTCCCGACTGTCTGCGCCAGATGCTCGCGCAGGGTGAGATCGAGTCCGACCGCGACCCGGTGGCGAGGTATGTGACCCTCGCCGCCTATGAGAAGGCCGGCGGCCCGTTGCGCCGAGACCTGTTCTGCGACGACGACAAGAAGGCCTACCTGCTGGATGTGGCCCTGCTGGACCGGTTGGCCAGCGAGAAGCTCGAACGGAAAGCGAAGCAGATCGCCGCACAGGGCTGGAAGTGGATCGAAGTGCGAGCCCGCTTTTCCTTCGACGAGTTCGTCAGCTACGGCGAGCTTCGGAAGTCACGCCGCGAGCCCAGCGAAGAAGAAGCCGCTGCCATCGAGCGCATCGAGTCGCGCATCGCTGAACTACATCCCCAGATGGAAGCACTTGTCGATCAGGGTGACGATGATGAGCAGGGTGATCAAGTCTTCCTGCAACTCGAAGCCGAGGAAGAGACGCTGCAAACGAAACTGAAGGCGTTGCTGGAATCACTCTGCGTCTGGCCGGTCGAACTCATGGCCGAGGCCGGGTGCGTGTTGTTCGTCGGCAGCAAGGGGACTGCAGAGGTCAAGTTTGGCCTGATCCGCCCGGACGATCGCGCGAGCATGGCCGAGGCCGCAAAGCAGGCGCGTCCCACCGACGGTCCGGACGAAGCGTTGGTGTCCCTGCCATCGGGAAAGAGCCGACCGGTGCACTCGGACAAGCTGATGCGTCGCCTGACGGCGCATCGTGTCGCGGCCGTGCAGGCCGAACTGATCCAGCGACCTGACGTCGCGCTGGCAGCGATCACCGCGCATCTGGCCGTGAAACTGATCATGGACGGTTTTCGCTGCCATCGCAGCGGCGACGATGCGCTGACCGTCAGCGTCAGTGACACCCACGACGGTCTGCGTCGGGAGACGGAGGACATGGCGGGCAGCGCGGCGTGGAAGGCCATGGAGACAGAACGCGTGCACTGGGTGTCGCTGCTTCCGGAAGCCGGGCCGACCGTGTTTCCGTGGGTGATGAAGCAAGATCAGGCCACGGTCATGCGCCTGTTGACGTTCCTCGTCGCATCAAGCGTGACAGGTGTGAGCGGTATCGAACGTGAGACTCAGACCACCGATGCGCTCGCCGAGGCGCTCGACTTGGACATGCGCAAGTGGTGGACGGCGACCGCCGCGTCGTATTTCGAGCATGTCTCGAAAGCCCGGGTGCTCGAAGTCGTGACCGAAGCGGCGGGCGCCAACGCCGCCAGCCCGCTGGCCTCGCTGAAAAAGGATGCCGTCGTAGCGGGCGCCGAGCAGACGCTGACCGGCCTGGGATGGCTGCCGCCGATGCTGCGCACGAGTTCGGCTGTGCCTTCGGGCGCACCGGTCGTGGGTGACACGACAGCCGACACGGTGAACCTCGAACACAAGCTTGAGGTGGCCGCGTAACGAGCGGGAAGGGCGAAACAGCACAGGGTGGTGTGGACCCGCCCGCACTCATGCCGGCGGCACATCCGGCGGAGCGTTCTCGTCGGCGTCGGGAGACGATCCGCCGCTCCGATCACCCGCCCGCGCCGAGGGTCGCCGACGCTTGCCGAGAACCGCGCCAAGGTACGCACCAGAAGCCTTGGCCCGGCCATGACCGGCGAGTTTGGCAACCTGCAGCCGGGCCGCGTGGTCAATGTCGGGCGGGACCGGCCCGCCACCCCGAACGGGTGAGAGGTAGCCGCTGGCGCCCTCGTAGGCGTTGTTCAGCATCTCGTGACGAAGCCCGTGGCCGGTGGCGCCGAGTTCTCGGAATTTCAGGCCAAATTTGGCCAAGACATAGCTGAACCGGCGAAGGTTCTGCTCAAGCGTTTTGGCCGGGTCACCCAGATGCCCATCCAGATGGACCGCCACGGTTTCGGCGAGCGCCATCGCCGCGTGCCGCTCCGGGTAGTCCAGCGGCACGAAGCGTTCGCGTCCGCCCTTGCTTCCGGCCTTGATCCGCACATACCGATCCGCCTGACGCTCTGGGTCGGGTAGGCCAGTCTCGTCGAACGACATGGCGCTTGCGAAAGGCCTGAACATCACGGCCTCCTTTCGCCGCAGCCCCAGAGCCAGGATCACCCGCAACTGCGCGCCGACATGGCGGTCGTACGTTGCGATTCGCGTCAGCATGTCTTCGATGTCGATACCCTGGGCCGACCAGCTCTTGTCGCGCAGCGCGACCTCGCGGCGCCGGTACTCCTCGATCTCCAGCCCGTAGTACGCGGGGCCGCGCACGAAGCCGTGCTTGCCGAGCCACATGGCCAGCCCGCGCAGGAAACTCAGGTAGGTCTGGATCGTTGCCGGTGCCAGGTGCTCGCGCCGCCACACGTCGACCATCGCCTGGATGTGGCGGTGACCCAGGTTGCGCGGGTCGGGCAGGGTCTTGAAGCCGCCCTTGGTTTTCAGGTCACGGAAGAAACGGCGCAGGAACATGGCGCGCTCGTGGCGCGTCTTGTGCGAGACAGTCTTCTCCAGCGCGGTGTGCTGCGCATTGAACAGCGTCAGCAGAATTTCCAGCACGCGCAACGGCGGTGCCGCGCCCGGCTTCTGCCGGGCCAGGATCTCGTTCGTGCTCAAACCGGCCCACTCCTGGCGACGGACCGGCTGGTGGCGCGAGGAACGGCCGCCGACGGGCGAGCCTTGCAGGCGGCGTCGGGAGGCGGAACGGACGGAAGGATCGGACATGGGTCTCTCCGGTTTCACCCGGCCACCGCCCGAACGGGGGACAGGTCAGTCAAATGGGGGGAATCCGATGGGAGCCACCGTCCGGGGGAATTCCGAAGCCCGGACGGCTGGTGGTCGTGTCGATCACGCAGCACGCGACCACCGGCGGTGCTGCGCTCACCCAGATTTGTGCCGATCCGGCCAGCGGCACGCATGCCACGGCGAAGTCAGCTCGGTCGGTCTTAAAAATGAAACGGTTGACCCGTCCCGGGCACGCATTTCTGCGATCACGGGCTTGTGGATGCCGGCACGCCTCAAGGGCACGGCCGGCAACGGCGCAGAGGTCCAGCCTCAGCGCACCTGATGGATCAGTTCGAGATTCGTAGCGCCATCCACTCGCATGGGTCCGCCCCTGACCGAATGTCCAGGGCGGTGTCGAGTTGTCGAGCGAGGTCGTGCGGGGAGCCCACAAGGGCAAACACAGCCGCACGGTGCGTGGAACGCGTGCTCGAAGGAGGGCGGGAACAGCGGATCGGCATCGGGTGCCGACAAAGCGTTTGCGTCATGCCGCGGCGCGTTCTCGAAGAACGCCCAGCGTGTTCGCTGGAAGGCCGCGGCGCATGCACTACGAAAGAGATCACTTACGGGTCATCAGCTCGGAGGCGATGACCGGGCCGATTCAGGGATCGGCGCTTGAAGGGCGGGTGACGACCGCAACGCCTTTTTGACTCCGCGATGGAGCAGGGCAAGGAGCCTTCGGGAGCCGCCAGTTGACGCCAGAGCAAAGCGCGGGTCAAGCGTCGTGCATCGATTTCGGGTGGCGAACGCAAGGCATCACAACGAGTGGCTGACCCGCAATTAGTTGAAGGAGACGGTAGCGAGTGAGGAGCGACGGGGGCTTGACAAGCGCATCTGCCGCCTCTGGTGCCCCCCGTTTGCTCGAAGGCGATCCGGCGAGGGCGTGTCCGCATCCGCGCTGCGATTCGGGCCCTTGACAAGGCAGGCCGCGGTGCGACCGTGGTGCGATGCAAGACCTCCTCACGCGACCGGCGATCGAGTCACGCTGCAGTTCGACAGCAGCGAACTCTGGCGGCGGTCCATTCCGACTTGATCCCGAAAGCCGGCACGGAACCGGCGACATGCGCGTGGATGACCTGGCACTGCCCGTCGATGCTGGCGGGATTGCAACTTTGAAGTGGAGCTTTGTCATGGAACTGATCGTCAGAGCGGTGGATGTCGGCTTCGGCAACACCAAGTTCATCACCGGAGTCGCCGGGGGCGATATTCGTTGCGCCAGCATTCCCTCGCTGGCTTACCCGAGCGCGCGCGATCCCGCCACGTTGCCCGCCGCCGAACGTCGCAAGACGATGGCGATTCCGATCAACGGCCTGTACTACGAGGTGGGGCAGGACGTGGCGCTGGCGACGGACAACCTTCGCGCCACCCACTTGCACGATCGCTACACCGAGACACCCGAGTACATGGCGCTGCTGCGGGGTGCGCTCGCGCTGATGAAGGTTCCCAGCATCGACCTTCTGGTGGTGGGCCTGCCGGTGTCGCATTTCATGGGCAAGAAGGCGGCGCTCGAAAAGGCGGTGACCGGTACGCACGACGTCGGCGGCGGCAAGGCGGTGATCGTCCGCAAGGCCTTGGTCGTTGCGCAGCCGCAGGGCGCACTCGTGTACTACGCCGCAACACACCAGAAGATGGCGACCATCGAGCACGAGCAGAGCCTGATCATCGACCCCGGCTCGCGGACCTTCGACTGGCTGGTCGCGCGGGGCATGCGCCTCGTGCTGAAGACGAGTGACTCCGTCACCCGCGGGGTGTCGCACGTGCTGCGCGTTATTGCGAGCGATATCAGCACAGAGATCGGCACGCCCTACACCGACCTCGACGCCATCGATCGCGCGCTGCGCACGGGCAAGAACCCGATGGTCTATCAGAAGACCTACGACATCTCGAAGCTGATGCCGGTGGCGCACTCGGTGGCAGAACGCGCCGTCGGCGCGATGCTCGAAAGCATCCCGGCCGACTACAGCTTCCAGAACATCATCCTCGTCGGGGGTGGAGCGTTCTTGTTCAAGAGCGCGGTGAAGCAGGCATTTCCGAAGCACCGCATCCTGGAAGTCAGGGAGCCGATGTACGCCAACGTGCGCGGGTTCCAGATCGCCGGGATGAACTACGCGCGCAGTGTGATGGAGCCGTCGAGCGGCACCGGGCGCGTGGCGCGAATGGAAGGAGAGGGCGCATGACCATTCCAGCCAAGAGTGCCGGCCCGATCAGCATGCTGTTCGAGATGAACCGCGAAGACAACCCACGGCTGTACGACGACCTGGCGCGTTTCAACAAAGGCACGAAGCGGGTCAACCGTCTGCGGTTTCTGGCGCACGAAGGACTGCTGGCGCAGAACTGGTTGCTCGTGCCGGCGATGGCTGGCGCGGTGGCTGCGCTTCCGTTGCCTGCAGGTCCGAC
>JARXKP010000203.1 GCA_030271615.1 Pseudomonadota bacterium
TACTGGGCCGTGGCGCTGGTCGTGCGCCATCGCGGCTGGGTGGTCGTGCCCACGGCATCCAGGGTGCTGGGATTCACGAGTTGCGGTTTAGCGATCACGGTCGCGATCGAGCGGCTCGCGCTGGCCGGGCAGTGGATGCAGGGCTGGTTGTACTCGCCACTCATGCCGGTCGTGCCCGGTCTCGGTGTCGGGCTGTCGCCCCTGATCCAGTGGCTGGTTCTGCCGCCGCTGCTGATCTGGATGGTGCGGCGACAACTGACCTCGACGATTACCAGGTAATGAGGCCCTTCGAATGGACAGTGAGCTTTGACAGCCGAGCGTAGAAACCGGTCATCGGCGTGGCGCATTCCTGGCCGCTCGGATGACCGGAAGTGGCCGAAAGAAGTCGGCCGTGGCCATTGCCGGAACCGGTCATCGAGGCAAGCGACTTTGCCGCGCAACGGCGGCTGTCGGCTCGCTTGCCGGATGGCCGTGCCCGGCCACAAGCCGCCGGCCAATCGCGCGGGTCCAACGTCTGCAAGGTAGGGTGGATTCAACCGGTCGGTGCAACACACTAACCACTGCTCAGGCAGAAGGAGTGTTGCAGATGAAGTACCGGACGCGAACGTTTTACACCGCCACCCAGAAGGCATTGATGTGGGAGCGCTGGAAGGCTGGCTGGACTCTTCATCAGATCGCGAAGCTGTTTGATCGCGGGGCCGGGTCTGTGAGGGGCATCCTGGCTCAAACGGGTGGCATTCGCCCCCCTGAGCGTCGCCGCTGCCCAAGCGCGCTGACTCTGGCGGAGAGGGAAGAGATCTCGCGTGCGCTGACGGTCGGGCAATCGATGCGTTCAATCGCTGCCCGCCTTGGAAGAGCGCCGTCGACGATCAGCCGGGAGGTCGGTCGCAACGGCGGCCAGGATGGCTATCGCGCAGCCCGGGCCGACCAAGCTGCATGGGAACGCGCTCTTCGACCGAAGCTCTGCAAACTGGCCATGAACCGGGCTCTGGCTGGCATCGTGGCTGACATGCTTCGGATGCTGTGGTCACCAGAGCAAATCGCGGGCTGGCTCCAGCATACTTATCCGAACGACCAGCGCCTTCACGTGTCACACGAGACGATCTACCGCAGCCTGTTCATTCAAGCGCGTGGCGCCTTGAAGAAGGAGTTGCTGGAGCATCTGCGGCGCACGCGCGGCATGCGCCGCTCTCGCTCCTATACGCAGAAGACTGCGATCCATGGCCAGATCGTCGACGCAGTGTCGATCAGCGAACGGCCCGCTTGTGTCGAAGACCGGGCGGTGCCTGGTCACTGGGAAGGAGATCTGGTCTTCGGCAGCGGCAACAGCCAGATCGCGACGCTGGTTGAGCGTCAGACGCGATACGTGATCGCTGGTGAAGCTGGACGGCAAGGACTCGCAGACGGTCGTCAACGCGCTCATCAAGCGCATGCTCGCAAGCTGCCGCAGGAGCTCTACAAATCGCTCACCTGGGACCGTGGCGCTGAGATGCATGGGCACAAGCGATTCACCATGGCCACCGACATCCAGGTCTACTTCTGTGACCCTCAAAGCCCTTGGCAACGGGGTAACAACGAGAACACCAACGGGCTGCTCAGGCAGTACCTGCCCAAGGGCATCGACATCTCCGGCTACTCACAGCTGCAGCTCAACTCGATTGCAAGACAATTGAATGAGAGACCTCGCAAGACGCTCGGCTTCCAAACGCCCGCTGAGAGATTCAGCGGATGTGTTGCACCGACCGGTTGAATCCACCGTCGGCAGTGTGAGTTCGAGACGCAGTGACGCTGACATTGCCTCACACAGACAGGTGCCAGGACTTCGCGCGCACCGCACCAGGAATCTGTCGGGCTTGTGTGGTCGGGCCCGCGTCGTCAACCGAGGAGCCGGTGTGCCTCAGGTCGGCGCCCCGAAAACAGCCGGGTCCTGCTGCCATTCCTCGAGCACGCGGCCGCACAGCGCGCCGTCGGCGTCGAAGCTGCGCTCCTCGAAGTGCAGGCTGCCATCGCGCCCCATGATGAAGACGGTGCTGCTGCGTGTGCCCGGCTCGCCGCCGGCGATGAACACCGCCGAGCGGCGCTGCTCCTCGGCGCGATCGAGGCCGGTCTCGGGCAGCCCGGCGTCGCTCGTGTGGCGATCGGCCAGCATGATGAACGCGGCCTCGGCGATGTCGGCGGCGCGCAGTTCCTCGTCCGGCATCGGCAGCTCGCAACCGTACAGCGCTTGCGCATCGCGCAGGCGCGGGTAGCCATCGAGCAAGGTCGTGAAGCCGCCGACGGCCTTGATGTACGCACCAAACAAGGTGCCGAGCCGCTCGGTCTGCGGCCAGCGCTGGTCGAGCAGGCCGTTCGACAGCGTGTGCAGGCCTTCGGTCAGCGCGATCGGCAGGCGCGCGCGCGTCGCGGCGTAATGCGCCTGGCGCGGGTTGCCGACGATGAGGTTGAACGGCGCGTACGGGCCCTTGTCGCGCATGAAGCGACGCGCGAAGACCACCGGGTCTTCGCCCGAAGCCAGGTACACCAGCGGCAGCTCGCCCCGACTCGGCGCGTCGACCGGCGCTGGAGCCGCCTCGCGAAAACCGGTGACCAGCGCGAAGCGACCGCCCTCGCGGCTCACCGCGAGCCAGGTGCCCTGCCCTTGCAGATCGCGGCCGGCCAGCACGTCGGGGGGATCGGTCCACCACGCGGCCGGGGCCGTCGCTCGCGTCTGCTTTTCGGTGCGGTTGTAAAGCAGAACCAGCGGGAAATACGGGTGGGCTCGCCACGCGATGTCGACCACGCTCATGGGCTTCTCCTCAGTTGTTCTTGAAAGCGACGGCCACCAGCTGCATCGCGTCGTGGCGGATTCCGTCGGGGCCACGCAGGGCCTCGAGGCGCCGCACGAGTTCGGCACGCGCACGAACGCGCAACAGCGGTGGCAGGTGCATCAGAAAGTGGCCCCAGGCGCTCGCCTGCATGTGTTCGAGCGCGCCCTCGCCCGTCGCATGCAGGAAGGTCTCCGGCCGTGCCTCGACGCGCACCGACTCCAGGCCGGCTCGACGCAGCAAGCGTTCCAGCTCGTCGGCGCCGACCGGGTAGCGGCGACTCTCCTGGGGCCAGGGGTGATCGACGTAGTCCGGCTCGGCCAGCAGCGCGTGCAGCAAACGCTCGGCCGGATGCGGATGCGCCGCCGAATGGGTCGCCAGACCGAGGCAGCCCTCAGGGGCCAGCAGGCGTGCGCATTCGGTCAGGGCAGCGGTGGCATCGGGCCAGGTGTGCAGCACGCCGTTGGCGACGATGGCGTCGAAGCTGCCGGCACCGAAGCGCCGCAGCGCAGACGGATCGCCGACCTGGAAACGCAGGTTGTGTCGGCCGCGCTGATGCGCGATCTGCACCCGCAGAGGCATCGCATCGAGCCCGAGCACTTCGCCGTTCGGGCCGACGCGTTCGACCAGGTGCTCGGCCAGCAACCCGATTCCGCAGCCGAGTTCGAGCACGCGCTGCCCCGGACGCAAACCCATGCGGTCGACCAGGGCGCAGCCGACCTTCAGCTGGCGATCAACCGCCAGGCGCTCGTGGTGCGACGCCAGTGAGGGAGCGCAGTCCACCGGATTCAGGAGGCGACCGCGTCTTCCGGCCCGAAGCAGTGCGCGTGGTCGCTGCACACGCTGCAACTCGGTGCGCGGCAGATCGAAAGTTCGGCCCGCTCGCACAGCTGCTTGTAAAGGAACTTCTTCCACTTCATGTCGCGGTCGTTGCGCGCCGCCAGCGCAGGGAACCAGCGCCCCATCAGCGCCGACAGCTCGCGCCTGGACGGCAGGTGCAGGTCCTGCCAGAGGTGGTTGTCGCCCAGGCTGGCCTGGCTCAGAGCATGAGCCAGCCAGAGAGCCTCCTCGCGGTCGACGCTTTCGGCGCCAGCGCCCGCCGTCAACAGGTCGACCAGGTCCTCGATTTCGTCGTATCGAGGTTCCGAACGAGACGCGTGTTGCAGCGCTGGCCAGTCGAGCGCCAGCAGCGCGTCCGCGTCCGGAAACCAGCGCGCCATCAGCCGTCTCGTGGCAGAGGCACCCAGACCCGAGATCGGCAACATATCGCAGCCGTGCGCCTCGAAGGCCGTTGCGAGCACACCGGCCATCGCCTGGATCTCGGGTGACTCCACGGCGACAGCGCAGCTCATCAGGTCGTTCCAGATCGTCAGGCGCAAGCCCGTCGGCAGGGCGCCGTGCGCGCTGCCCAACGCCCGCTTGAGGTTGCGCCAGCGACCGACAGCCGAGGTCGGGTCGAGGTGTTGCAAGGTTTGCATGGCAGTGGCTCCTCAGCCTTCCATCGGGCCGTGCGTGTAGCACTTCTTCGGACAAATCTTCGAGCACGCGGTGCAGCCGATGCACAGCTCCTGGTGCGCGATGGTCATCACTTTCTTCTCGTACTCCTCGTCGTCGTCATCGTCGTCCTGCGAGACACCGACGCGTTCGCCGTTCTCGTCGAGGCCGACCATCGCGAGCACGCCGCGCGGACAGACCTTGAAACAGCGTCCGCAGCCGATGCAGGTCTCTTCGTTGATGTTCTGGACGAACTGGGGCGTCCAGGATTCGCCGCTGGGCAGCGTCACTGAAAAACTACTCATGTCGATGCTCCGTGCGTCTGTGCGATCAGGCCGGCGTCGCGGCGGCCAGTTGCTGGCGCACCGCCATCAGTGCGGCGTGTGCGTCGTGGGCCCGCTGCGCGATCTCGAGAATCTGCTCCCAGTTCGTCGGCAGTTCCTCGGACAGGTCGTGCAGGTCCATCTTGGCCTGCGTGGCCTTCGCATTGAGCTTCTTGGCCTGTGCCTTCAGGTCGTCGAGGTCAGCGACGCCGGGCCGCCCCAAGGCGCTGACGGCCCCCTCGGGGGGTACCGAACGAAGAGAGGTCGGGGGCTCCATGTCAGCCATAGTTCGCCACCTCCTTGTAGGTCTCGACCATCGAGACGCCTTCGTTGACCAGCTTGTTGCCGGCCTCGGCGAGCTTGGCCAGGCTGGCGTAGCCGAAGCGGTGCACGTCGCGCAGGAAGCGGTTCACGACGATCAGCCGGCCAGTGGTGAGCACGGCGCGGCCGAAGCCCTCGTGGCTCATCTTCATCATCGGACTGACCATGCAGCCGGTGGCGCGCTCGATCGACAGGCCGATCGCGTTGTGGAACAGGTCCAGTCGCCACAGCGTGTCGGGATCGGGGTCGCCCATCATCGGCAGCGCGCGTCGCTGCTCGGCGGTCAGGATGTAGGGCTCGAGCAGCTTGGCGTCGCTCTTGCCTTCCCATGTGCCGTGCGTGTCTTGCGCGCGGATCTGCTTGATCAGCTCGCGGATGAACGGGTCTTGCAGCAGCTCCTCGTCGGTGGCGGGGACGCTGGCTGCTTCGACCACAGTGGCTTCACTCATGACTTCACCTCTTCTTCGTCGTCTTCGAAATCGTGGACCTGCTCCTGATCCTTCAGCAGCGCCTTGCGCAGCCAGGGCGGCGGGGTGCCCTTGAGCACCACCTGCATCTTGTCGAGCAGTTCGAGGATGGGCTCGGGCTGCGTCACCTTGATCGGGTGGATCTTGCTGGCCACCACGCGCGCCGCAGCCGAGCCGCCGATGGCGGCGACGTAGACGATCGCGCAGTCCTTGATGGCTTCGAGCTTGGGCGCGAGCTTGTCCTCGTTGCCGTCTTCGGCGAGGTCTTCGCCGAACGGGAAGGCCTGCACGAACTGGTAGCCGTCGGCGTCGATCTGGTAAACGGCGAGGTGCTTGGCCCAGCCGAAATGCGCATCGACGCGCTGCTGGTCCTGGGTGGCGAAGGCGATTTTCATCAGGGCTCCTTGATGACTTGAAATCAGACGCTGGAAGCAGTGGGTTCACTGCGGTGCAAGAGGCGCGGAATCTCGGCGCTGACGTGGGCCACGCCCGGTTCGGGAACGGTGCTGAACATCGGCATCGCCTGCCCGCGTGCCGCCGCCACCGCGGCTTCAGGCAACGGCCAGTGGTCGGGGCCGTGGTGCGGGATCTGTTCCATCAGCAGGTTGCCGACCTCGTACACCAGGTTGCGCGTTCCGCGATAGCCGACGTAGCACTTGTGGGCGTTGCCGATGCGATCGAAGGTCGGGATGCCCAGCCGGAACAACGGCTTGCCCAGCCGCTCGGCCGCCTGCCGCCCGTGCGAATGCGTCATCAGCAGATCGCAGCCGGTGGCCTTCGCCGCCTGCTCGAAGTCTTCGAGGTCGCCGATCACGACCTCGACCGCGGGCATGCGCGCCAGCAGAGGCGAGGCTGTCGTCGTGACGCAGACCGCGAGCTCGGCGCCCATCTCGGTCAGGAAACTGCCGACTGCGAACAAGAGGTCGGGCTCGGCCGCGAGGGCGACCTTGACATTGCCGAAATGGAAGTGACCGTCGAGCATCGCGTCGACGAGCTGGCTGCGCTGGCGGCGCAGACGCTGCGGCGCAGTGCGGCCGGACAGCGTCCCGAGCAGCTGCACGAAGGCGTCGGTTGCGGTCAGGCCG
>JARXKP010000204.1 GCA_030271615.1 Pseudomonadota bacterium
CGCGCTGCCGCTCAGCGTCGTAGTCGAAGAAGTAGGGCCGCCGCGTATCCAGCGGGAAGTGCACCTCCTCCAAGGAGACGAAGGCTGCTTCCCAGACGTCATGCACCTGGTCAGCGATGACCTGCGGCATTTGCCGATAACCATTGAAGGTCAGCACGGCACGCTCGGTGCTTTGTTCCCGCGCCTGCGCGTCCAGCACGAAGAGGTTGCGCCGGTTGAAGAAGGCCTCGTCGGTGACGGCGGCACGGTTTCGGTCGAACCGGGCAAACACCCAGATGATGAAGATGCCTTCACGCCTGTAGAAGTCGTCGCGTGCGATGACATCGGACAGGAACGTGTAGGAAAGCTGAACCTCGAAGACCAGCGGCAAGCCTCGATACCGGCACTTCACATCGGGACGCCGCCACTCGCCTTTGAGCACCTCGCCGAACGTGGTCTGCTCCTGGCTGACCTCAGACACCAGCGGGTCCGTCGCCAACCACGTGGCGATGAACTGCTTCATTTCCCGGTGCGGTCGGCCCTCTTGTTGACCGCGGTACACGAGTGCCTTGACCTGGTCCGGCGTGAGGCGTGTCCCTTCGTACCAGGGGCAATGCTCGGATTTGCCATCATGCACGAACCAACGGTTCTGCAAACCTTCGATCCGCCGCGACAGGAACAAGGGGTGCTTGCACAGCGCGCACTGGTAACGCACGGCATCGCCGCCGCGTCGACGCTCGCGACGCGCTGCCATGGCCGCGCGCCGGAGCGTCGTGAACTCGGGTTCCGGCATGGTCAGCAAGGTATCGGCCGGAACGAGTTCACCAGTCTCGCAGTCAATCGCCAGCTTGACCGACTGTTGGCGTTGCGAATTCGATGCGGCGTTGTCCACAGTCAGACAGCGCCTTTCGCGAACTGACCGCTCTGCTCGTCAGCCAAGGGCGGCCGGCGGAGGTCGGGCCGGTCATCCTTCGTCTGAGCGCTGAAGCCCACGCGTTTCCTTTCAGCGTGCCATCAGGCCCGACCGGCCACCACCCGAACACCGAGCATGTCGGCCAGCGCCAGCAACTCCATGATCGCGGCTGCATCGTCCAGCAGCGAGCGCGACAGGCCCTGCTGCGCCAGCACTTCCGCCTCGATGCGGTCGCCGAACAGCATCACCGCCATGGCGCTGTCGCGCTGCCGCGAGGTCCAGCTCAGGCCCTGGATGTGGGCGTGCTGCGCGTGGATCGCTTGGGCCCACTGGCGGGTCTGCCTGTAGGTGTCCTTCTCGGTGTCGATCAGCTGCTTGCGTTCGACGCCCAGCTTGCGTAGCGGCACGTTGCGCAGATCGGCCAGCGTCAGTGTCGCCGTGATGGCCAGCACCGAATGCAGTTGTCCTTCGAGCTTGTGCTTGGCGAAGGTCTTCAGCCCAGGTGCGAACGGCACGTCGTGGAAGACGGTTTCCATGGCCGCGCAGTTGAAGCTCGTGCCACCGTACAACGTCGGGATCGGTTTTCCTACGGCGTTGACGATGGGGCTGAACCTCGCATTGCCTTTGATGCCCGGATTGAACGCGTCTGCTGCGTAGACGTCCAGGTGAACGCGGTGCAGCGCGGTGCCGGCCTTCCACGTTGCCGGGGTGATGTGCAGAACAGCCGGCGGTGCCGGCACGGTGCTGGCCAGCACCACCTTTGGCTTCGACCCGCCGGAGCGCCGCGAACGGCTCACGCCGGCCGGGTCAGCCATGGGCGATTTCGGCCATTTCATCGGTGGCCGCCGCGAGCACACGTTCGGGCGACTTGAGCAGCACGTCCTGGGGACGCTTGCCGCCGAGGAAGCTGTTGGCCGAGGCGAACCAGTAGGCCAGGCCCCAGCCATCCTTTGCGGCTCCGAAGACCGCCAGGGTCTGCGCCAGCGGCTTCAAGGGCCTGTAGGCTGCCTCGGCATCGAGGCCGTAGGCCGGGAAGTAATCCAGGCCCTGGTGGCGGATCGCAAAGATCTGCCCGTCCTTCTTCCACTTGTTCGGCTGCGCGCTGAGGTTCGAGGTGCTGAAACCTGCCATTTCGGCCAGTTGCGCCGCGGTGAGCCAGTCCCCCGAGGCCAGGACTTCGCTGCGCGCGTGTGCCGTCATCCGTGCCTCGACCAGCATGTGCTCCGGCAACGGCACCGTCGGCACCAGTGCATCGACAATCTTGTCCAGTGCCTCGCGCTGACGCCGCTTGACCAAGCCCGCGACCATCGGTGCCAGGTTGCCCAGGGCTTCGGCGATCACTCGCACGGTGCCTTCGCTCTCATGCGCAAAGGTCAGGGCAATCGCGCGCTCGGCGCCGGAATGCCGCAACTGCTCGCCAATCTCGCCGGGCGTGCCAGCCAACGTCCCGACGCTCGACACCACCAGCCCATCCCTGACTTGACGCATCACAGCTCCCAAAGTGGTGATTAATATTATCATGTTTTTAGATAACCACCATCACCCGAAAGTCGCCAACCGGCTGCGCTGTCGATGGGCAATGTCGGCGCGACAGGCCTGTTCAGCCACCTGCCGGTCGCGGCGCGCCACCGCTGTAGCCTTCAACGGCTCGGCGCTTTCGGGTGGCATCTTCCGACACGGTTCGGTGCGATCTTGAGCTTGCGCCCCCCGAGTGCCAGACTGGAAAGGCTATCTGTGGGCATCGCGCCTGCACAGCCTTCATCCGAGGCCCTGGCCTCCTGAAGTCCAGCTCGCTGGCGTCGCAGTCGTTACCTGCCTTGTAGAGACCGGACATCGCTCCGGTTCAGCCACGACCGTGGCTGTGTGATCTGTTCAGCCCTCGGGCTGAACGCCGTGGCCTCGTGCCACAGAGCCGCTCCGCCGTTCCCGGCTGGAGCATCCCGAACGGGGAACCCCAAGTTCCCCGCCAGGGATGGGTGTTCCCTTTCATTCGATGAAGGAGAACACCATGTTCGATGTCCATGTGACAAAAGCGCTGCGCCCCGTCGGGGTGCTGCTGGGAGGCTCCGGGCGTGCCCGGATGCTGACCTTGCGTGCGCCGCAGATCGCGGCGCTGATGAAGCCGCTGTTGCCTGCGTTCGCGCAGACATTCGGGGCTTGCGAGAACCGCGCTGCGGGAGACGGGTCGTGCTGACCAGCCTCTACCGCAAACGCATTTCGGCCTTGGCGGTTCAACTCGCCAAGGATGACCCACCGCTGGTCAAGGAAGTGATCGCCCGGCTGCGAAAGTCTGGCGACATCGAGCCCGACGATCTGGTCTATCTGGACGAGATCGCCGACCGCTGGATCAAGATTGCCGAAGGGAATCGGCAGAAGGCGCGCCGCTGACCACCCTGGTCAAACGCGCAGGGCACTTGACGCCCTTCGCCTTCGCCATCTCCACCACGATCTTCTCCAGCAGATCAGGTCGCTCATCAGCGAGCGCACCGGCCCATGTGGCCAGCGCCCGTTCGATGTCGTCCTGTGTTCGCGCTCCTTCGTAGTCGAGACCGAGTGATCGGTATTCCTCGATTTCGTCGGGCGTGAACCGTCGCGTTGTGCCTGCACGAAGCATCGTGTGGGCCTCCATGTGTGGGCTGGTCAGCGTATCAGCGCCACACGCCTTTGCAACCCTCGGGGAGTCCACCGTCACCCCGCCGGGGAAAGGTGTTCCCTCTTTCACCGGAGCCAACACCATGTCCCCTGAGAAAACCGAAAGAGCCCGCCCTCGTGCCAAACGCTTCGGCGTCGAGTTCGAGGAAGAGCGAGCCTGGGTCACCTTCTACCGGCGCGTCGGTCACGACGTGACGATCGCCGCGGAAGTGCTGACCCAGCTCGAAGCCGATCCGGAGATGAAGCGCACCCATCTGGCGCTGTACCTGTGCTGCAAGGAATCGCTGCGCAGCCACAAGGCGCGCCAGGCACGCAACAAGCGGATCGGACAGTTTGTCCGCTGGCTGTGCAATGGACTGTTCACCGCGCCCGCGCGCCTGCTGCGCCGGGGCGGCGACATGGCACTCGAATGCCTCCCGGAA
Organism: Pseudomonadota bacterium; assembly: GCA_030271615.1. Taxonomy (GTDB): domain Bacteria; phylum Pseudomonadota; class Gammaproteobacteria; order Burkholderiales; family Burkholderiaceae_C; genus PBB1. The sequence continues at coordinate 3,967 of JARXKP010000204.1, forward strand.
ACGGCCAAAGAGCCGGCCGCGCCTCAAGTTCGCCGGCTGACGCGTGAACCTGAATTCGCGCGAGCGCAAGCGAGCTTCGATCCGCAGGCCGCTGTGCCTGCCATGGCGCCTGCCACGCCGGGAGCCGAGTTGTCGCCTTCGAGCTCGACCCGGCCCAAAGCTGCTCGCGCGGCGGCTTGACTCGTAGCGCCAGGAAGTCACCTTTCTGGCACCGGCATCCCAGCGCTCGCTGCGGTGCCCGGATCGTCGAAGCCTCACGCCCACCGCTCGGTGGCGCGTGGGGCGCTCGACCTCTTCTTCTGCCCCATTCGTCGAGGCGCGTACATCGCTGCCTCCGATTCCTGCCTGCGGCAACCGCCGGGGCCGCCCTCCCTCACCACCACGACTTGCCTGCGGCACGTCGTCACCTGCTTGAAAGGATTCCCCATGGCCTCTGCCGCCGAAACCCTGCGCGCCATCGAAGCGCGTGCCGAACGTGCCATCGTTCAAGAACTGCGATTGATGGTGAAAGACATCGTCGGGCTGCGCACCCAGCTCGCCCTCGAAGACTGCGCCCACGCCGATGCCCTGCTGCTCAAATTGGGCCGCCTGGAACGCGACCAGGTCGTCGCCCCCGCGAGCACCCTCGATGTGGCCAGGCACTTGATGCCAGCGCTGCGGCTGGACCTGACCATGCCGTCGCAACCCGCCTACAAGGTGTCCTTCTACGACCGCGAGTACGGTGACCTGACGGACGTGGTCACGACCGACACCTTCGACGCCGGCGTGCAACTCGTTCGAGATCGTTTGCCGCAAGACGCCGACTACGAGGTCGACGCCTCCTGGACCCACCGGCTGGGTGACATGGAAGTGCGTACGCCCCACGGCACCGTGGTGGCCCATGTCGAAGCCGTGAACGGCGGCGACGTCACGGTGCAGCCTCGCGTGATCGTCGCGCGTTCCGCACTGCAGATCGGAGATGTCGCGCCGCTCGATCACCTGTTCGACCCGATGCAGGAAGCCGCTTGAGCTTGCGCTCGATTAATCCGGTGCGGCGTGCATCCGCACCTCTGAACGTCGTTGATGGGCCCTCTCAGGAGGGCCCTCCTTTTGGTCAGATCACCAAGCTGCAGCTCATCCTGTCGTCGCAGCAGCGATCACGCTCGCGGTCGATCAGCCAGTGCAGGAAGCGGGTGTCGTGAGACACCCCCCAGTAGTGGGCCTTGCAACGGGCGATGTAGGCGTCGAAGTCCGCCAGCGTTCGGATGTTCTCCGGCGGGAGGTCGGTGATCTTCACGAAGCGCTCGACCTCGCGTCGGGTGAGTCGGACTTGCTGGTTCAAACGGAGCATGGCATCGCTCCAAAGGGGAGCCGAGCGTGCATGGTGCCGCATCTCAAAACGCCTGTCCGCAGGTTTCTGCACCGTTCTTGAAAGTCGATGCCAGGTCGGACTCCACCCCGACTGCGGCGGTATTCAGATCGCAGCCGTGGCCATCACGCGACGACGTGCGGCGCCCCGCACATTCGCCGCCGCTTTCAGGTGGCAACGCGTGACTTCTGGTTGTCCGCTCGTCCCGCCGCCGCCAAACTTCCCATGCCCCTCGGTCTTCGGATCGATCCCTCCGCATGGAGGACCTGACCTCGTCAGGCGTTGCAGTCGATACCTGCCATTCAGCCGCGCATGCCCATTCATGCGCATCCCTCGGGAACCCCGTTCCCGCTGGGGACGGCGTTCCCACCCTCACCCCTGGAGAACGCCATGCAGAACCTGTCCGCGCTGTCGCGCGAAGCACTGGTCGGCGAGTTGCTCTCGCCCCCGATCCCCGAATCTGCCGCCGTGGTGCTGGCCGATGCAGCACCGACCTACCTCAGCATCTCAGGCGCGAACGTCGCAACCGTCGAGGATCGTCTGCAGCGCAAGCTCACGGTCGCCCGTGAACTGCTGCTGCGCGACCTGCACGCCCGAATGCAAAGCCGCCCGGTGATGGACTCACCGCAAGTCTTGCGCGAATGGCTGCGCCTGTACTGCGCGGGTCTGGAACACGAAGTTTTCATCGTCGTCTACCTCGACGCGCACCACCACGTCATCGAGGCAGCGCAGTTGTTCCGCGGCACCCTGACTCAGACCTCGGTCTACCCCCGCGAGGTCGTCAAAGGCGCGCTGGCACACAACGCCGCCGCCGTGGCGCTGGCCCACAACCACCCCTCGAGCGTGGCCGAACCAAGTCGGGCCGACGAGTACCTGACCCAGACCCTCAAGTCGGCGCTGGGTCTGGTGGACGTGCGCGTCATCGACCACCTGATCGTCGCCGGCGACACGGTGCTGTCGTTTGCGGAACGTGGCCTCCTGTAGCCAGCCGTTGGCGCATTGAGTTGTCTCGCTTGTCACCCTCTCGGGGCACTCCGCCCGTCGGGCGGTGCCCCTTCCCAACCTGCGAAGGAGAGAATATGTTTACATCTGCCGCGACCTCCTGTCCGCTCTGCCCTGGACAGGGTTCGTTGTTTGGCCGTCTCGGGCGCCTGCGCTGGTTCCGTTGC
>JARXKP010000205.1 GCA_030271615.1 Pseudomonadota bacterium
TCTTGATGCGCACGTTGGCGAAGGTGCCGCGCACCATCACGTCGTGGTTGCCGCGTCGCGAGCCGTAGCTGTTGAAGTCGGCTTTCAATACGTGGTGCTCACCGAGCCACGTGCCTGCCGGTGACGCTTCCTTGATCGACCCCGCTGGCGAGATGTGGTCGGTGGTGATCGAGTCGCCGAACAGCGCCATTGCCCGCGCACCGATCACGCCTGCTGCGGCCTGTGCCGGCTGCATCGTGAAGCCGTCGAAGAATGGCGGCCGGGCGATGTAGGTCGAGGTCGGCCAGTCGTAGACCTGACCGGTCGCACCGTTCACCTTGCCCCACAGCTTGCCGGGGTCGGACGCGACCTTCTCGTAGTTCTGCCGGAAGGCCTTGCCGTTCATCGCGTACTTCATCAGCGCATGGATCTCGTCGCTGGTGGGCCAGATGTCGCCGAGGTAGATGTCCCGACCTTTCTTCCCCTTGCCGAGCGGCTCGGTCATGATGTCCTTCAACACCGTTCCGGCGATGGCATACGCCACCACCAGCGGTGGCGAGGCCAGGAAATTGGCCTTCAGGTTCGGGTGGATGCGCGCCTCGAAATTGCGGTTGCCCGACAGCACTGCGGCGCACACCAGTTCGTTCTCGGTGATCGTCTCGTTGAACTCGGGGCGCAGATCGCCGGCGTTGCCGATGCAGGTGGTGCAGCCATAGCCCGCGAGGTAGAAGCCGAGCTTTTCCAGGTAGGGCAGCAGCCCGGATTTTTCGAGGTATTCGGTGACGATGCGCGAGCCGGGTGCGAGCGAGGTCTTGATGTGCGGCTGCACCTTCAGCCCGGCCTCGACCGCCTTCTTCGCCAGCAGGCCCGCCGCCAGCAGCACGCTCGGGTTCGACGTGTTGGTGCACGAGGTGATGGCCGCGATCAGCACATCGCCGTTGCCGATCGAGATGTCGCCGACTGCGGATTGCACCGACGCGGCCTCGGACTGCGCGGCTTCGAGCGTGGAGCGGTTGCCGACCATCTCTACCACGTCGCGCGGCGCGCCGGGTGACGTGGCCGGGGAGGTCGCGGGCGTCTGGTCGACGGCGTCCCGGGCGCGGACCAGGTGCCTCATGTACAGGTTTGCCGCTGGCTGGTTGAACCCGTTGTCGGCCGGGGCCTTGCTGAACAGGGAAGTGAACTGTGCCTTCACGTGGCCCAGTTCGATGCGGTCCTGCGGCCGCTTCGGGCCGGCCAGGCTCGGTGCCACGCTGCCGAGGTCGAGCGTGACGATGGAGGTGTAGTCGATCTCTCCCGACTTCGGCACGCCGAACAGCTTTTGCGCGCGGAAGTAGGCCTCGAAGGCCTCGATCTCCTTCTTCTTGCGGCCGGTGCCCTTGAAGTAGTCGATGGTTCGCTCGTCGACCGGGAAGAAGCCCATCGTTGCGCCGTACTCGGGCGCCATGTTGGCGATCGTCGCGCGGTCGGGCAGCGCCAGGCTGGCGGTGCCTTCGCCGAAGAACTCGACGAACTTGCCGACCACCTTCGCCTTGCGCAGGATCTCGGTGACGGTCAACACCAGGTCGGTGGCCGTGACGCCTTCGCGCAGCCGGCCGGTCAGCTCGAAGCCGACGACGTCGGGCGTCAAAAAGTACACCGGCTGGCCCAGCATGGCGGCCTCGGCCTCGATGCCTCCGACGCCCCAGCCGACCACGCCGATGCCGTTGATCATCGTGGTGTGGCTGTCGGTGCCGACCAGCGAGTCGGGGTAGTAAATGCCCGCGTTGGGCCGTCCTTTCGGCGTCTTGTGAACGCCGCGCGCCAGGTACTCGAGGTTGACCTGGTGCACGATGCCGAAGCCCGGCGGCACGACGCCGAAGGTGTCGAAGGCCTGCATGCCCCATTTCATGAATTCATAGCGCTCGCGGTTGCGCTGGAACTCGAGCTTCATGTTCAGGTCGAGCGCCTGCTTGCTGCCGTAGTGGTCGACCATCACGCTGTGATCAACGACCAGATCGACCGGCACCAGCGGTTCGATGGTCTTCGGGTCCTTGCCCATCGCGGCGGCGACGTTGCGCATCGCGGCCAGATCGGCCAGCAGCGGCACGCCGGTGAAGTCCTGCAGCACCACGCGGGCGACGACGAAGGGAATCTCGTCGCTGCGGTCGGCGTTGGGTTTCCAGGCTGCAAGCCGCTCGACGTGTTCGGTCGTCACCTTTTTGCCATCGCAGTTGCGCAGCACGCTTTCCAGCACGATGCGCAGCGACACCGGCAGCCGATCCACGTTGGGGATCATCCTCGCCAGCGCAGGCAGCGAGTAGTAGCTGGCGTCGACACCGCTGTCGGTCGTGAAAGTCTTGAGCGTCTTTGCGAACGCGTGCTTCCGTGCTGAGGGCGACTTGCTTTTGGCTTGAGCTTGTTTCATGGCAACTCCCTTGGGGGTGATTCGAATCATTGTGGACGGGTGGTATGTTGCAGTCCATGGAACCGTTCAGCTTCTTCTGGCACGACTACGAAACCTTCGGCGTGGTGCCACGCCGCGACCGTCCTGCGCAATTCGCCGGCGTGCGCACCGACGCTGACCTGAACGAGATCGACGACCCGGTCACCCTCTACTGCCAGCCCGCACCCGACAGCCTGCCCGACCCGGAAAGCTGTCTGCTGACGGGCATCACGCCGCAGACCTGTGCGGAGCGCGGCGTGCCCGAGCACGCGTTCGCTGCGGCGATCGAAGCGCAGCTGGCTCGGCCCGGCACCGTGGGCGTCGGCTACAACTCGATCCGCTTCGACGACGAGGTCACGCGTTTTCTGTTCTGGCGCAACCTGATCGATCCGTACGCCCGCGAATGGCAAAACCAGTGCGGACGCTGGGACCTGATGGATGTGGTGCGCTGTGCCTACGCGCTGCGGCCCGATGGCATCGCGTGGCCGAAGCACGACGACGGCCGGCCGTCCTTCAAGCTCGAGCACCTGACTCTGGCCAACGGCATCGCCCACGAGGCAGCGCACGACGCGCTGTCCGACGTCCGCGCCACCGTTGCGCTGGCGCGGCTCATCAAGGACAAGCAGCCGAAGCTGTGGGACTTCTGCCTGCGCCTGCGCAAGAAGGACGCCGTCATCGAGGAGATGACCCATGCGCAGAAGCAGGGCCAGCCCTTTCTGCACATATCGGGCATGTACCCGGCCGAGCGGGGTTGCCTCGCGCTGGTGTGGCCGCTGGCGCCGCACCCGTCCAACAAGAACGAGGTCATCGTCTGGGACCTGGCCGAAGACCCGGGGGTGCTGCAGGCGCTGAATGCCGACAGCCTCCGGCAGCGGATGTTCTCGCGCACCGACGCACTGCCCGAAGGCGTGACGCGGTTGCCGATCAAGACCATCCACTTGAACAAGTCCCCGGTGGTCATCGGCAATCTGAAGACCCTGAGCGCCGAGATGGCCGCGCGCTGGGGCATCGATGTCGAACTGGCGCGCAAGCACGCCGACGTGGCGGCGCACCTGACCGCGTTGCTGGCGGGACTGTGGCCGGCAGTTTTCGAACGTCCGGCAGTCACATCGACGCCGGATGTCGACGAAGACCTCTACGGCGGCTTCGTCGGCAATGACGACCGGCGGGTTCTGCAGCGACTCCGGTCGCTCGATCCGGGCTCGCTGGCAGCACAGCGACCGGTGTTTGCCGATGGTCGGCTCGACGAGGTGCTGTTTCGCTACCGCGCCCGCAACTTCCCTACAACACTGACCGAGGCCGAACAGCATCAATGGCACGAACACCGCGTGCACCGCCTGCACGACGGGGCCGGTGGCGGCAGAACGCTGACGGCCTACTTCGAGCGCATCGATGAACTCGGCGACAGCGCCGACGAGCGAGGTCAGGACATCCTCGGCGCGCTGGTCGACTACGCGACTGCGATCGCCCCCGATCTTCCCTGAAGGATGAATTGGGGCTTTCGCGCCCAAATTCGTGCGATCTGACATTCCGCCGCGGTGCGTTTCCGTCGAATTGCCGCGACTTGGTGCATTTAGCCGCACCAATCGAGGAACAAGACTTGCTTCCGTGGTGCGATTATTTTGTTCATTGGTGCGTCCGGCACCAATGCAAAGCACTTGGTGGAGTCAGCCGTGGATCAGGTCAAGCAAGGCACAGACGCATTGTTTATTTTGCTGGGCGCCATCATGGTGCTGGCGATGCACGCGGGCTTCGCGTTCCTCGAACTCGGCACCGTACGCAAGAAGAACCAGGTCAACGCCCTGGTGAAGATCCTGGTCGATTTTTCAGTATCGACCATCGCGTACTTTTTCATTGGCTACACCGTGGCGTATGGCGTCGGGTTCCTGAGCGGGGCCGAAACGCTGATGCAGAAGAATGGCTTCGAGCTGGTGCGGTTCTTCTTTCTGCTGACCTTTGCGGCGGCCATCCCCGCGATCGTGTCCGGAGGTATTGCGGAACGCGCACGCTTCGGCCCGCAACTGATCGCCACGGCGGTCTTGGTGGGTGTGGCCTACCCGCTGCTGGAAGGCGTGGTGTGGGGCGGCAAGTTCGGCCTGCAAGCGCATGTCAAGGCATGGACCGGCGCCGAATTCCACGATTTTGCCGGCAGCGTGGTCGTGCACGCGTTTGGAGGCTGGGTCGGGCTGGTCGCGGTGATCCTGCTCGGTGCGCGCAGCAACCGCTATCGCAAGGATGGCGGCATCAGCGCGCATCCGCCGTCGAGCATTCCGTTCCTGGCCCTCGGTGCCTGGGTGCTGGCCGTGGGCTGGTTCGGCTTCAACGTGATGAGTGCGCAGACCATTGACAAGATCTCCGGCCTGGTCGCGGTCAATTCGCTGATGGCTATGGCGGGTGGAACGCTGGTGGCGGTCCTGCTCGGCCGCAACGACCCCGGCTTTGTCTACAACGGGCCGCTGGCCGGCCTGGTCGCGGTGTGCTCGGGCTCTGATGTGATGCACCCGGCAGGGGCCTTGGTGGTCGGCTGCGTGGCCAGTGGCATCTTCGTGTCGATGTTCACCCTGACGCAGAACCGATGGAAGATCGACGACGTGCTCGGCGTGTGGCCGCTGCACGGCCTGTGCGGCGCCTGGGGCGGCATCGCCTGCGGCATCTTCGGTGCCCAGGCGCTGGGCGGCGCAGGAGGTGTGAACCTCGGCGCGCAACTGCTCGGCACGTTGATGGGCATTGCCTGGGCGCTGATCTCCGGCCTGGTCGTCTACGGTGGCTTGAAGTCCGTGACCACCCTGCGTCTCACCCTGGAAGAAGAGTACGACGGAGCCGATCTGTCGATCCACCGCATTGGCGCCACGCCAGAGCGCGAGTCGAACTGGTAAGTGCCGTGATGGGTGTGCGGGGCGACGGGGATCGCCCCCCGAGTCCCGTCACTTGACAGGTTGGGGTGTTGCCGGTACCCACCTTGCAAGGTACAATCCCGGATTCCCGAGAAGACAGAGAAGACACCATGGGCGGACTTTTCCAGCCCATTTTTTTTGTTCGATCGGATATTTGAAACAGGCTGCGTGCAGGTTGTTTCGCGCTGATGGCGACTGAAAACAGGCGGGGAATTGATTGGGGATGAACTGGCAACTTGCCATTGAGAAGACTGTGACAGGGTTGGGCTATGACCTTGTGGACACCGAGCGCACTCCGAAGGGATTGCTGCGCGTCTACATCGACAAGCTGCGCCTCGCCTCGCCGTCTTCGGCTCCAGCGGGCAGCGAGTTCATCACGGTCGAGGATTGCGAGCGCGTCACCCGGCAGTTGCAGCACGTGCTCGAAGTCGAAGGTTGCGCATACGAGCGCCTCGAGGTGTCGTCTCCGGGACTCGATCGGCCGTTGAAGAAGCCGGCCGATTACCTTCGTTTCAGCGGTGAGCGCGTCGACCTGACGCTGAAGCTGGCGTTCAAGGGGCGCAAGCATTTCCAGGGTGTCCTCGAGCCATTGGGCGAAGGGTGGAGGCTCGTCTTCAACGGCGACGGAGTCGATCAGGCCCTTGATTTCGCGTTCGACGAAGTTCGAGAAGCCCGGCTGGTGCCGGTGGTGGATTTCAAGGGGCGTCGGTTTGCGGCGCCTGTGGAGGTGCCGACCGACCCGGTCGAGTCGGCCGGTATTGAGATGGATGGAGACCGCAAACGATGAATCGCGAACTGTTGATGCTGGTGGATGCCATTTCGCGCGAGAAGAGCGTGGACCGCGAAGTCGTGTTCAGCGCCGTCGAGGCAGCGCTCGCTTCGGCTTCCAAGAAGCTGCAGGGCGGCGAGGTCGACATGCGCGTGATGGTCGACCGTGACACCGGTGCCTACGAAACGTTCCGGCGCTGGCATGTGGTCGCCGATGAGGCCGGCCTGCAATTGCCCGACTCCGAGATCCTTCACTTCGAAGCGCTCGAACAGATCGCCGACATCGAGGTCGACGACTACATCGAAGAACCGGTCGACTCGGTGTCGATCGGCCGCATCGGTGCGCAAGCGGCCAAGCAGGTGATCCTGCAGAAGATCCGCGACGCCGAGCGCGAGCAGTTGCTGA
>JARXKP010000206.1 GCA_030271615.1 Pseudomonadota bacterium
GTGCCGAGGAACACGTCCTGCACGTCGCGGCGGCGCACCGGCTGGTTGTTGATGTGGTAACTGCTGCTGCCGTCGCGCGTGAGGATGCGCTTGACCGCGATCTCGGCGAACTGGTTCCACTGCCCACCGGCGCGCGCGTCCTCGTTGCTGAACACCAGCTCGACACTGGCGCGGCTGGCCGGCTTGCGATTGCCCGAGCCGTTGAAGATCACGTCCTGCATCGACTCGCCGCGCAGCTCGCTGGCCTTGCTTTCGCCGAGCACCCAGCGCACCGCGTCCATGATGTTGGACTTGCCACAGCCGTTCGGACCGACCACGCCGACCAGCTGACCCGGCAACTGAAAATGGGTGGGGTCGGCGAACGACTTGAAGCCGGACAGCTTGATGGAATTCAGGCGCATGAACGAGAGCGGATTTCGGTGCGGACCGCTATCGGCGGCCGAACATAAGTCGTTGATTTACTTAAGAAAACATCGAATTTTTCGAGCTCTCCGAGGACCGCGATGATAGCATCGCCACCCTGAAAAACGACCGCAAGGCGGGCTTGACATGAAGGCGTGGCTGAATCGTTTGCTGGGTTCCAAAACCGCCGCGCCCACCCGGCAGAAGGTGGGGCCTGTGGTCCTGCCAGCGAGCACCGCCCCCACCGACGCCGCGCCCAGCCCGGGCTTTGCCGTGCGCCGACCGCTGGTCGCGGCCAACGGGGCCGTGGCCGGCTTCGAGTTCTGCCTGCCGGCATCGGTCGAAGAGCGACTGCGGCGCCGAGCCGACCCGGTCGCCCAGGCCGCGCATTCGATCGCGCTGCTGTCGTCGATGCGGCCCACGCTCGAAAGCGGTCGAGTCGCGCTGGCCACACTGCCGCTTGCCATGCTGGCCCGGGACAACGTGGCGCAGCACCTGCCTGCAGGTGCGCATGTCTGCATCGACAACGCCGATGCCGAGGAGGCCGAAGGGAACATCGACGACGCCCTGCTGGCGTCACTTCGCGCACGCGGGGTACGCCTGGGATCGCTGCCGGGTCGATCCTTGACCGCCGCGGGCCTTGACTTCATGGTGCTGAATGCGGCGGCCGCGGGGCTAGAACCGATGCTCGACGCGGCGCGGCGCTTTCGAAAGGCCGATGCAACGCGGACACTAATTGCCACCGGTCTGGGCAGCGTGGACGCGATCGAGACGGCACTGGCCGGCGGCGTGACGCTGGCCAGCGGGAGCTTTGCCGCCTCGACCACGCCACCGCCGCAACGGGCGCTTCAGGGCGATGTGCAGCGGATCATCCAGCTGCTCAATGCGGTGCGCAACGACGAGCGTCCGCTGGCCGAGCTGACACAGGACCTGCGCGCCGACGTGGCCTTGTGCTACCGGCTGCTGCGGCATGTCAACAGCCCGGCCGTCGGGCTTTCGCGCAGCGTCGAATCGATCGATCAGGCGGTGTTGATGCTCGGCCGCGCGGAGCTGTACCGCTGGCTGTCGGTGCTGCTGCTGTCCTCGGTGAACGGGCGACGGGCATCACGCGCCTTGCAGGAAATCTCGCTGGCCAGGGCGCGTCTGGCCGAGTCGCTGGCTCGCGAGCGCGGCGATGCCCCCGACGCGCTGTTCACCGTCGGGCTGCTGTCGCTGCTGGACGTGATGCTGCAGGTGCCGCTGACGCAGGCCCTCGGACCTCTGCGTCTGGTCGACCCCGCCCGTCAGGCGCTGATCGAGCGCAGCGGCCCGTGGCGCGACAACCTGGCCCTGGCCGAAGCGCTGGAGCGCCACGACTTGAACGCCGCCGGCGAATTGGCCGCGAGCTTCGGCGGTCTCGAACGCGTGCTGACGCTGTCGGACGAGGCCTGGCGCTGGGCCGCGTTGGTGCAAAGCGAGCTGAACAACTGATCGACCGACATGCGTCGAGCCTCGGGAAAGAGGACTCGACGACAGGGGGTCACCGATAATTTCCGGATGAACCCCCTGCTCGCCAAGCTCCAGCCCTATCCGTTCGAGCGCCTGCGCGCCCTGACCCGCGACATCACCCCGAATCCCGCGTTCAAGCCGATCAGCCTGGGGCTGGGCGAGCCGAAACACCCGACTCCGGCGCTGGTGACGCAGGCGATCACGGACAACCTCAAGGGACTGGCGAGCTACCCCGCGACCGCCGGTGAACCGGCGCTGCGCACTGCCATCGCGCAGTGGATCACCCGTCGTTACGGCGTCTCGGTGGACGACACCTGTCAGGTGCTGCCGGTCAACGGCTCGCGCGAAGCGCTGTTCGCGCTGGCACAGACAGTGATCGACCCGACGCGCATGGTCTCGGGCGAAAGAAGTGCGACCGTGGTCTGCCCGAATCCGTTCTATCAAATCTACGAGGGCGCGGCGATCCTGGCCGGCGCGCGCATCGAATTCGTCAACAGCGACCCGGCCCGCCAGTTCGCCTCCGACTGGGACTCGGTGCCCGACGCCACCTGGGCCCGCACGCAGTTGCTGTACGTGTGCTCGCCGGGCAACCCGACCGGCGCGGTGATGCCGCTGGCCGAATGGAAACGGCTGTTCGAGCTGAGCGATCGTCACGGCTTCGTCATCGCCTCGGACGAGTGCTACTCGGAGATCTATTTCCGCGACGAACCGCCGCTGGGCTCGCTGGAAGCGGCCGTGCATCTGGGTCGCAGCGATTTCCGCCGGCTTGTCGCCTTCACCAGCCTGTCAAAGCGGTCCAACGTGCCGGGCATGCGCTCGGGCTTCGTCGCCGGCGACGCCGAGATCATGAAGCAGTTCCTGCTGTACCGCACCTACCACGGCAGCGCGATGAGCCCGACGGTGCAACGCGCCAGCATCGCGGCCTGGAACGACGAGGTTCATGTGGTGGCCAACCGTGACCGGTACCGCGAGAAGTTCGCGCAGGTGACGCCACTGCTGGCGACGGTACTCGACGTGTCGCTGCCCGACGCCGGCTTCTACCTCTGGGCCGACATTTCCAGGGTGGCACCAGACGGCGACGACGTGGCTTTCGCGCGCGGCCTGCTCGCTCAATACAATGTCGCGGTACTGCCAGGCAGCCTGCTGGCCCGCGATGTGGCCGGCGTCAACCCCGGTGCCGGACGCATTCGCCTGGCGCTGGTGTCCGAACTCGACGATTGCCTCGAAGCGGCCCGTCGCATCGTGGCCCACGCCAAATCGCTGCGCAGCGCCTGATTCCCGACCTTTCCCGGCTTCATCCCCGCTTTTTCTGTGACCACCTCATGACCGCAAACCTCCAGAGCACCATCGAAGCCGCGTGGGAGAACCGCGCCAGCCTCACGCCCACCAGCCACCCGGACGTGAACACCGCCGTCGAATCGGTGATCTCCGATCTGAACGCCGGCCGCATCCGCGTCGCTGACCGCCAGGGCGTCGGCCAGTGGACGGTGAACCAGTGGGTCAAGAAGGCCGTGCTGCTGTCGTTCCGGCTCAACGACAACGAACTCATGCGCGCAGGCGACCTGACCTTCTTCGACAAGGTGAAGACCAAGTTCTCTCACATCGACGACGCTGCCGTGCGCGCCTCGGGCGTGCGCATCGTGCCACCGGCGGTGGCGCGGCGCGGCAGCTTCCTCGCGAAGAACGTGGTGCTGATGCCCAGCTTCGTGAACATCGGCGCCTACGTCGACGAGAACACGATGGTCGACGCCTGGGCCACCGTCGGCTCGTGCGCGCAAATCGGCAAGAACGTCCACCTGAGCGGCGGCGTCGGCATTGGCGGCGTGCTCGAACCGCTGCAGGCCAGCCCGACCATCATCGAGGACAACTGCTTCATCGGCGCGCGCTCGGAGATCGTCGAAGGCGTGATCGTCGAGGAGAACTCGGTGATCTCGATGGGCGTGTACATCGGCCAGAGCACCAAGATCTACGACCGCGCCACCGGCGAAGTCAGCTACGGTCGCGTGCCGGCCGGCTCGGTGGTGGTCAGCGGCAATCTGCCCAGCGCCGATGGCAGCCACAGCCTGTACTGCGCGGTGATCGTCAAGAAGGTCGATGCGCAGACCCGCGCCAAGACCAGCCTCAACGACCTGCTGCGCGCCTGATCTGCGCGTTGTCGACCGGGAAATCTCGATGAGCGGAAATATGGAGCGCGTGCTGCGCCTGATGGCCGAGAAGAAAGCTTCCGACGTCTACCTGTCGGCCAACACGCCGATCCTGATCAAGATCAACGGGCAGATCATTCAGCTGAGCGATCAGCCGTTGACCCCCGCGCAACCTCGGCAGCTGCTGTCCGAAGTGCTGACGCCCCTGCAACTCGAGGAGCTCGATGACACGGGCGAGTTGAACGTCGGCGTCGGCCTGCAGGGCGTCGGCAGCTTCCGCCTCAGCGGATTCAAGCAGCGCGGCTCCATCGCCGCGGTCTTTCGCTGCATCCCGTTCCTGATTCCGACACTCGAAAGCCTTCAGGTCCCGCCGGTGCTGAATACGCTGGTGCTCGAAAAGCGCGGCCTGATCCTGATGGTCGGCTCGACCGGCTCCGGCAAGAGCACGACGCTGGCCGCGATGCTGGAGCAGCGCAACCAGCAGATGGCCGGCCACATCCTGACGATCGAGGATCCGATCGAGTTCCTGTTCAACAACAAGAAATCGGTGGTCAACCAGCGCGAGGTCGGGCGCGACACGTCGTCGCTGCAGGTCGGGCTGCGCAATGCGCTGCGGCAGGCGCCCGACTGCATCCTGATCGGCGAAATCCGCGACCGCGAGACGATGACCGCGGCGATCTCGTACGCGCTGTCGGGCCATCTGGTGCTGTCGACGCTGCATGCGAACAACAGCTACCACGCGCTGGGCCGCATCCTGTCGTTCTACACGCCCGAGGCGCGTCCGGCGCTGCTGTCCGACCTGTCGGCCGGTCTGCGCGCGGTGGTGTCGCAGCGGTTGGTGCGTTCCACCGCAGGCGGTCGCATCCCGGCGGTCGAAGTCATGTTGAACACCAAGCTGGTATCCGACCTGATCGATGCGGGCGACTTCGGCGGCGTGCGCGAAGCGATGGAAAAATCGATGGCCGAAGGTTCGCAGACCTTCGAGCAGGACCTCGCCCGCCTGATCACCGAGGGAACGATCACGCGCGAAGAAGGCCTGGCCTTCGCCGACTCGCCGACCAACCTGATGTGGCGCCTGCAGAACGACATGTCGCCGGTGTCTCGCATCACGGCGAAGAAAGAAGAAGTCGACGACGGCGCCAGCTTCACCGAGATCACGCTCGACGTGCGTCCGGAGCCGCTGAACACGCGCTCGTCGCCATTGAGTCGCTTGTGATCGATGCGGGCGACAGCCCTGTGCGACACAGCCCACAAACAACCATGCAACCTCCAACGTCATGACACTCCTCGATCTGATCACGCGCGAAGCCGCCCGCCTCAAAAAGGCGGGCGTTTCATTTGGGCACGGCACTGCCAACGCCTTCGACGAAGCCGCCTGGCTGGTGTTGTGGAGCCTGTCCATGGACCTCGACGCGCTCGAAGCACACGCGAAGCGCGAGCTGTCGGCCGACGAGGAAGCCAAGGCTGTCGCGCTGGTGACCCGTCGCATCGAGACCCGCCAGCCGGCGGCCTACCTGACGCACGAGGCCTGGCTGCAGAACGTGCCCTTCTATGTCGACGAGCGCGTCATCGTGCCGCGCTCGTTCATCGCCGAACTGCTGGTCGACGGCGAAGACCAGGGCACGCTCGACACGTGGTTGTCCGACAGCACGCATCGCGTGCTCGACCTGTGCACCGGCAACGGCAGCCTCGCTGTGATCGCCGCGATGGCCTACCCGGAGGTCGAGGTCGACGCCTGCGATCTGTCCGACGATGCACTCGCGGTCGCGAAGATCAATGTCGAACGCCACAAGCTGGCCAAGCGCATCACGCTGATGAAGTCCGACCTGCTGGACAGCGTGGGCGGTCCGTACGACCTGATCCTGTGCAACCCGCCCTACGTCAATTCACACAGCATGGCGGCGTTGCCCGAGGAGTATCGGCATGAGCCGGCGCTGGCGCTGGCCGGTGGCGAGGACGGCATGGACCTGGTGCGGCGCATCATCCGCGATGCCGCCGCAAAGCTCAGCGACATCGGCGTCCTGGTGCTCGAGATCGGCAACGAGCGCGGGCATTTCGAAAGCGCGTTTCGCCGCCTCGAGGTGGCCTGGCTGGAAACCAGCGCGGGCGACAGCGCGGTGCTGCTGGTGAGCCGCGAAGCGCTGGTTCGCTGGGCGCGCCGGAGCGAAACCTGGCGGGACGTCAAGCCATGATCACGCTGAAGGATGTGACGCTGCGCCGCGGCACGAAACTGATCCTCGATGCCGCGTCGGTGACGATTCAACCCGGCGAGAACGTCGGTCTGGTCGGCCGCAACGGAGCCGGCAAGTCGAGCCTGTTCGCGCTGCTGACCGACCGCCTGCAATCCGATGGCGGTGAGGTCTACATGCCGCCGCG
>JARXKP010000207.1 GCA_030271615.1 Pseudomonadota bacterium
CGATCTAGTGTTTCGTTCAGCGGCCACATGGGTGACAAGGCGCTGCTGGTGATCGACGGCACGCCGCGCACCGTGGCCTCGGGCACCACGCAGTCCGGCGTGCGGCTGGTCAGCGTGAACCCGAGCACCGCCGTGATCGAGGTCGGCGGCAAGCGCCAGACCCTGGCGCTGGGCGGCTCGCCGGTCAGCCTGGGCGGCGCCAACAGCGAAGGTGGCGGTGATCAGATCGTGCTGACCGCCGGCCTCGGCGGGCACTTCACCAGTGGCGGCAGCATCAATGGCAAGTCGGTGCAGTTCATGGTCGACACCGGCGCCACCACCATCGCGATGGGCGCGGCAGAAGCCGACCGCATCGGGCTGAAATACAAGGACGGCGAGCGCTTCTCGGGCAGCACGGCCAACGGCACGGTGACGGGATACCGCACCTCGCTGAACAGCGTGCGCATCGGCGATGTGCAGGTCTACAACGTCGAGGCTGCGGTGCTGCCGATGTCGATGCCGTACATCCTGCTCGGCAACAACTACCTGAACCGGTTTCAGATGAAGCGCGAGAACGATCGCATGACGCTCGACCGGCGACCATGAAGCTCTCCCAGGTGCTGTACTCGCAGGGCTTCGGCCCCCGCCGCGAATGCGAGGGCTTGATCGTCTCGGGCTTCGTCACGATCGCCGGCACGGTGTGCCACGACCCGTTCGAGGACTTCGATCAAGAGGGCCTGCAGTTCACGGTGCGCGGCGAGCCGTGGCCGTTCCGCGAGAAGGCGTTGATCGTGCTGAACAAGCCGGCCGGGCACGAGTGCTCTCAAAAACCCAAGCACCACCCGAGCGTCTACAGCCTCCTGCCCCCGCCGCTGCGCCGCCGCGATGTGCAGGCGGTAGGCCGCCTCGACGAAGACACCACCGGCCTGCTGCTGATGACCGACGATGGCGCGCTGATCCACCGCTGGACCTCGCCCAAGCACCACGTGCCCAAGGTCTACGAGATCGGCTGCAAGCACCCGGTGACCGCCGAGCAGGTGCAGCAATTGCTTAGCGGCGTGACCTTGATCGACGACCCGGTGCCGGTGCGTGCCGCAGCGGCGGAAGCCACCGGTGCGTTCGAGGGACCGCAAGCACCGGAACTGGGCGAACTCCACGGCCTGCGCATGACGCTGACCGAAGGCAAGTACCACCAGGTCAAGCGGATGGTGGCGGCGGTGGGCAACCGCGTCGAGGCGCTGCACCGCAGCCGCTACGGCGCCCTCGTGCTGCCGGCCGATCTGGCGCCGGGCCAATGGCGCTGGCTCGCCGGGCCGAAAGCCATCACGCCCGTCCCTGCAGAGGCGACAGCCGCAAGAACCCCGTCAGCGCCGTCGCAATAATCGCGACATGCGTCTTTTCAGAGGGTTCAACCATCCCGGAATGGCACCGGCCTGCGCCCTGACGATCGGCAACTTCGACGGCGTGCACCGCGGCCATCAGGCCATGCTGGCCCTGCTGCGCAACGAGGCGCAGCACCGCGGCCTGCCGAGTTGCGTGCTGACCTTCGAGCCGCATCCGCGCGACCACTTCGCGGCACGCGCCGGCCAGCCCGATCGGGCACCGGCCCGCATCTCGACGCTGCGCGACAAGCTCGGCGAGCTCGAGCGCTGCGGCGTCGACCAGGCGATCGTCGTGCCGTTCAACGACCGCTTCGCCGCGCTGCCGCCGCAAGCCTTCATCGACGACGTGCTGGTGCGCGGTCTGCGCGCGCGCTACGTGCTGGTCGGCGACGACTTCTGCTTCGGCGCGAAACGAGCTGGCGACTACGCGATGCTCGACGCCGCAGGCCAGGTGCAAGGCCCGGGTCAAGGGTTCGACGTGGCCCGCATGCTCAGCTACGAGGTGCGCGGCCTGCGCGTGTCGAGCTCGGCGGTGCGCGATGCGCTGGCTGCCGGCGACATGCCGCGTGCCAGTGCGCTGCTAGGACGACCGTACAGCATCAGCGGCCACGTCGTGCACGGCCGCAAGCTCGGTCGCGAACTCGGCTTTCGCACGCTGAACCTGCGCTTCCCGCACACGCGGCCTGCTGCGATGGGCATCTTCATCGTGCAGGTGCACGGGCTCACGCCCGACGCGAAGCCGCTGTGGGGTGTCGCCAGCCTGGGTGTGCGACCGACCGTCGAGAACGCTGGCCGGGTGCTGCTGGAGACCCATTGCTTCGACTGGCCCGAGTCACTCGGCAGCGAGGGCGCCTACGGGCGCTGCATCCGCGTCGACCTGTTGCACAAGCTGCACGACGAACGGCGCTACGAGTCGCTGGACGCGTTGCGCGCCGGCATCGCGCGCGACGAGGTCGACGCGCGCGCGTGGATCGCGAAACGGACCTGATGCCATGAAGCGAGGACCGCCCGCGGACTGGACGATCAGGCCATCTTCACCGCTGTCCCGCTGACGGCCACCATCATCATCCCGTTGGTCTCGCCCAGCACCGCGTAATCGAAATCGATGCCGACAATGCCGTCAGCGCCGAGTTCCTTCGCCGCAGCCTTCATGTCGTCGAGCGCCGCGTCGCGCGCACCCGCAAGCCCCCGCTCATAGCCGCCCGCGCGCCCACCGACCACGTCACGTATCGACGCGAACATGTCGCGGAAGATGTTGGCGCCGATGATCGCCTCGCCGTTGACCACGCCGAGGAATCTCTCGACCCGTGCGCCTTCTCCGTTCGGCACCACCGTGGCCAGGAAAAATCCGTCTTCCTTCTTCGAGAACCAGCCCATCAGCAACTCCTTGAAAGCAACGTCGGCGTGAACGATAGTCCGTTCAGACCGCGAGCTTCACCAAGCCGCCAGGAGAGGGCGTCTGTCAAGTCGAATGGGACCGGCACCGTGCCGGCGGCACCGGACCCGATTCACGCAAACGTGTCGGCCATCAATGCGTCGTACCACTCGTTCATCTGCTTGAAGTTGCCGCTCTTCCATCCCACCGACGCGGCAGCGGAAGCGGCCACCGGCACCATGACACGGGCCACCGGGTCGTACTGGAAAACGGCGGTCAACCACGACGCCTGCGTCCGCGTGATCGTCGAATAACACGCCGAGTTGGTGACCGGGGCCGGATCGGGAGCCTGCCCTTCGAAGATGCGGGCCAGCGCATCGGCGCAGACCTTGGCCTCCTGGTTGGCGATGTGGCCGGCTTTCGGCTGGGTGGTGGCGCTCGAATCACCGATGACGTGCAGATTCGGCGCGACGGTGCTCGCGTAGCTGAGCACGTCCACCGGTGCAAAGCGACCGCCGTTGGCAGTGGCGAGGCCGGTGCTGGCCACCAGGCCGCCCGCGCGCTGCGTGGGGATCAGGTTGACGACATCGGCCTTGAAGGCACCGTAGTTCGTGTAGACCATCATCTGGCGGGTGTCCACGGAAGAGATCTCGACACTGGTGCGGTAGTCGATGACGCTGGCGTGCAAACCGAAGAACGCCTGCGAGAAATTGTCCTTCTCGGTGACGATGTCGAGGTTGCCATCCAGCACGATCAGTTTGGCCCGCGGCTTGTTCGCCTTCATCCAGTCAGCGATCAGGCAGGCTCGTTCATAGGGCCCCGGAGGACAGCGATACGGGGCTTTCGGGATCGTCAGAACCGCCACGCCGTTGGTGGGCATCGCGGCCAGTTGCTTCGCCAGCAGCGTGGTCTGCGCACCCGCTTTCCATGCATGCGGCATCAGATTGACATCGTCCAGACCCGGTACCGCATCGAATTCGATGCCGGGCGCCATGACGATGCGGTCGGCCTCCAGCCACGCCCCGGTGGCCAGCCGCACCCTCGCCCGGATCGGATCCACCTCGACCACATCGCCGAACACGACCCGCACGCCGTAGCGGCTTTGCAGCAGGTCGTAGCCGAAGGTGAGGCTGGAGATCGTTCGCTGGCCTGTCAGCACCAGGCTGCTCATGATGTTGGACAGGTACTGCGGGTTGCGCTCGACCAGCGTCACATCGACCGTGTTCCCCCAGAGGCGCAGGTACTTCGCCACGCTGGCGCCAGCCATGCCGCCGCCGATCACGATCACGCGGGCCTTGGCAACGGCCGGCGGCGCGACGGCCGCCGCGGGCGAGGCGCTGGTCGAAGGCTGTTTGTTGTTGCGGCCTTCCTTCTTGTGCTTCGCGTCATCGTCGGCCAGCACGAACTGGGGCAAGGTCATCAGGCCAGCGGCGGCCGAAGACCACAGAAACGATCTTCTTTGCATCTCGGTCTCCTTCAGCGTTGAGTCGACAGCCATTGGGCAAGCGCCCGCAACTGGGCATCCGAAAAACCACTGACGTGGCGCGCCATGATGTTGTCGCCCTCCTTGCCGGACTGGAACTCCTTCATCTCGCTGAACAACTCGCTGGCCGACTTGCCCGCGAGCCGCTCGAAACCGGGACCCTTGCCATTGGTGCCGTGACACTGAAAGCAATTCGATGCCAGGAGTCGCCCGGGAGGACTGACGGTGGTCTGCGCCCACGCACCTGCGCTGACAGCGGTGCCAATGACGGCGAGCGCCAGCGCACGACCAGAGGATTTATTCATGTTCGACGTCTCCGTTGTCTTGAGGTGAATTCCGGGGCGCCGTCGATGTCGTCGGCTGACCCTGCGAACAGTGCAGTTTTTAGCAATCCAAACTTATGGGAATCTGAGCAACGAGGTGTTACCGGTCCGTCGGAAGGCGATCGACACGCTCGAACCCTTGCCTGCGTCGCAGAGCGGCGATGCCTTTGCGCGAGACGGATCACCGCCTCGCCGAGCCCGGGCTCACAGCCCGCGCAACGGCTTTCCGACGAAGCGCGCCAGTAGAATCCGTCGATGTTTTTGAGCCTGGCTCGGCCCGCTCGCCTCGCCAGCGAGGACGGCTCCACGCACCGGCAAACCACGCGCGACCGAATTTGACCGGTGCAGTCTTGCGCCTCGTGCGCGCTGCCTGCACCGCTGCGGCACCCCGACGTCGACCGGTCCTGTCGGGATCGTCCTTCGCCACGCCACCGGGCTCACCGCGTACCGCCCTGCCTTCCTGCCCACGCGCCTCGCGCGATCGTCACCTGTCGAGACCGAAGCATGTCCACCGAAAAATCCAACTCCAGCGCCGACGCCTCCGCCGGCCTGCGCGCCACGCTGAACCTGCCGGACACGCCGTTCCCGATGCGCGGCGATCTGCCCAAGCGCGAGCCGGGGTGGGTCAGGCAATGGGACGACGCAGGCACCTACCAGCGCCTGCGCGAGGCCCGCTGCGGCGCGCCGAAGTTCGTGCTGCACGACGGCCCGCCGTATGCCAACGGCCAGATCCACATCGGCCATGCGGTCAACAAGGTGCTGAAGGACATGATCGTCAAGGCGCGCCAGCTGAAAGGCATGGACGCGACCTACATCCCCGGCTGGGACTGTCACGGCCTGCCGATCGAGAACCAGATCGAGAAGACCTTCGGGCGCAAGCTGCCACGCGCCGAGGTGCAGGCCAAGAGCCGCGCCTACGCGACCGAGCAGATCGCGCAACAGATGGTCGACTTCAAGCGCCTGGGCGTGCTCGCGGACTGGGCGCATCCGTACCGAACGATGGACTTCGGCAACGAGGCCGGCGAGATCCGCACGCTCAAGCGCGTGATGGAACGCGGCTACGTCTACCGCGGGCTGAAGCCGGTCTACTGGTGCTTCGACTGCGGCTCGTCGCTGGCAGAGTTCGAGATCGAGTACGCCGACAAGACCTCGCAGACGCTGGACGTGGCCTTCCTGTGCGCCGAGCCCGATCGGCTGGCGGCGGCGTTCGGGCTGCCTGCGCTGAACCGTGACGCGTTCGCAGTGATCTGGACCACCACCGCCTGGACGATCCCGGCCAACCAGGCGCTGAACCTGAACCCGGCGCTCGAGTACAGCCTGGTCGACACCGAGCGCGGCCTGCTGCTGCTGGCGTCTGCACGCGTCGAGGACAGCCTGCAGCGCTACGGCCTGCAGGGCACGGTGGTCAGCACGGCGCTGGGCGAAAAGCTCGACGGCATCAATTTCCGCCATCCGCTGGCCCACGTCGATGAGGGCTACGACCGCCTGAGCCCGATCTATCTCGCCGACTACGCCACTGCCGACGACGGCACCGGCCTCGTGCATGCAGCACCGGCCTACGGCGTCGACGACTTCAACTCGTGCGTCGCGCACGGTGTGGCGATCGACGACATCCTGAACCCGGTGACCGGCAGCGGCGTGTACGACGCCAGCCTGCCGCTGTTCGGCGGGCAGTTCATCTGGAAGGCGTGCCCGGCGATCATCGACACGCTTCGCGGTGCGAATCGATTGCTCGCCACTTCAGGTTTCCAGCACAGCTATCCGCACTGCTGGCGCCACAAGACGCCGGTGATCTACCGCGCTGCGGCGCAGTGGT